>CAZVPD010000029.1:0-26775 GCA_964628455.1 uncultured Lachnospiraceae bacterium
CCTGCGGACGGGCGGGCTGCGCCTGCGGACCGTTTGCCGTCCCGCCTGCGTTCTGCTTATTGTTTTCATTGTTTTTGCGGACGGGTGTGAACTGACGCGTCTCACCGCTGTCCGGACCATGTTTGTTCATACGTTCTTTTCTTTCCCGACAGCCGGATCCCTGCGGCCGTCTGCATACGTTCCGTGTCTATTCATATAAGAAGATCCCTGCGGCGAAAGCGCCGAGGCACAGGAGAAATGCCGGTGAACCCAGCGCTTCCCCGATGATCTTCAGTCCCCCGGCCTGCGGTTTCCGGCTGCCGGACTTTTCATCGGGAGCGGGCGCGTCGGGGGACAGCGCCTCGTTGTAATACTGCCTTTCCGCCTCCCCGAGCATAAGGACAAGCGAAAAAAGGAACAGGGTGACGACGATAAAAGCGACCAGCGTCAGATTTTCCCGCATCTGCAGGAGCCGAAGCAGGTATCCCTCGAAGAAGATGTTGAAAAGATTGTACAGCAGGTGCAGCAGCATGGCGGCCGGAACCGAACGGGTGACATACACGGTGACGGTCAGCACGGCGCCTGTGAAGAGATAAAGGGGGAGCATTTCGGCCCTGAAAGAGGTCAGCGCGTATAAAACCGACGTGAACAGCAGGGACATGACCGGACCAAGCCCGCTTTTGTTGTATTCGGTCAGGATGACCGCGCGGAACGCGAGTTCTTCGGTCAGGGCGGGGAGGACCGCAAACGCGGCCGCGATGTACAGCACGCCGGTCAGCTCCGTCGTCTTCGAGACGGCGACCATCGACTCGTAACGCAGAAATTCCGACGCCGGAACGCCCGTGTACGCCAGAAGCATTTTGACGGCGGCGCTGCCTGCCGTCATGACCAGAAAGGCAAGCAGCAGAAACCCGGTCTTCCCGGGAGACGCCGGCCTCAGGTTCAGTTCCGAGAGGTATCCGGTGCCGTTTATTTTGATATAGAAGATGCAGGGCAGCACGAACACGATCAGGCGAAGGACGATCATCGACAGATAGAGCTGGTCGCCGTATCCCAGGACAGCCGAATCGATGTAGCGCGACGCGACCGAAAGCAGCAGGATGCTCAGGACGAGCGCGGGCGCCGTCCGGACTTTTTTAGCCTGCATGAAGCGCCTTCACTCCCTTTTCGGTGACAAGCACGTCGACCGCAAGGTCGTAGCGTCCGCGCGGCACATTCGGTATGATAAAATCGCTGTAGACAAACCCCGCTTTGATCCCCTGAAAGGCGGGCAGATACCTGTCGTAAAAGCCCTTGCCGTATCCGAGCCGGTATCCTTTTTTATCGTATACGATCCCGGGGACAAGGCAGACGGCCCTTCCGGACGCCGTGTCCCGGCTGTAAACGGGACAGTCGGGGGACGGTTCGGGGATACCGAGCGTTCCCGCGACGGTCAGCTGGTCAAGGGAGGTGACAAGCCTGAAGACCATGGTATGGCTTTTTATATCGCAGCACGGAAAGGCAATGCGTTTTCCGCTTTCGAGCGCGCGGCGTGCAATGGGCAGAACGTCGATCTCGCGCCTGGTCGGCACATACATCAGGAGCACGTCCGAATAGCGGTATGTGACAAGAGCCGTAAACAGCGAACAGATCCTGTCGTCGCGGCTTTTCTTCACATCCGGGGGCAGTTCTTTTCTTTTTTCGATGTACTGCGTCCTGATGTTGTTTTTCAGTATTTTAAGCTCATACATAGGTCAGAGAAAAACAGCTTCCTTTATTTTATTTGACGCGTCGAGCCCGCGCAGCGCGCGGATCAGCTCCAGCCCGAATTCCGCGGACACGCCCATTGCAGCGGCCGTTATGATCTTTTCGTCGCGGACGACTTTTTTCGCGGAGGGGAGCGCGCCCGTCATCTTCTCCTCGTATCCGGGATAGCAGACCGCCTCGCGCCCTTTGAGCAGACCGCGGGGCCCGAGAACGACGGCGGGAGCCGCGCAGATCGCGGCGATGTACGCGTCCTTGAGCAGGGCCGCCCCGATGAACCGGTCGGTGTTTTCATCCGCGTCCAGACGGGCGGCTCCCGGCATTCCGCCGGGCAGCACGACGCACTCGAGGTTTTCGCAGACATCGCCCCGCAGGAGAGCGGCGGCGGTGGTATCGGCCGAAACGGCGATATTGTGCGAGCCCCGGACCATGACCGTTTTGTTCATCGATACGACGGTGACTTCAATGCCCGCGCGGCGCATCAGGTCAGCCGGACAGAGCGCTTCGATCTCCTCGAAGCCGTCCGCAAGTAATATGTAAACCATTCTTGCCCTCCTGTGGATTTTGTTTTCCGAAAAGATCCGGTTGAGTAAAAAATAAAAAAACAAGAGAAAAACGGGATGACCGGCGCCGTCAGCCTTCGCCGAAGAGATTCAGCCCCGGGACCTCCGTGATCCCGCGGACCATGCTTTTGACCCGGTATTTTCCGGTTTTCAGAATATCCGCATGTATTATATCACAGCTTTCGCCGGGAAGACAGAACAGTTCGTAAATTTTTACCGTATTTTTGATTTCCGACCGGACGATATAGCCCGTGCGCTCCCCGTTTTGATCCGTGATGTAAAAAATATTCCCCTGTCCGGCAAAATCGGCCAGGGTAAACTCAAAAAACGGCCTGCTTTTTATAAAGCGGTCGCCGCCTCCGGAGAGATAAAACCGGTACAGCAGACCGTAATCGCCGTCGAACGGTTCGGTCCGGATGTCCCGGAGCCGCTCCCCGTCCGTTTCGTGCGGAAAGGGGGTCCCGGCGGTCTTTGCATAGCCCAGTTTCCGATACATCCCGAAAAGGGGTTCGTCCGCGGGTATGAGAACGGTAAAGGGCATGTCCTTTTCGGCTTCGCGCATCAGGCCGGCGTAAATGCCGTGTCCGCGGTGATCCGGGTCGACGCAGCCGGCGTAAATATAACCGCCGGCGACGGTTTTCCCACCCGTGCGGAGCTCAAGCGGTACGCGGTTGACGAGCCCGATGATCTTTCCGCCGTCCGGCTGCAGACCGGAGGTCAAAGAGACGCCCCTTCCGTTCAGCACGGCCGTAAAGACGTTTCCCGACAGGTCGAACGACCCGTAAAAAGAGGCGATCGTCTCCTCATCGTCGCCGAACACCCTGCGCCACAGATCCGCGATGCCGCGGTAAGCTTCGCTTCCCCTGAAATCCGCCATCACATCAGGTACAGCTTTTCAAGGCGCATGGCGCCGTCGGAAAAGAACAGCTCGGAGGCGGGATAACAGGCGGACGCGCCGCACTTTTCGCAGAAGAAGCGCACCGAATCGTCTTCGTCGCCCAGGACGGCCAGTTCGTAACTGCCCTCCTCGCCTTTTTTGCAGCGGCAGATCACTTTGTCTTCGTCGGCCAGTTCATGCAGCAGAAACCGGCTCATATCATAGAGCGTGGCGGCGCCGCCGAAAAGGCCGCCGCTGCCCGAGGTGTCCTCGGACTTGAGCTTGTCGAAATCGTCGAGCCCGCTTTCCTCAAGCAGCCGCATCAGTTCTTTTTCGCTCTCGTCCGCGGCTTTGAGCACCGCGTCCTTGTTCCCGATGAAGCAGATGTCCACGCCCGTGTAGGCGCAGCTGAGCTTGAACAGGTCGCGGCCGAAAAAAGCGGCCGAGCTGATCACGTAGTTGTGTTCGTGCGGACAGACGATGCAGGGCACCGAAAGCCTTATCTTGCCGTCGCCTGTATAGCAAACGGTCAGAACGCTGCCCGAACAGCTGCACTTGAGTTTGATCAGGTCGCCGGACAGCGAAAAAACGCCGACAAGACTCATGATGTAGGAACCGCAGCTCGGGCAGCGATAGGCGACCGTGGTTTCTTTGGCATCGATGATCATGTGTTCTTCTCCTTTATGTTCGCTTGTTCGCCTGTTTGCTTATCCGCCCGTTCAAGGTTCCTCGCTTTTGAGCTTATCGGCCGTGTCGGCGCTGATCAGCGCGTCCAGCATGCCGCCGATATCGCCGTTGAGAAAATCCTCCAGCGAATAGAGCGTCAGCCCGATGCGGTGGTCGGTCACCCGGCCCTGCGGATAGTTGTAGGTCCGGATGCGTTCGCTTCTGTCGCCCGTCCCCACCTGGCTTTTGCGTTTGGAAGCGATCTTTTCGTTCTGTTCGGCCTGTTTTATATCAAAAAGCCGGGTGCGCAGCAGCTTCATGGCCTTGTCTCGGTTCTTATACTGGCTGCGCTCGTCCTGGCATTCGATGACGATACCGCTGGGAATATGGAGGATGCGCACGGCGGACTCCGTCTTGTTGACGTGCTGTCCGCCGGCCCCGCTGCTTTTGATGGTCTCGATCTTAAGGTCGGACGCGTTGATCTCGACTTCCACTTCCTCGGCCTCGGGCAGAACGGCGACCGTGACGGTGGAAGTATGGATGCGTCCGGAGGATTCGGTTTCGGGTACGCGCTGGACCCTGTGAACGCCGCTTTCAAACTTCAGCCTCGCAAAGGCCCCTTCCCCCTCGACGAGGAAGGAAACCTCTTTGAATCCGCCGAGTTCGGTTTCGTTCACATAGATGATCTCGGTCCTGTAGCGCATCGATTCCGCGTACATCGTATACATACGGTATAAAACATAGGCGAAAAGCGCGGCTTCCTCACCGCCGGCGCCCCCCCTGATCTCGACGATGACGCTCTTGTCGTCGTTGGGGTCACGGGGAAGCAGCATGATCTTGAGCTCCTCCAGAAGTCCGCCGAGTTTTTGCCGGCACTCATAATATTCGGTTTCGGCCAGGGCGCGCAGTTCCGCGTCAAGTTCACGGTCCGCGAGCATTTCGCCGGCTTCGTTCATCTGTTTTTCCGTCTCGGTATACTCACGGTATTTCCGGACCAGAGGCGCGAGCGCCTTCTGCTCGCGCATCAGCCTGCGGAATTCCTCCTGATTGCCGGCGATATCGGGGCGGGACGTTTCGTCGAGGTTCCGTTCGTATTTCAGCTCGATCTCCCTGAGCTTTTCAAGCATGTTGTGTGCCGCTGTCCTTTCGTTTCGCTGTTTTTATTTTTTCCTGAGCAGGTGCACGGCGCAGCCGAAGAAATCGCCTTCGAGATAGGCCGCGTTGATCCTGCCGTCGTCGCCGTATATCAGGCCGTTTTCGCGGAAGGCGAACCCCATGCGTCCGAGGTAGTCCATGGCGCGCTCGATGAAGTTTGTCGCTATGGCTATATGGCCGTAGCCGCCGAAATACGGACCGCACATGAATTCCAGCTGACCGTCGCACATGATGCCGAGTTTTCCCTCTTTCGGGGTGAACCCGAACATCGTCTCCATCAGCAGGGCCGCTTTCCGGGCTGCGGCCGTATCGGCGGTGTTCACGCCTATGTGGGCCAGGCGGAAACCGTACATGTTCATCAGGGCCGACCTTGTCAGGGCGGTGATCCTGTCGAATTCGCCGTTTTTGATATACTCTTCCTTCACCATAAAGCTCCCGCCGCAGGCGAGCACGCAGCCGGCCGCGAGATAATCGGCGAGGTTCGTTTCGGTGATGCCGCCCGTGGGGATAAAGCGCATGCCGGGATAGGGCGCGCTCATCGCTTTGAGCATCGCGACCCCGCCCATGGCCTCCGCGGGGAAGAATTTGACCGTGTCGAGTCCGAACTCGATCGCGGCTTCGACATCGGACGGGGTGGCGCATCCCGGCGCGACGGGGATTTCATGCTCGACGCACCAGCCCACCACGTTGGGATTGAAACCCGGGCTTACGATGAATCCGGCTCCCGCATTCACCGCGGCCTCGGCCTGGTCCTCTGTCAGCACCGTCCCGGCGCCGACGATCATATGGGGAAGGGCCGCCGTGACCGCTTCGATGGCCTCCGCAGCGCAGGCTGTCCTGAATGTGATCTCGGCTACCGGAAGGCCTGCGGCGCACAGCGAGCGCGCAAGCGGAAGGGCGTCTTCCGCGCGGTCGATCTTTATGACGGGGACGAGTCCGTGGCTGCCGATCTTTTTGAATATTTCATGCATGAATTTTATCCTGACTTTCTTTAAAACAGCAGATCGGTAAAAGCGGCGATTTCGGGGATGACTTTGCGCACCGTGCGGGCGTCGAGGCGTTCGATTTTCCCGCCGCGCTGCATCGCGCTGTCACAGTAATCGGCGCGGTTGAATTCGAGTCTGATCTCGGCGGGCATCAGGGGGCGGAAAGGCCTTATTTTATCCGCGAGCGACATGCTCTTTTTCGCCGCTTCGAAGATCCGTTCTTCCGCTTCCTTAAGGTCAATGAGCCGGGCGGTGTTGCGCCCGACGGCGTATTTAACGACCGCCGTTTCGATATCGCCGAAAAACTGTCTGCCCTCGGCGCAGGCGGCTTCGTCGCCGCTGACCATGACCATCGGAATGCCGTAGGCGCCGGCGAACGCGGCGCTCTGCGCCAGCTCGCCGCACCGCCTGCCGTTGACGGTATAATCGTGCCAGGCGAGGGAGGACTGCGTGTGGTCCAGGAAAGCGTTGAGGGTCCCGCTCATGGCGTGCGCCCCGACCGACATGAAAAGACCGATTTTACGGATATCGAGATGCTCCGCGTTCATGTTCTTCACCTGAACGGCGCGGCTGTCCAGCATTCCCTCAATGAAATTGGCCCCGCCGCCGTGACCGTCCTCGACGTAGACCTCACCGGCTCCCCCCGCAAAAGCGCCGGCGACCGCGGCGTTCGTATCGGCCATCAGCCGCTCGAGCGAAAACCGGTAGGTTTCGGCTCCCGTATCGGCAACCTGCGAAATCTGTCCGATCCCGCTGATGCCCTCAAGGTCCGTTATGATAAATACGTTCATATCCGCGCCCCGCATTCTTTATTTATAAAATTTTTTATTTATAAGCGGCAAGCAGCTTCACGGCGGCTTCGATGTGCTCCTTCATGACGCTTCCGCCCGCGCTTTCCTGTTCGATGACCAGCCACCCGCCAAACCGGTCCGTTTTCAGCCGGAACATCAGTTCCCCGACGGGGACCACGCCCCGTCCGAGCAGGCAGCCCCGGAGAAAAACGCCGTCCGAAGCGGGGAAACCGCTGTCCGCGTCGACCGCCCAGTCCTTGATGTGACAGAACGCGAGCCGGTTTTTGACCGCCTCGTAGCCTTCCGTGACGCCGGCCGCGATGCAGCGGAAATTCCCGCTGTCCAGCGTCAGCTTCAGTCCGGGAACATGGTCCGCCATATCGCAGAGTTCGGCCGCCGTGGAAAAAGGAAACAGCTTCCTCGAAAAATTCTCGATCGTGAAGATCAGTCCGGTCACCGCCTCCGTCATTCTTTTAAGGCCGGCGATAATGGAGAGGCGCGCGCGGGCTTTCTCCTCTTCGTTTTCGGTGTCCTGCGGCGAGGCGGGGACGAGCATGAAAAATTCCGCGCCTGCCTTTTTGGCCTGCTCCGCCGCTTCTATGCTGCGGACGACCTCCCGTTCGAAGAGATCCGGGTCCGCGGCCGAAAAACGGCAGAGGTGGTGGACCGAGATCATGCGCATGCCCGCTTCCGAAAGGACTTTTTTATATTCTTCCGGCGGGAGCGCGGCAAATTCGCCCGAATCCGCCTCTGCCGCTTCGATGCCCAGCCCGCGGGCCCACGCAAGCGCCGCGGGAAAATTCATGCCCGCTTCGGCGAGCGAGCGCAGGTGGGACGCAAAAATCGCAAGTTTCATAGTATACATACCGCCTTTCAGAATTTTTCCGGGCTTTCCGCCGTCTTTAATTCGGCATTTCCGACAGCACGCCGGCAAGGATCCCGATCCCCCCGACGATCTGTTCGTCGGAAGGGGTGGAGAAATTAAGCCTGAACGAGTCGGACGGCGCGCAGGTATCGCAGTTGAAGGCCGTTCCCGGCACCACGGCGACCCCGAGCTCGAGCGAACGGCGCACGAACGCCGGAATGTCCGATCCCGCAGGCAGCGTGCACCAGACGAACAGTCCCCCTTCGGGTCTTGTGTACCGGACATGCTTAGGGAAAAGCCTGTCCATTTCCGACAGCATCAGCCCGCATTTGCGGCGGTACAGGTCCCGTATTTTCAGGATATGGCCGTCGGCGTCAAAATCGTTTAAAAACCGCTCGCAGATCATCTGGAAGAAGATCCCCGTGTGAACGTCCTCGACCTGCTTGGCGACCACGGCTTTCTGGATCACGGCCGAGGGCGCGCACATGAATCCGACGCGCATGCCTGCCGAAAGGATCTTCGAAAACGAGCCGCAGTAGATTACGATGCCCTCCGTGTCCATGCTCTTTATGGTCGGGACTTCCTCCCCGGCAAAGCGCAGCTCCCCGTAGGGATTGTCCTCAAGGATCACAACGCCGTATTTCAGGGCGAGGGCGTAGACGGCGCGCCGTTTTTCGAGGCTCATCGTGATGCCGGCGGGATTGTGGAAAGTGGGGATGAGATAGATCAGCTTAACGCGCTCCGCTGTCTTCAGCGTTTCCTCGAGCGCGGCGATATCGATCCCGTCGTCCCCGAGCTCCACCCCGATTAGGCGTGTCCCGAGCGACCTGAAGGCGTTGAGGGCCCCTATGAACGACGGATTTTCACAGATGACGGCGTCGCCTTCGTCGCACATGACCTTGCAGGCAAGCTCAAGCGCCTGCTGTCCGCCCGACGTGATGATCGTCTGATCGTCCCCGCGTCCGATGCCGAACCTGTTTTTCAGCCGCGCGGCGACAGCCTCCCGCAGGGGAGGGTAACCCTCCGTCACCGAATACTGCAGCGCCGTATCGGACCGGTTCTGAAGGATGTCCGCCGAGAAACGGCGGATCGCCTCGACCGGGAAGGATTCCGGCGACGGATTGCCCGCCGCGAACGCGATGATGCGCGGGTCTGAGAGGCTTTTGAAGATCTCGCGTATGGCCGAAGGCTTCATGTCCTTCATTTTTTCGGATATTTTATAGTCCATTTATGATAAACTCCCGCAATATAGTGGTTTATGCCGCTGTTTTATTCTACCACAAAAGCCCGTGCAATATCAATAGCAATTATAAAAATAACCGTGAACAAAAATACGGAGCCCGGAAATGCCGCCGGCTGCCGCGGGGCTCGACAACCGCTCCGGAATCTGTTATAATCATGTAAAAGCCGGCTCCCGGTGCCGGAACCGACGTGAAACAGGTGAAACAATGACCGATATCGCAAAATTCAGGGAGAACCTTCTCCTCTGGTATAAAGAAAACGGCCGTCCCCTTCCGTGGAGGAAGGACCCGACCCCCTATAAAATACTGGTATCCGAACTGATGCTCCAGCAGACCAGGGCGGACACGGTCATCCCTTATTTTATCCGCTTCACCGGAGAGATCCCGGACATTGGCGCCCTTGCGGCGGCGGACGACGGACGGCTGCTCAAGCTCTGGCAGGGACTCGGTTATTACGGCAGGGCTCTCCGGCTGCGGAAAGCGGCGCAGCGGATCGCGGCGGAGTTCCGGGAGGAGATCCCCTCTTCCCTGTCCGGACTGCTCTCGCTGCCCGGCGTCGGTCCCTATACGGCGGGGGCAGTCGCTTCCATCGCGTTCGGGCTGCCCGTGCCCGCCGTCGACGGCAACGTGCTGCGCATCGCAGCGCGCCTGACAGCCTCCCGTGAGGACATCGCCGGCCCGAAAGCAAAAAAGCAGGCGGAGGAACTGATCGGTCTGCTGCTCTCCCCGGACTCCCCCGGCGACTTCAACCAGGCCCTGATGGACCTCGGCGCACTCGTCTGCCTGCCGGGTTCCTCTCCCGCCTGCGAGCTCTGCCCCGTCGGTTTCGCCTGCGAGGCATACCGCCTGGGCATCGCGTCCGGGATCCCGGTGCGGAGCAGGAAAAAAGCGCGGGGGACCGAGAGCAGAACCGTTCTCGTCGTCTCCGCGGAAGGATACTACGCGCTGACGAAAAGAAAAGAGACCGGCCTTCTGGCAGGTCTCTGGGAATTTCCGAACCTTGCGGGACAGCTGACCAAAGAGCAGTGCCGGGACTATCTGCTCTCCCTCGGGCTGACCTTCGGGCAAATAAAGCCGCTCGGGACGGCAAAGCATGTCTTCAGCCATCTCGAGTGGGAAATGACGGGCTATCTTGCGGCCGCCGATAAGGCAGCCGGTATTCCCGGCTGGGTCTGGGCCTCCGCTGAGGAGATCAGGCTCCGGTATTCCGTGCCTTCGGCTTTTAAAAGCTATCTGAACATGATCCTGTAAAACCGGCTCACAGAGCCGCGATTTCATCGGCGACGTTTTCGGGGGTTTTGCCGTCCGTGACTATTTTTACCGTATCCAGTCTGTCATAGAGCGGGATCCTCGCGACGCTCCGTAAGATCACGTCTTCCGTGCGGACGCCTTTTCCGATATCCTCCGAAAGACGCGCCCTCAGCGTCTCCCCGCTGCAGACAAGCGAAACCGAACGGACGGCGCAGTCCGAAAGGTCAATGCTCGCGAGAATACGGCCGATGATGCCCTGTTCGTGCATGACCCAGCAGAAGATCACATTTTCATATGCGGAACAGCGCAGAAACCGGCCGAGGAGAAAACAGATGTTCTGCAGAACCATCTCCTTTGTCTCTTCCGTCACAACAAAGGGACGGGCGTCCCAGCACCAGTCCCCGTCGAGAAACACGCTGTTCGGGAGACGGAGCTGCAGGAGCCGGCTCACCGTTGTTTTGCCGGCCCCCATCGTCCCTCCGATCAGATAAAGCTTTTTCATCAGCGGTTCCCTCTCCTCAGTTTCCCGGGCACCGTGTCCCCGTATCCGGCTGCCGCCGGACCGGCGGGGACGCAGTCAGAAGGCTGCTTCCCGTCAGGCGCCGTAATTCAGAAACGCGTCGCGGAGTTTATCCAGCTGCAGCTGGTCGTTTTTAACGTTCTTCTCGAAAAAGGACGCTATATCGGTGTTTTTTGCGGTCATCAGCTGACTCATCATATACCATATGTTCCCCCCGCTGTAATTGAGCCCCAGGTCATACTCGCAGTTGTCGTAGATGATGTCGAGCATCCTGACCGACTCCTCGTCCCTTGCGATCTTGGAGGCGAGCAGCACGTCGAAATAAGCCGGCCTTACGGACTTTCTTCCCTCGACGGCGAGCATCTCGCAGACGATGCCCACGAGCTCCGGATCGGAAACGGTGACGGGCACGCACATCAGCCCGCTCCAGTTGGTGGTGATGTATCTCTCCTGCGCCTCGTCGTATTTCGGGAAGGGCAGAATACCGAAATCCACTTCGGTCGCGCGGTAGGCTCTCGCCGAACTCAGCGGGACCAGATAGAAGAGCGCCTGTCCCTGTCCGAAGTCGACCGGCGGGATACCCCCGTGGTTGGGGTCGTATTCCGGGTTATACCCCCATGTGAAGGAGGTGTTGCCCGTATACAGAAGGTCGTATATCTGATTCACGGCACCGGCTGTCTTTTCGGTGTAGGGATTGACCGTCAGCTGTCCGTCCTCCCCCGCCGAAATCACTTTTTCGCCGATCGAATTGCGTATGCCGTCAAACTGCCAGCCAAGCTCGCCCATGAATCCGTACAGGTCGTTTTCGTTGTAGACGCCGTTGCCGTCCAGGTCCCCGCTCACCCCTCTGGCGACCTCGGTCAGCCTGGTCCACGTCCACTTTCCGCTTTCGACATCGTCATACGGATCCTCAAGGTTGTATGCCCGGACCAGATCCTTGTTGAAAAACACACCGTTGGGGTCGGTGATCATATAATCACTCGCCGCGAAGGGCAGTATGCCGTTGACGGCAAGCCGGTCGTTATAGCTGTTCCAATAGACGGCGGTCATATCGATAAAGGGGATATCGTACCAGTTATACAGCAGGTTTTCCGTGATCATGGCGGTCAGCGGGATATAACAGTGGGCGAGGACAAGGTCATAAGCGCCGTCCCCTGCCAGCACCGATGCGCTGAGATTCGTTTTGACGTCGTTGTGTCCGATGACCCCCTGTCGGGTAAATACGATATTGAACGCTTCAGAGACGGCCGACTGCCTTTTATACAGCGCGTCGTTCATATTTTCACCGGTCAGTTCATCGGCGAAAAAGTAGTGCTGATAGGTTCCCCACTCAAGATACAGGATGCTGAACGCCCTGCCCCCGTAGTCCTTCTCGGGGTAATCCGGTTCCTCGAATTCGGTCACCTCCGAGGGGGCGCCGGTCACTTCGGTCTCGCCTGCCGGCTCGGGCAGGTCTTCGGCGCAGGATATAAAAAGACTCACGGTAAGCAGCGCGCACAGCACTGCCGCCGGTACGGAAAAATGTCGCATTGTCCTTCTCCTCAGAAAAAATAAAAATAAGCGGTTTTTCTGCTCCGTACATAGAATAACACAGACCGGACTTTTTTGCAATACGCATATTCCGGCTGTTTTTTATTCTTTTATCCCGAATATTCTTTTTAAAAACAGAATGCGCCGTCCGACGCATGCCCGCACGATCCCGCTGCTCAGCGCGATGTCGAAGCCGTGTATCGTCCCTTCGGTGTTGTGCAGTTCCGCCGGCACCCCGTATTCCCGCAGCCGCTCCGCGTAAAGGATGCCTCCGTCGCGCAGGCAGTCGAATTCGGCGGTTTCGATATAGGCTTCGGGCAGGCCTCCGAACGACCCCGCGTCGATGGGGGATACATACTCCAGTTTTCCCGACGTGGGGTTCCGTATATAAAGCGCGGTGTATTTTTCAATGTCCCTGCTGCTGCACATGGGCGTGTCGGTGTATTTTTTCATGGATGCGGTCTGCGGATTTCTGCCCGTGAACGGATACAGCAGCATCTGTCCGCAGGGCATCGCCCGCCCGCGTTCCCGCGCCATCAGGCAGACGGCGGCTGCCAGTCCGCCCCCGGCGCTGTCGCCGGCCACGGCGACGCGGGACGGGTCGACGGAAAGCCTTCCGGCTTCGGCGAGGACCCGGCAATAGGCCGCAAAGCAGTCCTCCGGAGCCGCCGGAAACGGGTATTTGGGCGCGAGGCGGTAATTTACGAACAGGACCTTACAGGGCGTCCGCAGCGCATACTCCCGGGCGAGGCTGAAATGATGCGGCGCGGCGGGAAACACGAAGCCTCCGCCGTGGAAATACACAAGGCAGGGCGCGTTTTCGCCCGTGCCGGCGGGCGTATACAGGAGCGCGCGGACCGTGCTGCCGTTTCCGACAGGGACCGTCTCTTCGGCGACAGCGATCTCCGCGGAGGATCTTTCTCTCGAAACGAGCTGCCCCATCAGCTTCTGCATGACCGGAAGCACCGCCTTGTGGATCACGGGGTATGTATTCTCCCATTTTTTAAAATCCGGATGGACCGGATATTTTGTTCTTTTCATGAAAGGCCTCCCCTGCCTGTTTATCAACCGGTATTTTTATGATTACGGATGATCATTTTGACTTTCCGTCTGCCTGAATTTAACCGGACTGCGTCATTGCGCTCACGACCTTCTGAGCAAAGCCGGCTGCGTCCTTCAAATCCCCGGCGCCGGGATGATTCAGGGAAACAAACAGTATGCTGCCTCTGCAGACAAATTCGTCGATCACTTTTATTCCTTTTTCTTCAAGTATGCGGCGCACCGCGGTCTGCCTTTGCCTGCCCGAAGCGCAGCTTGTAACAAGCGCCGCGCACCCGGTCGGGGACATCTCCGTATTCTTCAGGTACTCCAGCAGTTCCGGCATACAGGCGCCCCCGTAAATACCGCCGGTTATGAAAAGCAGATCGATATCGTGCAGCGCAGGATTCCCTTTCATATCGCTTGCTTCAACATGTAGAAACGAACCGATCGCTTCCGCCAGTTTTTTCGAGTGTCCGGTTCTTGTCGCATAAATGACGGCGATTTTCACGCTGCGCCTCCCCTGTCTGTCTTCCGTCCGTATTTCGGTCTCCGCGGTTCCGGTTTATACTGTCAAGTGTATTGTTTATATATGAAATATTCTACGGAATCCTATAAATTTTCGGACATTTTCCGCTTTATGCCGTTTACGGAGAGTACAAACGGCGGTCTGCGCGCCCCGAAAATCATGACTTGAAATATACGCCGGATTATGCTATAATCATATCACAAATTCCGCTCTCCGGCCTGCCGGAAACGGGCGGACAAACCCAAAGACCCGCTTTAACGGGGGAGAACCATATGAAAATCGCAGGTAAAATTTTTAAGTTTTTTGTTTTCGGGCTGATCATCTTCCTGTTCGGCTTCATGTCGCTGCGCGTCCTGACAAGCGGGGACACGAAGATCGCCGAAAGCTTTTTCTGGACGGATAACGCGAAAAATTCTTACGGGGCTTCCCCGGACGGCTTCAGAGTTTATTCGGCCGACCTGACCAAAGACTACACGGACGACGGCATGTTCCGCGTCAGCAACATACGGTATGCCGAAAGCGAAACGGGACCCGTGTCCCAGCTTCAGTTCACGGTGAGGTGGAACGACAGCACGGTCAAATACCTGCAGCAGGATTTCGGCCTTGCGGAGCCCCCTGCCGGCGAACCGTTCGTCTTCACGCTGGCCGATGACCTCGGGAACGTATACGCGGTTCAGGATATGACCGCCGACTCGAAACCCCTGTATAATTACAGGAGGCTTGCGTTCGACGTCCCGGATTTCGGTGCGGCCGAAACTTATTACGTCAACATCTATTATTCGGGCACCTATGACGCCGAAGCTTCTGCGTCTGTCAGAGGCAGCGACGGCAGCGCATACGGGACGCTGGCCGTCTACAGGACCGCCGTGCCTATGTATGATTATACCCTCAAAAAGAGCGAGCTGCCCGATGAGGGATGAAGACCGGCCGGTGAACATTCACACGAAAATCCTCACGCCCGACCGTCTGGATGAGGCGGCGCGCTGCATACGCGAAGGCGGACTGGTCGTATTCCCGACGGAAACGGTCTACGGGCTGGGCGCGAACGCGCTGGACGCCGCCGCCGCCGCAAGGATCTACGCCGCAAAGGGCCGGCCGTCGGACAATCCCCTGATCTGCCATCTGGCGTCGGCGGACGAGGCGGAAAAATACTGCGTGACGAACGAACTGTATTACGCGCTTGCCGGCCGCTTTATGCCCGGGCCGCTGACCGTCATCCTCCCGAAAAAAAAGGACGGGGACGGCGTTCCCCTTATTCCGGACTCCGTGACCGGGGGGAGGGGGGACGCCGCGCTGCGTGTCCCGTCGAACCCCGCGGCGCACGCGCTGATCCTGGCGGCGGGCGTTCCGATAGCCGCCCCCTCGGCCAATCTGTCCGGCTCCCCGAGCCCGACCGTCCTGCGCCACGTCATCGAGGACATGACCGGCAGGGCGGACATCATCATCGACGGGGGGGACTGCGAGATCGGCCTTGAGTCCACCGTGGTCAGGATCACGGAAAGCGGCATCGAGCTGCTCCGGCCGGGAGCCGTGACGGCCGACGACCTGCGGACCGTCTGTCCCCGTGTGCAGATCGACCCGTCGGTTTACGAAAAGTCCGACGGGGTCCCGCTGTCGCCCGGCATGAAATACCGCCATTACGCGCCGCGGGCCCGCGTCATTCTCCTCGACGGCGAAGACGATGCGGTGTACGCCTATCTTGCGGACAGGGCCGGCTGCGGCATTCTGTGCTACGACGGCGACAAAGAACTGCTGGCCCGCCCGAACGCACTGTCCATGGGGCCGAAAGACGACCACGGCGCGCAGGCGCACCGGCTTTTTGCCTGCCTCCGCGATTTCGGGGACGTCGGCGTGATCTACGCGCGCATGCCGTCGCGCGACGGACTCGGTCTTGCCGTTTACAACAGGCTCATCAAAGCGGCCGGATACGAAGTCGTCAGACTATATTAACCCCGGACGAATACAGACGAATACGATAAAGGAAAGCGAATTATGCCGCGCAAAAAGAAAACAGACCTCCCATCCCAGGAACAGCTGCCCGATGCCGAAATAAAGCTGCAGCCGATCACCGAGACCATCGAAAAGAACTTCATGCCCTATGCGATGAGCGTCATCATAGCGCGCGCGATCCCGGAGATCGACGGATTCAAGCCCGCCCACCGCAAGCTCTTATACACCATGTACCGCATGGGCCTTCTCACGGGTCCGAGGACCAAGAGCGCGAACGTGGTCGGCCAGACCATGAGGCTCAACCCCCACGGCGACAGCGCCATCTACGAAACGCTCGTGCGGCTTACGCGCGGCAACGAGACCCTGATCCATCCTTTTGTCGACTCCAAAGGGAGTTTCGGCAAGCATTACAGCGGCGAGATGGAATACGCGGCCTCCCGCTACACCGAGGTGAAGCTGGACGCTTTCTGCACCGAGGTTTTCACGGGCATCGAACGCGACGCCGTGGACATGGCCGACAACTACGACTCCACGACCAAGGAACCCGTCCTTCTGCCCGTTTCCTTTCCCAACATCCTCGTCTCCCCCAACAAGGGGATCGCCGTCGCCATGTCCTCCTCCGTCTGCTCCTTTAATTTGGCCGAGGTGTGCGACGGCGCGATCGAGATGCTGCGCGACCCGGGAACGACGGTCGACCGGATGCTCGATCTCCTGAAGGCGCCCGATTTTCAGGGCGGAGCCTCGCTGATCTACAACCGCGAGCAGCTCCGCGAGATCTACAGGACCGGCAAAGGGTCCCTGAGGCTCCGCGCCCGCTATAAATTCGACAAAGACAGCAACTGCATCGAAGTGGTCCAGATCCCCTATTCGACCACCATCGAACTGATCATGAGAAAGCTCACCCAGCTGGTCAAGGACGGCAAGATCAAGGAACTCACCGATTTCCGCGACGAGATCGATCTCAACGGCTTCAAGCTGACGCTTGACCTGCGCCGCGGCACCGACCCGGAAAAACTGATGGAGAAACTGTTCAGGCTGACGCCGCTCGAGGACACTTTCGACTGCAATTTCACCGTTCTGATCGACGGCGTTCCGAAACTGCTGGGCGTCGGGGGGCTCCTGAACGAATGGATACGCTTCAGGCTGGGCTGCGTGAAGCGCGAATTCGCCTACGACCTCGAGCGCAGGCGGGAAAAGCTGCACCTGCTGGTCGGGCTCGGGAAAATCCTTCTGGACATCGACCGCGCCATAAAGATCGTGCGCGAGACCGAAAAGGAAAAAGATGTCGTTCCCAACCTGATGGCGGGATTCGGCATCGACGGAATACAGGCGGAATACATCGCCGAAATACGCCTCCGCAACCTGAACCGCGAATACATCCTCAGCCGCATCAGGGAAATGGAATCCCTCGAGAAGGAAATCGCCGACCTTGAGGATATCCTGTCCGACGAAAAGCGCCAGAAAGCGCATATCATCCGGCAGCTCAAAGAGATCAAGGCAAAATACGCCAGACCGCGCCAGACGCAGCTGATCTACGGCGACCAGCTGCCCGTCTACGAAGAAGAGGACTTCATCGAAAATTACAACGTCAGGCTGATCTTCACGCGCGGCGGTTATTTCAAAAAGATCACCCTGCAGTCGCTGCGCGGGAACGACGGGCAGAAGCTGAAGGAAGGCGACTCGGTGCTGACCGGCGAAGACGCCGCGAACACCGACGAGGTGATCTTCTTCACCGACCGCGCTCAGGTCTATAAGGCGCGCGTCAGTGATTTTGACACGGTCAAAGCGTCCGACCTCGGCGATTTTGCGGCTTCGAAGCTCTGCTTCGACGAGGGGGAGCGGCCCGTTTTCATGAAGAGCCTGCGCGAATACAGGGAAGACCATCACTTCGTCTTCCTGTTCGCCAACGGCAAGGGCGTGCGCGTCCCCGTGACGGCGTACCGGACCAAGACCAACCGCAAAAAACTCGCCAACGCCTATTCCTCCGTTTCACCGGTAACGGCGGTCTTCTATGAGGACGCGCCGTTCGACATCCTGCTGACCTCGGACGACGGACGCTCGGTGATCCTCGAAAGCACGCTGATACCGCTGAAATCCTCGCGCGACTCGCAGGGCGCGGCTTTGTTCCTGCTGAAAAAAGACCGGCTGATCGCCAAAGCCTCCCGCGACCTTTCCGCGGCCGTCAATCCGAAACGGCTCAGAAAGACGAAAATACCCGCTGCCGGAGTCGCTCCCGAGAAAAACCGGGAAAAAAGCGAACCGTCCTGACGCTCTCCGAACCGCGCCGTTAACACACTGTCAAAAAAATCCTGTTGATTTGACCTTATCCGCATGGTATAATGACCGGGTAAGAACATTTTCACAAACGATTTTACCGGAAAGGAAGTTATTTGCCGTGTCCCGCGGGGCGCGGATCTTAAATACGGGTGATGCCTTGACCACGGAACATAAAATGAACAGAATCAAAAGGGCGGCTGCGGTGACCTTCGCGTTCCTGATGCTACTGTCCCTGCCCGTCACGCTGTCTGCCGGAGGCGCGGGCTCTTCGGAGGACCCGCTTGTCACTTTGAGCTACATCAACGGCACGTTCAGGCGCGACCTCAAAGCGGAGCTCCTGACCGAGATCAGGGCGGAAACGGCGGAGACGGAACCGTCAGAGACGGAAAGCTCCGCGTCCGCGTCGGGCTACAAAGTCGAACGCCTGACAAAAGGCCAGAGCCTCAGGGCAAAAGACGCCTGCGAGATCATCCTGCGGTCGGGCGGCGCCCTGGTTTTTGTGGAAAGCGAAGAGAACAAAACGGCCGGGATCGGCCTGTCCGACGTCACAGGCGGCGCGGAACTGACGGACGGGGTTTCTGTCCCGAAGCAGCATCTGCTGATCGTGCCGAGGGGCGACGGGCGGGGCGTGACGGCCGAAACAGACGAAGCGTACTTCATGGTACGCGGCGAATATGAAATAACGGGGTGATTTTTTTGGCTTCGGGTCCCGACAGAAAAAAAGCGAGATTCAGGATCTCGCTCGATAAAAAATTCTGGGTACGCCTGATGGCTGCCCTGCTTGCCGTGATGATGCTGCTTTCCATGGCCGCGATGACCATACAACTGCTGTCCATGAACGCTTACGCGGCGGATATTACGCCCTATTATACCGATGACGGAAACGACCTTCTCATAGCGGTCGGCCTTATGTATGCGGACGGCGTCACCGTCGGATTCGAGACGCGCGCGGAATACGGATTTACCGCCGGTTCGCTGGACGCGGACCGGCATTTCTCTCCGCTGTTTACGACAGACACGGGCTGCGTTTCGGTCACATGCGACGCGAACCTCGCGAAAACCGGCATGACCTACAGCATCGCCGGACCGTCGTCCGCCGCTGCCGTCGGAGGCTGGCATGCCGAGACCGAGGCGGGGGCCGACGCGTCCGCCGTCTTTGCCCTCTGCGAAAGCGCCGCTGCAACATACGGCTGGAACGTTTTCCGGGCGGATATCGGCGGAGAGGTCAAAATCCGCACGGGCCGGTTCGCAAGCCGGGCCGGGGCGGAAGAAGCCTGCGCGGCTCTTGCTTCCGAAGGGATCGCAGCGGAAGCCGCAGGACCTTCGGACACCTGCGTTTCGGTCATCGATCCTTACACAGACCGCATCCTGTATGAATTCGACGGCGGAACGGAGACTTCGCTCGGGCTGACCCCCGTTCAGTCGGGGGAGAATCAGGTCTTTCTGGTGACGCCGGCCAAAAACACATACGGCGGTGTCTTCAGATACACGCGTTCCGGCGGCGGTACGGACGGCGTGGCCGTCACGAACATCCTTCCGCTTGAGGAGTATGTCGAAGGCGTGCTTCCCTGGGAAGTGGGAAACAGCTGGACGCAGGAGCTTCTGCGCACCTTTGCGGTCGCCATACGCTCCTACGCGCTCTCGAGCCGAAAGCATACGACCTTCGACCTCTGCAACGGCACCTGCTGTCAGGCCTACAGGGGAAGAAACCGCACCACCGAAGCCGTTTCCGAAGCAGTCCGGGCCACCTCAGGGATCGTTCTGACGTACGACGGCAAAATCGTCCCGACTTTTTATTCCTCCTCAACGGGAGGAACGACCGTTTCGGCAGCCGACGCCTGGGGAAATCCGGCCAGATATCCCTATCTGCGGGCCGTCGTCACCCCCTGGGAGCCCTACGAGTCCCTGCCGAACGCCTCATGGAAAGCGGAATTCACCCCCGCGCAGCTGCTTGCCAAGCTCAATGCAGCCGGATACACCTCCCTTACGGGGAGCATCAAAAGCGTCGAAATACTGAGCTATGCCGAAAATTCCTCCTATGTGAAGTCTCTTGAGATCACGGACACAAGGGGCGTTTCGGTGACCCTCGGGCGCTCGGACGCCATACGCACCGGCCTCGGGCTCAACAGCGCGAATTTCGTCGCCGCCAAAGCCGGGGAAAGCGTGACGGTCACCGACTACAGCCTCGAAGGGGAGGGGATCGCCACCCTTTTCGAGCGTCTGCCCGAATCAGCGCCGCAGGAAAACATCCTGCCGGGCGGCGTCTTTGCCATGTCGGACGGAAACGTCGTGCCCTCCGCGGTTGCCGCGGGCGAATCGGTCGCCCTTACCGGCGAAATGGGCATGGAGATCAGCCTCGAACCGGACAGTCTTTCCGTCCTGACCGAAAGCGGCCTGCAGGATTTCAGCATGGCCGTATCGGACGTCCCCGACGGCTCCGGCGCAGAAACGCCGGACATACCCGCCCGGGACCTGCCCGACCTTGCCGCGGTCAACATCGTCAGAACGCAGCGCACCGTCATCGCGGAAGGCACGGCGGGCAATTTCGTCTTTATCGGCAGGGGATGGGGCCACGGCGTCGGTCTGAGCCAGTTCGGCGCGAAAGCGCTCGCGGACATGGGCTACAGCCACGAAACCATTCTGGATACTTATTTCCCCGGCACGGCGAGGGCCGATTACAGGACGGTCATCACAAAAGAGCAGTAAATACATACTTACTGTCGGGAGAATGACACAGGGCGGAGCCGAAAGAACGCGTGCACCTTTCCGAAAAGCCTTGCCGGCCGCATCGCCCGTGAGCCGAATGTCCCGCGCGAGACCCGTCACGCCGTAAAGCGCCTGCCGTTTCGTTAAAAAAGCGCCGTGATACGGAAAGTTTAAAATAATAAACAAAGGAACGCCTATGAAAAAATCATTTTTGCTGTTGATCCCTGTTCTCTTTCTGACCGGACTTTTGATCGCGTGTTCTTCCGGCAGCGAAACGGGAGAGACGCTGCAGACCGCAGACGGCACGCAGCAGCAATCCGAATCGGCCGCCGAGGAAACGAATATCCTGGACGGCCTGGACTACAGCGGTGCGACGGTCAATATTCAGATGAGCCGGACGGAAATCAGTTCCGACACTCTCATGTCCGGAAGCGGGGAACAGACAGGCGACATCGTAAACGACGCGGTTTTCGACCGGAATATGGCTGCCGAAGAGAAGCTGAACGTTGTTCTGTCTTATACCGGAACAAATACCAACTGGGCTGAGGTCCACAGGGAAACCGAAAAACTTGTCCTGGCGGGCGACAGCACCTACCATTTCATCGTCAACGACCAGCTGGGTCTGTCCACGTCGTCGATCAACCGATATCTGGTCAACGCCTACGACTGTCCCTATTTCGACTTTGACGGCAGCGGCTGGTGGACCGGATATATGGAGGACCTTTCTGTCAGCCGGGACAGAGTCTATCTTCTCGTCGGCGATTACTTTATAGACGTGCTGAACCGTTCGCACGTGCTTTTATACAACCGCCGTATTTACACCGGCTTATATGACGATGCCGATATCATCTACAATCAGGTGATCGACGGCAAATGGACGTATGACGTATTCAACACCTGCATATCAGACGCGTATCAGGACATCAACGGCGACAGCAGCAAAGACGCGGAGGATCTGTACGGCCTGATTATCGGCGGCATAGGCGGTTCGACTTTCCCGTTTACCTTTGGTTCGGACGCTCCGTTTGTTACCCGGGATGAAAACGGCACGCCGTCCCTGACCATGAACAACGAACGCACCCTGCTTCTGTATGATAAAATGTTTTCGGTGTTTTATAATGACGGCACGGATACGGGATACGAAGCCAACAGCAATGATCTGTATAATAAGTTTATCGGCGGCGGAGCGCTCTTCATATCGGGGACCGGTTTCGGCGACTTCGAAAACTTCCGTGTCATGGAAGATGACATCGGCCTGATCCCGTATCCCAAACTCGATGAAACACAGCCGGCTTACAAGACGGTGGTCCATGACACGGCCGAGGTCGGCGCGATCCTTATCACCTGCCCCGATACCGGTATGACAAGTGCGGTCATCCAGGCGCTCTGCGAGGAAACCTACAAAACGGTCCTTCCCGCTTATTATGAAACGGCGCTGAAAGTAAAATATGTCCGCGACAATTATACCTCTCAGATGATCGATCTCGTTTACGACGGCATCAGCGGACTGTTCACTCTGGTATACGGCGCGTCCTACGCGAACAACATCTTTACATGGGCTATCCTCGAACCCCTTCAGGCGGGAAACGAATCCATAACCTCCGCCTATGAAAAGAGGGAGGAAGCCGCGGTCGCCCAGCTTGCCGGACTGGTTGAAGCCTGGAACGCCAAATAAAAATTTTATCCCCTGCCATGATATCATGAAATTTCATCCCCCCGGATGCAAACAGGCCGCGGACCGACGGGTGAATCCGTCCTGCCGCAGCCTGTTTTTTTATTTGCGTTTAAAATCCCTCTTCGACCAGCCGGGGGCATTCTTCCCCCGCTTTATAGGCGGCGATATACCCCTTCATCCACTGATAGTAAGTGTCTCCGTGGCCGCCTTCCATCGGTTCGATGTCCCGGCTGTATTCTTGATTGTAGTTGTCGACAAAAAGTGATCTGCCGTTTTCCTCAAAACGCTGGGCTGCCCACTCGTTCCACCAGGTGACCGTGACCACTTTGGGCTTCGCGGCGAACGCGTTTTTCCACTGGCCGTAAAAAGTGATCCCGTGATTTCGCCCGGTCGCGGTGGGAAGGGACATATAGGTCTCCTGCATGGCGACGCAGACGCACATCTGTTCGGCATTGCCCCTGTCGTCGAGGTTGGGCGTATTCTCCTTCTGCAGGAAGGACCATTCGAAGGGGGCGGTGTCGGCTATCAGCCCCCACATTTTGCGCGAAGTGACTTTTTCGTTCTCCTCTTTCATTCCGGCCGTGGTGATGAAAAAGGGCAGGCCGTTCCAGTATACCCAGCAGTTTCTGTATTTTTCATCGCTGACAAAAACATCGTAGATTTCGTCGACGACGTCCCAGCCGTTTGCCGTATTGCACCACATGACGACATACGGCGTTGTCAGTCCTTCGGCGTGCATCTCCGTGACCGTGTCGAGCAGAGCGCGGCAGGGCGCCTCGACCATGTTGTGCCAGTAATCGCTGTCTTTCCAGCCCAGGCTGGCGTTTGTGTTGTCGACGACGATAAAATCGATACCGGCTTCCGCGAGCTGCATCATATGGGTGCGTATGACGCTTTTATCGGTGCTTTTATAATACCCGAGGGCGGGCTTTGCCCAGTAATGGAACGCGTGGAGCGGTCCCCATTCGCTCCCGCCGGCCAGGATCTCCGAGATATTCGGCGGGTCGGCAGCGCCATTCGCGCTGATGATCGGATCGAACCAGGTGCTGTAGCAGATGCCGACAAGACCGGTTTTCTCCGCGATTTCAAACAGGCCGCCGTCTTCGGGCGTCAAACCGGTGTATTCGGCCGGCAGGTTCAGGATCAGGTCGGTTTTCTTTTCCACATCGGTTCCCCCCGTCATGTCATAGTCGGCGTATTCCAGAAAGAAATAGCGCAGCGCGGCTTTCATTCCCGTTTCGGTTTCCGCGGCGATGATTATTTTCTCTCCCGCCGTTTTAATAACGAATCCCGCGTATCCCATGCCGTCCCGCGCGACGGCATATTCCGCTTTCCCCGCGATCACTTCCTCCGCGCTGCCCTCCCGGCTTGTCCTTCCGATCAGGATCTCTTTTGCGGGTCGCTGCTCTTCGCCGCCCGGTTTCTCCCAGTCGGTCGTGATCGTGAGCGCCGTTCCCGTGAGCTGTTCGACCGTTTTGCGGAAGAGGACGGCGGCATCGGTTTCCCACTGCTCGCAGGTCTCGCCGCGCACGATGACGTATCCGGAAGAACCGCCGGATACGACCGCAAAGGCGCTTTCCGGAGAAATTTCCGACGCTGCGCCGGGCGGTTTGTCCGATGCCGGCGAACAGGCGGACAGCTGAAAAAAGAGAAATGCGGCGATGAAGACCAGCCGGATTATTTTACGCATACGTCTCCTGCTTTCGCCTTTCAAAGTTTTTTACGCGTTCGGCACATACACCGTCTTTTCGACCTCTATCGTTCCCTCGGCAACCTCGAGGAACACTTTCCCGTCCCTGACGCCGGCGGTCCCGTATCCGTTTTCGGTGCACAGGAACGAGCGGAAGTCGCCTTTTACGGCGGGCGAAACATAGAGCGTCTTTTCGACCGCGTCGTACCGTATTCCGGTCAGCCCGCCGATGAGCGCATAGCTCGCCATCGCCCGCGCGTACCAGTGCCCGCATTCGAATTCGTTGTACGGATTGCGCTTTTTGCCGTCGTAGCGCGAACGCGCCGCGGCGACGATGTCCGTGCATTCGCGAACAAGGCCCATGGCGGCCATATGGGAGGCGACCTGATATTCGATGCCCGTCCAGACCTCGTTGCTGTACGGGAAGGGCAGCGTCGGCATGCCTCCACGCGGCCATGAGCAGAGCAGCAGTCCGCCCTCGTCGCGCAGGGCATACGCCGGGCGCTGGGGATTCGAATGGGCGGTCAGGTCGCTGCGGAAGTTGTACGCATAGATGCTGCGGAGATGCGAGGAGACTTTTTCCGCGTCGAGGATATCGCCCAGCCCGCACATTTTTGCCATCCAGCAGCCGATGACGCCGTCCGATATGCAGCCTGTCCCGTACTGGTACTTCGGGCCTTCACGCCGGATGATTTCGGCTGTTTCTGCGGGAACGCCGCCGAGGGCCAGGTCCGGAGAGGCATGCAGGCCTTCGAGCATGACGCGCTGATAAAAATATTCGCCGTTCCACAGTTCGGTCTCGCAAAAGCGGCGCCCTTTTTTATAAAGTTCCCGGTAGAGGGACGCGTCTTCCCCGAGAAAATCACAGATTTTACTCATCGCGCACAGCGCGCCGAGATAGAAACCGGTGCACATGATGTCCGGCCCCCAGAACTCGATGTCATAGGTGTTGTGATGCGGTTCGGACAGAACGCCCTGCCTGTCGGGGTCCCATGTGCGGATGCAGTATTCGAGGCTCGCCTTTATCTTCGGATAGAGACGGCGCAGCCAGGGGGTATTGCCGGATATCGTCCACTCGCGGTAAGCTTTCATGATACCGCCCAGCTGGCCGTCCGACGCGGCGTGGAAGTTGTGCACGGTCGGGGTGACGGGAAGATTCGAGCGGAAAGTCTGGTGTCCCCCGGCGTTCTGGGAGGAGAAATACTCGGTCTCGCGCAGCGTCCGCTCAAGGGACGGAAACAGGTTCGGAAGGGCGAACGCGTAGTTCCAGACGTGCGTGCAGCTTCCGTGGCAGCAGCCTCCCCCGTCGCCGCAGCCCTCCCACGCCCACAGCCTGCCGTCCCGCTGGCGCAGAACGGTGGGGGACTTGATGATGGAGAGATTCGCCGCGACCGCCTCCGTCACGCAGTCGGGCAGGGTCGTGTCATAGAACGCGCCGGTGAACCGTTCGGTCTGAGCGCGCAGCAACTGATAATTCTTCGAAAAATATTCGGCGGCCGTTTCTATATCCGGGAAGGCAGCCGCATAGCGGGGCGAATAGGTGTCCGCGGCGCAGTTTTTGTCTTCGCACAGAGCGAGGTCGATCTCGCCGATATGCAGCGCGGTTTTCGGCACGTACCAGCAGAGGCGGATGACGACGGTGCGTTTTTCGCCGGGTCCGAGCTTCAGCGGCACATAGACCGACGCCCCCATTCCGTTGTCCTCTTCGGGCGGATACGGAGGAGCCGAAAGCACGCTGCCCGAAGCGATGTCCCGCCAGAGCGCGGTCATCGGGTCCCACCAGCCGCTTCTCAGCCAGCGGCAGTTCACCGACGCCTCCGGCGCGTCCGTCGTGACGGCAAAGAATTTTTTCGATCCCTGCGGTCCGTCCGCGTTTTCGGGCGGCAGATTCTCTACGATGAAGCCGCCCGGCGCGGCGCGGAAGATCCGGCGTTCACCCTGAACGGGATCCGGGAGTATTTCATGTCCCGCGTGATAGGAGAAGACGGCGTCGAACCGCGCGCCGGTTTTATTCTCGAACGTATATTCGAGCGCCGCGGCCGGCAGGGATGAGTCGTCCGGGCAGGAGGGGATAAAGGGGCTCCAGCCGGTCAGCGACACCGATACCGGGACATCGCCGTCGGTCAGCGTGACGGTTCCGAACGGGAACCTCGAGGAAAAAGAACAGCCGCGGAAGCGGGGCAGCCCGTAATTTTTACCGGCCAGGCCGTTTCCGGCCCCCGGCGTCGTGCCGAATATTTTGTGCCACGGGACAGGCCCTTCGAGAACGCGCGCGCCGCCGCCGAACGACAACGCCGCGAACAGGTTGGGTTCGAAGAAAAGCTGCGGGCGGTTGTCGACCGAAACCGAAGTCAGCATTCCGTTTCCCGCGAGGCAGATCATCCCCGCTCCGATGCCGCCCATCGGAAATCCTATCTGAGAGGTATATTCGCCGGTGTATTCCGTATTGAACTTTGTTTTCATAATCCGCCTTCCGTTTTTCCGATTTTAGTTGTTTTCATGTGTGAACCGCTTACAGGCCGTAAAGCTCTTTGGCGTTGTCATGCAGTATGCGTTTCGTCAGCATAACCGCGTATTCAAGGTCCATCATACCGCTATCGACCTTCGCCGCCAGCGTGCGGGCGATCACCTGCCTGACAGCAAGCAGCGCCCCGTAGCTTTCCTCCCCCGTCCATGTGTCGCAGCCCCAGCAGAAGCGCGCCGAATCCCCCACCTCCAGCGCCTCGTTCAGAAATCTTTCGCA
>CAZVPD010000030.1:0-12916 GCA_964628455.1 uncultured Lachnospiraceae bacterium
ATCGGATTTATCTTTTACCCAGTCTGTTTTGATCGGGATTTTTATTCCCGTTTCCTTCAATACGGCGTCGCGCAGCAAAACCGCGGCTCCGATCTCCTCCCGGGAAGCGCTGTCTCCCCGAACGATCACATATTCGGTTGTTCCGCCGGCTGCCAAAACGAGCGCGGAGCTGTCCTGATTTTCTCCGTTCTTACCGCAGCCGGACAGCATAAACAGACAAAAACAAACCAGTGCGATCAGTTTTATCCGCATGATCGATCAGCTGTCCAGATATTGTTCATACAGCTTTTCAAGATTTTTGACAGCCTGTTTTTCGCGTGACGCATAAAAGGATGTAAAGTCACGGTTGGCCGGTTCGCACAAATTTCGTCCTATATAGGAAAGGTCCCAGCTGATGGTTGCGTCAAAATAACCGTAGTCAAAAATCCGGCCGTCACGGATGATTTCGAGCATGGAAGCGGATTCATCGTCGCGCGTATATTTTACCTGGAGCGCTTCTTCGAAGAAAACAGGCACGACCGACCGGTAACCTTCCGCACATAAAGCTTCGAGTATGACAGAGGTCCTTTCGGGATCCTGTGCGGTTATCGGAACCGAGAAAACATTCTGACCCGCGTCGACAAGCGAATGGTATTTTTCCACGCTTTCGTTGTATTTCGGAGCCGGTATAATACCGATGTCGCTTTCCATATCACGCAGAGACACCAGGCTTGCCATGGACGCGCCCGTGAAAAATGCGCGTCCGTCACGGAATATGCTCCCGTCATAAGCGGGGTGTATGCCGCTGATATAGCAGTTGTAATTTTCAACCAGATCGAAAAATTTTACGAATATGTCGACCGTTCGTTCGTTATACGGCGTAAGCGACGGAACGCCTGCCGAATCGATGGATATGACGCGGTCGCCCGCCGAATAAAATGTCTGTACCGGAATATCCCATATACCCATCGTAATACCATACAGATCAGCATCCGGAGTCATCTTGGAATCGCCGTTTAAATCAACCGAAGCGGTTTTGACGATCTCCGCGAATTTATCGAACGTCCATTTGCCGTCCCTCACCGTCACATACGGGTATTCGATCAGATATTCGTCAAACAATTTTTTATTGAATATCATGCAGAATGTCGCGCCTATGCTGTGATGGCTGATATCGCCGGTCATGGCAAACAGTTTGCCGGCGATCGCAAGATTTTCGGCAAAGTCATGGTCCCACCACGGTTTATCAAGGTCGACCCACTGCAGGTCTGTTTTCCAGTCCAGCACATAGCTTTCTTTTGCATAGACAAACGCAAATGCGCCGTGGAGCCCCAGTACATCGTTGATATCTTCATTGGCAAGGATCGCATTGACCGCTGTTGTCGTATAAGTCGTATTTTTGGTGTCATCATAGTTGAATGCGATTTTTACGTTGAAACGTTCTTCAATTGTCCTGTTCCGGCGGTATACGGCGTCGTTTACGATATCCCCCGTTTCCGTTTCGGCAACAAAATCCTCATGAAGTCCCGTATCCGAACGCAGATATATCGTGAACGTATATCCCTCGTAGTCCGCCTCGGGTAAGTCTTCTTTGACAAGATACCGTTCCCCCCAGTCATCAGCCGCTGTGGTTTCTTCAGCAGGAACGTCGGTAACAGCTTCATCGGGTGTTTCCGCCGCACATGCCACGGCGGATAAGGTCATGAGGACTGCCAGCAGAACGCCGATCATCTTTTTCATGTTTTAATCATTCCTCCCGCATAATATTATATCATTCATATCAAAGTATGGAAGCGCGCAGTTCTTCGGGTGATTTTGCGGAAAGCAGCACAGGCGGTATATCCAATACCGTTCTGGCGCCTTTTTCGCCTCTTTGAACAAGTTTGTATACGGCGCGGGCATATGCGCATAAAACGGAACCCGTGAATTCGGGATTTGATTCGAGTTTCAGGGAATATTCAACTATGTGTTTTTTACCGGATGCGGTATTGCCGCTCCTTATGACAAATCCCCCGTGCGGCATTTCGGAATGGTCGCGCCGCAGTTCTTCTTCGGTTATAAAATAAACGGTCGTATCGTAGTCGGAAAAATATTTCGGCATTTCCCGGATCTGCCTGGTGATCTCTTCCGTATCGGCTCCGTCTTCCGCGGCGACGTAGCAGACACGGGTATGTTTATCACGCGTGCCGAGTGAAGGTTCTTTGCCGCTTCGCACCGCTTCCACCGCAACATCAACCGGCACTGTATATTGTATGGCGTTCTTTACGCCTTTGATGCGGCGCACCGCGTCGGAATGCCCCTGACTGACTCCCCGTCCCCAGAAAGTGTAGTTCGAACCCTGAGGGAGTATGGCTTCGGAATACAGACGGTTTACGGAAAACATACCGGGATCCCAGCCTGCCGAAATAAGCGAGATGTGTCCGTTCTTTTTCGAAACGGCATCCATTGCAGAAAAATAGGACGGAATGTCCGAATGTGTATCAAAACTGTCGATCGTGTTGAATAAAGCCGCAAAATAAGGTCCCTGTTCGGGCAAATCGGTTGCGGAACCGCCGCATACGATCATCACATCGATCTGACCGCTCAGTGTCGCCGCGTTATCGCTGTGTATGACGGGAATATTTTCCGTATTGATTTTTAACAGGGACGGGTTTCTGCGTGTAACGACTGCGGCAAGAAGCATATCGGGATTCTGTCTGACGGCAGCTTCAACGCCGCGGCCGAGGTTGCCGTATCCGGAAACGGCTATTCTGATTTTATCCGACATATGTTTATTCCTTTTTAATCTTTATTTTTTATTTGCGTTCGGCTGCAAAAAAATACGGCGAACCGGGTGAATTTATAATCTGCAGTTTTGAAACGCTCATTTGGTATCTGCTGATTTTTGACAGCCGTTGGGCAAGCATTTCTCCCTCCAGCCTGCCTTCTTCATGACCCGGATAAACGGCGATCAGCAGAATTCCGTCATGGTCGAGTAGTTCCAGGGCTGCTTCGACCGCCGCATCCGTTGATTCCCGGCGGGTGGTCACGTTCCTGTCGGCGCCGGGCAGCCATCCGAGATTAAATATACCGGCACAAACAGGTTCATGTATATATTTCCGCACATTGGCGTGCGAATCGTGTATTAAAGTCCAGTTTTTCGGACAATTTTTTTCAAGCAGCAGCTTTTCCGTGTTTCTGACCGCCTGTTCCTGTATGTCAAATGCGTATACATGACCGCCTTCGCCTATTTCTTCCGATAAAAAAAGCGTATCGTGTCCGTTTCCCATGGTAAAATCGACGGCTGTCCCGCCCTTTTTGATATGGGCTTTCAAAAAATATTTGTGCATAGCCAACAGATCAAGCATCGTTTCACCCCGTCATAAACGAACCATCGTCATTGCCGCGGTTATACCCGCTTCCGAACCGACAGCATTGTCTTCCATCCCTTCGAATTCGACGGAAGCGAAACCGCCGAAGCCGCTTGCTTTTATCGAATTAAAAATATCCGCCATATCGAGGTCTCCCTGAGCAAGTATTGAACCGCGAAGCATATATCTTCCGGAGTTGCTCGAAAACCATGAGCCGCTGTCGCATCGGAACAGTCCTCCGACCCCCGGAAGACGTTCTTTTTTTCTAATATAAAAATCTTTTAAATGAATCATTTCCGCATATGGCAGGCATTTTCCGACCGCCACTGCGCAATCTTCGTCCACACAGGCAAAATTACCCGTATCGACAAGCATACGAAAATTGGGTCGATCTACAGCCTTTACAAGGCGTATGACTCTGTCCGAACCGTTTACGAAAAACCCGTGATTTTCAACCAGTGTCGTAATATGATACTGCGACGCATAATCAGCGAGTATACGGGATGTTTCAACCATTAAAGGGAATTCGCGTTCGAAATTCTCCGGTTTATTGGTTTCCAGGGGGCGCCGGAATGAGGATATGTCGTGACGCATAAATGATATGCCGAGTTTCGCCGCAACGTCGATGTGCCGTGACAGACGTTCGATTTCGGCGTCGCGCGCGTCTTTATCCGGTTTGAGAAGGTCCCCCAGCACCGCGTAATTCGATACGGGGAGATCGATCTCGTGTGATTTTTCCAGGATCCTGCCGATCAACGATTCGTTGAACATACGGGTTGTTTTATCGTCATACAAAGTAAATCCGAACGGTACAAGTTCGATATGTTCCGCACCGATTCTTTTTGCGAACTCCATGACATCGGTCACCGTCATCGAACCGTCCTCAAGGCGGTTGACCATGCTGTAAGTGGACAAACCTATTTTCATCTGCATCATACTCCGTATCACCCCGCCTGCGGGTTTGCTGTTCTATCCCATATCTGAATTATATATGAAAAAAAGTTTCATGTCAATAGTGCCGTAAATATGCCTGCCGTTTATTTGACGCACATGGGATCCCGATAATCTAAAATAAAAAACAGGCTGATTTTACTGCCGGTAAAGTCAGTCCCGTTTTTTTTAAGTCTGTTTTATCCGAAAATAACCGCTAAAACACCCACGGCGACACAATATACCGAAAAGATCCCGAAGGTTGCGTGACGCGAGATATAAATCAGAAGCTTCATCGCGGCGATGCCGGAAAGAACTGCGGCAATCATGCCTGCAGCATAAGCCGGAATATCGCCCTGCGGCACCGGTGAGGAGAGAAGTTCCGGAATTTCGAGTATGTTGGCACCCAGTATGGCCGGTATCGACAGGATAAAAGAGAATTTAACCGCGTATTCCCGTGAAAATCCCTGCGTCAGTCCCCCCGTGATCGTCGAACCCGAACGTGACAGACCGGGTAGAATGGCACACATCTGGCATAAACCGACGATGAGCGCATTACGCGGTTTTGTTTCGTTCACCGTTTTGCTTCCGTGCGCAAGTTTATCCGAAACAAACAATACAATCCCGTTTAAGATCAGCATCAACCCGATTATTTTTACCGAGGAATACAGGATCTCCACATAGTCCTTCAATAAAACCGCTCCGAACAGCGGGATGGTTGCGATGATGATGAATATCGCAAAACGTTCGTTCGGACTATACTCGGACAGATGAAACCGGCCCCGAAACATTTTTCCCGACATGGTAAAAAAAGCAGGGACCAGCGGGAAAATATCCCGTCTGTAGATAATAAATACCGCTGCCAGCGTGGCCAGATGAAGAAGTATGTCAAAAGTAAAATAGGAAGTCTCAAAATCCCCCGTACCGAAAATATTCTGTACGATCGACAGATGCCCCGAGCTCGATACCGGTAAAAATTCGGTAAGTCCCTGCAGGACCCCGTATAAAACAGCTGAAAGAGGCGACAAAAAAACAACACTTCGCTTTCGTAAAAATTCGCTTCCGGTTTTGCCGGTTTTTATATCCGGAAATTCACACAGGTATTATAATAACAGATTCAATAAAAAATTACAATAGGCGACACGAATATTTCCGTTTTGTCCGACAGGCAACAAATACCTGTTGACAATTATCCTGTTCCTGTATATACTTTATATTGCCGAAATTCAACCAAAGGAACGGAACATGTCGAAAAATAACCTCTCTTATAAATCAACATTATACGCCTGTTACCTCGGAACCATCACACAGGCGATTGTCGTAAATCTTGCGCCTATTCTGTTTATCGTATTTCAGGATTCCTACGGAATATCCTTTGAGATGCTGGGACGCCTCGTTCTTGTAAATTTTGTTACGCAGATAGCCACAGACCTGTTTGCAGTCCGGTATGTGGACCGGATCGGATACAGAAAATGCATTGTGGCCGCGCACATTCTTGCAACGGCGGGTTTGGTTATGATGGGGCTTTTGCCCGCCATCACGGGTCCTTCGTATTCCTATGCGGCAATCACCATAGCGACGTTTGTATACGCCGTCGGCGGAGGATTGCTTGAAGTTCTCGTCAGCCCGATCGTCGAAGCGCTTCCGGGAGATGCGAAAGCATCGGCAATGGCTTTGCTTCACGGTTTTTATTGCTGGGGCCAGGTGGCTGTCGTGCTTCTGACAACACTGCTTCTCCACTTTATCGGTTACTCATCCTGGTTTGTCATACCTGTATTATGGGCGATCCTTCCGCTGTTTAATTCTTTTTTTTTCTCGCGTGTACCGATAGCCCATATCATCAAAGACGGCAAGATCATACCGCTCGGTAGTCTGTTTAAATCAAAACTCTTTTTGCTTGCGCTTGTCCTGATGGTCTGTTCGGGGGCTTCCGAACTGGTTATGGCTCAATGGTCGTCTTTATTTGCGGAAAAAGGTCTGGGTGTATCTAAAATCACAGGTGATCTTCTCGGTCCGTGCTTATTCGCTGTATTTATGGGTACCGGACGAACTCTGTACGGTTTATTCGGAGATAAAATAAATCTCAGAAAAACATTGATTTTCTGTTCTTTTTTATGCGTCGCATGCTATCTGACCGCGTCGCTTTCACCGAATCCGTTTTTATCACTCGCCGGATGTTCTGTATGCGGTTTGTCGGTCAGCCTGATGTGGCCCGGGATGCTGTCTCTCACCTCGGAAAGGTATCCCGGCGGAGGGACTCCGATGTTCGGAATGCTCGCTGTTTTCGGTGATATCGGGTGTTCGGTCGGGCCATGGCTTGCCGGAGTTGTCACCGGCTCTTATATTTCCCTGAATTCGTCAGCCGCAGCCGAACAAATAGGACTTAAGGCAGGACTGCTCTCCGCGATCATTTTCCCCGTCCTTATGATCATCGGCGTATCGCTGCTGCGAAAAAAGAATGAAATGATTCCCGTGAAAGAGAATTGAACCGGAAAACAAATCCGCAGACTGTCCTTTCGGATAAACTGTCTGCGGATCTTTTTTATCGGCCTTTAATTATTTTTTTGATCGTGTCGGCGGACAAATAAAACTTACCGGCCGTTTTCTCAACCGATCTGTTTTCGGAATACATGGACCTTATCAGATTGTTCCGCTCTTCATATTGTATGCGCGTGCCGTTTCTGTTGCCCCATCCGCTTCTTGATGCTGTCTTTGCGGGTATATACAATACCTCACCTTCCGCATATTGCTGTATTTCGCGCAGCAAAGATTCGGGAAGTATATTTTTCGCATTTTTATATGTCATTCCGCGTTCCTTTCGTCTTTGAATATACCTTTTTTGTCTTGATCAACCGGCTTTCCGTAAATCAGCCGATAAAAAAATCAGGTATCGCAGGGGCGGTATGATTCACCGTCCCTGCGATTTGGTATATGTTCCGTCCGCGAAATGTCTGAAAGCCGTTAAAAACAGATTTTTCAGTCATCTGATCTCAATGAAGAAGTGTTATGAACACCGCGCTGTTTTCGCGTTTATGCGAAACTATACCGTAATCACCTTTCTCGTGATCGTCATTTCAAAACCAGCTCCTTTCATTCTTGTATTCGGCGCACTTGAACTCTCGTTCTTTTTCGGAAGCTGCGCACTCTTCCCTGCAGCCATTTTGATTATATCATGCCGGGGTGTAAAATTCAACAGTAAAAACAGTTATAACGATTCTTTCCTGCCGTCCATTCCCGTATAACGGATCATTCGGTTCGCGGAAGTTCGATGACAACCTTAAAAAGGTCTCCGTCAATGCCTATGTTCAGCGTCCCTTTCTGCAATTCGGTCAGACTGCGGGCGATGGATAATCCCAGTCCGGACCCTTCGGTATTCCGTGACGCGTCACCGCGTACAAAACGCTCCATCAGTTCGTCGGGAGAAAGGTTGAGAGGTTCCCTTGAAATGTTGCGGAGGATGACGCCGACTGTCCTTTCACTTGCTTCCGCCGTAAAATACGCGCGTGTTCCGGGGAGCGAATATTTGCATATATTACCCAGAAGATTATCCAGAATCCGCCAAAGCAGTCTGCCGTCCGCCATGATGAATATCGGTTTATCCGGCAGAGAGACGACGGGCGTTATGTCAGCTGCCGAAAAACGTTCCGAATATTCGGCGACACACTGACCCAGGAGTTCGGCTACATCTGTGCGTTCTGTATTGACCGCAATACTTCCGCTCGATGCCTTTGACGCGTTTACAAGATCTTCGGTCAGTTTTTTCAGTCGTGCCGACTGACGGTCGAGTACCTCGATATAACCTGCAGCCGTTTCGTTTTCCAGTTCTTCTTTCTTTAAAAGATCCACATAACTGATAATCGACGTCAGGGGCGTTTTGATGTCATGTGACACATTGGTGATAAGCTCCGTCTTAAAATGTTCGCTCTTCATACGTTCGTTGACAGCACGCTGCATTCCTTCGCCGACATCATTTAAATTTTCAGCATGAATGCGAAAATCCCATAAAAGTCTTTCCGTCGGTATTTTGTATGTCAGATCGCCTGCCGCAAGCTTTTCCCCTCCTTTTTTCAGAGCATTGAGCTGCAGACCGACAAAGCAGACCAGCAGAAGAAGCGCGCAATTGAAAGCAAGCCAGAAAAGGACGGCTGCACCGTGGCCGGTGAACAATACCAGATTCAACACGGTATTGAATAACAAAAGCAACAGAAATCCTATAACGCTTTTCCAGACAAGCGGCAGACGGCGGATCAGCCATAAAAGGCTGTTGCCTGTATGAATCGTCGCTTTACAGCAACATCTCAGAAGAATAAACAACAGCGTGTTTCTGAATATCCCGCCTGTTTTCAGACGCACGGCAACCGTCATAAAAAATGATATGACCGCTGCGTAGCCTATCAGGATAAAGGGAATGACCGACAATACCTGAACGATCCAACTCACCGCGTAAAATACATTGTCCGAAAAAGATACGGAAATCCCGGTCAGTAAGAGCAAAAGCGCGGTATATAAATCCAAAGGGATCCGGTCGACAGCGTTCAGCGTGATCCCTTCCGTTCCGCGTCTCCTGCCGGCAGCGTATATCAGGTATACAAACAGCATGATCGCGGCAGGGACGGACAACAGGGTCCATACTATGATATTTATTTTGTTCCGGTACATGAATGATTCAATTTCAAATCCGTTTTTGGAACCCACGGCGGCGGACGCACTTTCCTGCCGGTCGTATCTCTCCCCCACGGCAGCATCAAAACTTTGTGTATAGTATCCTGCGTCTGCCATATAGGCAAAAGCGGCAATGCCGGATACCGCCGCAACCAAAGTGATGAACAGGACCAGGACCGCGGCTGTTTTAACAGGCAGTGATATCAGAAAATTATTTTTTTTCATATGATTTTTCTCCGTTTTTTATTCGTTGATTTTGTAACCCTGACCCCAGACAACCTTTAAATAACGCGGTTCGGCGGGATTGATCTCGATTTTTTCGCGAAGATGGCGTATATGCACCGCAACAGTACCCTCCGCACCCCAGGAGGGATCATTCCATACGCGCCTGTATATTTCGGCGGATGAAAATACGCGTCCCGGATTTTCCATCAGCAATTTCAATATTTCATATTCGAGAGGCGTCAGCGATACGGCATCACCGTCCAGCGTGACGGTCTTCGATTCGTCGTTTAATACGATCCCGCCTGTTTTCAGAAATTTTTCCTGCCTCTGCATACCGCCCAGCATGACATAGCGTCTCAGCTGACTTTTCACACGCGCCAGCAGTTCAACAGGATTAAAGGGTTTTGTCACATAGTCGTCGCCGCCTATATTCAATCCCAATACTTTGTCCGTATCCTCACTCTTGGCCGTCAGAAATATGACCGGCAGATTTTCATTTTCCCTCAGATGAGCCGTCGCCGTGATACCGTCCATCTGCGGCATCATGATATCCATTATGATCAGATGGATTTCATTTGACCTGATCAGCTCAAGAGCCTGTTTCCCATTTGATGCTTCAATCACGTTATAACCCTCGGCTTTCAGGTATATTCTGATCGCGGCGACAATATCTTTTTCGTCATCACATACAAGAATCGTATACATTTTTCTGTGTTTCTCCCGTTGTTTTCTTTTGGCACCGCCATCCTTTACGGATTCGGTTTATTGATACGGATATTTTATGAAGCGCGGATATCCCGAAGAGTCATCGCTTTATCATGTCTGACCGGTCTCCATTCCGTATTTCCGGGCAACAATGCGTATACGGCGATCGGAATATATGAGATCATAAAAAAGGGAAACATCAACGTCCCGCAGATTTTTTTTACATTCCCGCATTTCAGATGATCCCACTGGGTTGCGGCAACTGCAACACCCAAGAAGAGAAATATCATATATGTTCTGCTTAAAGCGCCCGCCTGTGAAAGGATCACCTCCGAAACCGGGCGACCGGCGATGAACAATGCGGCACAGGCAGTCGTGATATTCAGAAGAAGACCGGCCGCCGTTAATATTATAGCCGGGATAACCGACATCATCATGTCAAAGCATGCGAATTTATTTCTGCCGCGGCCGAACATTCCGCGGAAGAGATTACCCCCGTATTTTTTAAAAACCTGAAGGTATCCTTTAGCCCAGCGCAGTCTCTGATCCCATGACTGCTTAAAAGATACAGGCTGTTCATCATAAAAAACAGCATTGCGGCAATAACCTATTTTATCACCGTGCAGGATACAGTCGACGGTAAATTCGAAGTCTTCGGTCAATAAAAAATGACGCCAGCCGCTATTTCGCAGGATGATCTCGCGACTTATCAGAAAACCCGTGCCGGTAACTTTACAGGTTGTTTTAAGATCCATCCTCGGTGCGTTCAGATGAGCGGATTCACGCATAAAATGAAGGGCATAACCTGCGGAAATCCAGCTGCTCCCGGGATTTTTGGAATTCCGGTAACCGGTGACAACATCGTATCCGCCGGAAAAGGTTTTATTCATTTCCGAGATATAGTTCTCATCAAGCAGATTATCCGCATCGAGAATAAAAAATCCGTCGTACCGGTCACCGTGGTTTTCCATAATTTTATTAAAAACATACTGCAGCGCGTAACCCTTGCCCGTCTGCTCCGGGTTCTCCCTTTCCCATACAAAAGCGCCTGCTTTTCCTGCGGTCCGGGCTGTTGAATCCGTACAGTTGTCGGCAACCGCGAATATATCGATCAGTTCGGACGGATACGACTGATTCCTGACCGATTCGATCAGTTGACCGATCACTTTTTCCTCGTTTCTCGCTGCGATGACAACCGCATACCGGTGATAAACGCCGGCCTGCGGATCATCCGGCTTTTTTTTGATCGCTATGATCGCTATGATAAGATAACAGAACTGATAGGCATAACATAGTATCAACAGTGCGGTACAGATGAGATTGATCATGCGAACAGCTTCCATCGGTTGATCTCTTTTCTTTGTATTTGACTTCTGTATACAGTATAACAGGTCAAATATTAAGATAAAAGACTGCGCAACCTTAAGAATTGTTTAAGATTCTTAAGGCTGCGCTTAATAAGATATTTTTATACGTTCATGACAACCGGCAGAATCATCGGTTTGCGTTTTGTCTTTGCAAAGATAAATTTGGATAAATCATCCTTGACTTTGGCTTTGAGATGCGTCCACTCTATGATGTTGTTTTCAAGGCAGTCGTTTAGTGCGTCACGGGCTATAATCCGCATCTGATCCATCAGTTCTTCCGATTCCCTTACATAGACAAATCCGCGTGAAACGATATCGGGGCCGCTGATCAGCATCATCCCGTCGATATCCACGGTTGCTACGACAACAATCAGGCCGTCAAGGGCGAGATGCCTCCGGTCACGCAGGACAATATTCCCGATATCCCCCACACCCGTGCCGTCCACCAGTACACGGCCCGACGGAACGGAAGAGCCCCAGCGGACGCCTTCCGCGTCTATCTCCAGCGTCTTGCCGAGATCCGGAATAAAAATATTCCGTTCCGGCATACCCATATATAAAGCCAGGTCGCGATGCTGGACGAGATGCTTATATTCCCCGTGTACGGGCATAAAATACTTCGGACGTGTAAGGGCATGCATGGTTTTTAATTCTTCCTGGCATGCGTGTCCCGAAACGTGCACGTCGACCAGCGAATCCCGGAACACATGAGCTCCTTTTTTAAACAGCTCGTTGATGATTCTGTTGACGAGTTTTTCATTTCCGGGAATAGCATATGCGCTCAGGATAATCAGGTCGTTCGATCCTATCACAATCTGATTGTGATAGGAAAAAGCCATTCTGTACAATGCGGACATCGGTTCACCCTGGCTGCCGGTCGTAACGATGGTGATCTGTTCCCGCGGCCAGCGGTTGATCTCACTGACATCGATCAATACCCCTTCGGGAATATTCATATAACCCAGTTCCCTTGCCGCCCCTATGATGTTGATCATGCTGCGCCCGGTAATAACCACCTTGCGGTTATACTGCGCGGATGTATTGATAATTTGCTGGACACGATGAACATTCGAAGAAAACGTGGCTATTATGATCCGTTTATCGATGTTGCGCATGAATATATTGTCGAGAGATTCCCCGACCTTGCGTTCCGAAGGAGTATAACCCGGTCTTTCCGCATTGGTCGAATCGCACATTAACAGTAAAACACCTTCACGGCCCAGTTCACCGAAGCGCGTCAGATTCATAATTTCACCGTCGATCGGCGTCAGATCGATTTTAAAGTCACCGGAATGAACGATCATGCCGACAGGCGTTTTAATTGCAAGAGCGCAGGCGTCGGCAATCGAATGATTGACATGAATAAATTCCACGGAAAACACACCGAGTTTTATCGTATCACCCGCGCTGACGTTGTTTAAAACGGGTTTTTTTGTAAAAGTATGTTCGGTCAGTTTGTTTGACAGGATCCCGATCGTCAGTCTTGTGCCGTAAACAGGCGCATTGATGGTGCGCAATACATAAGGGAGCGCGCCGATGTGGTCTTCATGTCCGTGGGTAAGGACGATGCCGCGTATTTTATCGCTGTTCTTTTCAAGATACGTGATGTCCGGAATCACCAGATCGATTCCCGGCATTTCGTCATCGGGGAAACCGAGACCGCAGTCCACCACGATTATATCGTTTTCATATTCGATC
>CAZVPD010000030.1:12926-21356 GCA_964628455.1 uncultured Lachnospiraceae bacterium
TCACCGTCAGATTTTTTCCTATTTCATTCAGACCGCCTAAAAGAATGATTTTTAACTTCGGATTGTTTTTATTTTTCGCCATACTGTCCCTTTCGATTTTTCTTTATTTATATATTGTTTTCGTATTATTTAAATTTGATTGTTCAGAACCGATCGTTTCGGCGCACAAAAACAAAGCCTGTCGAATACAAGCCTTTTATCCCTTATTTTTCCAACACAATCCTTGCGCTGTTCCGTAAAACGGTTTTCGTTCCGCAATTCTGTGGTGAGATAATACAGACATCATGATTTCGGGTATCGATCTGTCCGGAGAACAGGATACCGTCACGTGCCTGTGATGTAAACTGCCATATAAAGCTTTATACAGCGAAGCATTCCCTTTCCGACGAGTCCCCTTCGCTCTGACGATCAGCCGTATATGCCCGTAAAATAAAGCATAATCAGTGTAATATGAAACATTTAACGTTCAAAGAATAAATATTGCTTTTATTATAACACACATATTTTAATTATTTTAACATATATTATGTATTTATTGTTAAGTGCAAAAATTTAAAAAATTCCCGCCGGTCTGCAAAAACAAATGCATGCCGGCGGCAATGTTTTGTTCGATTTGTCGATCGAGTATACCGGAAAATATTTTAAAATTTATTTCAATACTTTGGAGAGAAACTCGATCGTCCTCGGATTTTTCGGTTCGCCGAAAAATTCACGGGGAGTGTTCTGTTCGATGATTTTTCCGGCATCCATCAGCAATATACGCGTTCCGACTTCGCGGGCAAATCCCATTTCATGGGTGACAACGATCATCGTCATGCCGTCTTCCGCAAGTTCGCGCATAACGTCTAATACTTCGCCGACCATTTCGGGATCGAGCGCCGAAGTAGGTTCATCAAACAGCATGACATCGGGATTCATCGCAAGCGAGCGTACAATCGCAATTCTCTGTTTTTGTCCGCCCGAAAGGCTTGACGGATAAGCGTCCGCTTTTTCTTCAAGCGAAACGCGCCGAAGGAGGCGCAGAGCCTGTTCGTTCGCCTCTTCCTGAGACATCAGTTTTAACATGACGGGGGCAAGCGTGATGTTTTTCATAATACTGAGATGCGGAAACAAGTTAAAATGCTGAAAAACCATCCCCATTTTCCTGCGGATCCGGTCTGTGTCATAACCGGGGAGGGTAATACATTCGTTTTCGAACCATATTTCCCCGGACGTGGGTATTTCAAGGAGGTTGAGGGAACGGAGGAAAGTGCTTTTCCCGCTTCCGGACGGACCTATGATGACAACTTTTTCGCCTTTTGTTATTGTTTCGTCGATATCGCGAAGCACATGGTTTTCGCCGAATTTTTTGTTTAATTTTTTAACGGTTATCACTTTTTGCCAGCCTCCTCTCGAATTTTCCGATGGCCCAGGTCAGTCCCAGTACAATGATGAGGTAGATCAGGGCAACAACGATCAAGGGGATGAAGGAATCATATGTGGAAAAACGGATGCGGTCGCCGGCCTTGGTTAAATCCTGTATCGCTACATAACCTGCGATCGAAGTTTCCTTCAGCAGCGTGATAAACTCGTTGGCCAGAGCGGGCAGGATGTTTTTTATCGCCTGTGGGAGGATGATCGACTTCATTGTCTGCGCTCCGGACAGACCGAGTGAACGTCCGGCTTCCGTCTGCCCTTTGTCAACCGCCAGTATGCCTGCACGCATGATTTCGGCGACATATGCCCCGGAATTCAGTCCGAAAGATATGATCGCGATGAAAATCGCATTTGTCACGGAAACGAAAACAATAAAATACATAATCAGCAGCTGCACCACAACAGGCGTGCCGCGGATGATGTTGATATAGACGTTGCATACAAAATTCAGAAAGCGCAGCAGTTTGGATTTTCTGTTCATAACCGCCATGACTTTGATAATGGCGACAAACGTACCGATCGCGACACCGATCAGCAGGGAGAAAAAAGCGATGACCAGCGTGTTTTTCAAACCGGCAACAAGCATCATCCACCGGTCGTCCACGATCATCGTATTGTAAAACTGATTTTTGAAAGCGACGAAAAAGCCGTAGATCCCATCCAATATAAACATGCGGATTCATCCGTTCTGCAAAATATTAACATGGGCGGGTATTGACCCGCCCATAATTTATAGGTGATTGATTTTTATCCCTGTGCCGTGGAATGATTGAATATAAACTCATCTATCTTGCCTTCGTCGAGAAGTCGTGTGAGTGTGGCGTTTACCGCTTCAAGCAGAGTAGCGTTCCCTTTTTGTACGCATATCGCATATGCCTCTTCGGCAAGCGGATCCGCAAGCCGGATAAGGTCGGTATTGGCGGCCAGAATTTCATCGGAAGTCAGTTCATCAACAACGATGGCGCGTACCTTCCCGCTCTTTAAAGCGGTCGCTGCGTCGAGGAAGTTCCCGTAACGGGATATTTCGGCGCCTTCAACACCCGAAGCAAAAACATCGGATGTGGTTCCTGTCTGTACGCCGATCGTCATGCCGGTAAGATTGTCGGGAGTAGTGATTTCGGTTTCGGATGCGGCTACAAGTACAAACAGCTTGGATTTCACATATTCGATTGAAAAGTCAACGTTTTTCTGCCTGTCTTCGGTAATGGACATTCCTGCGACGCCGATAGAACCTTTTCCCGATTTGATCGCGTTAATGATACCCTCAAAAGCCATATCCTGTATTTCCAGTTCGACGCCGAGGTCCGCCGCAATAGCTCTGGCTATATCAATATCAACACCGACAACTTCGCCGCCCGATGTATATTCAAACGGGGGGAAAGCCGCGTTTGTCAGCATTACGATCTTACCGTCGGTTTTTATTTTATCGACCGTGGGTGTGGTTGCGCAGCCGCCGAGAAGCGCGCCCAGCATAATAAAAGTTAAGATCAATGCGATTGCTCTGAATGATTTGTTCATGAATTCATCCTCCGATATTTGATTTTATATAAATTTTTTGAAACACCTGTTCACCGGTGCGGCAACCTATTCGTCATATGCGAGAACGGATTCATACAGCTGTTCATAATGCTTCAGAATACCTTTCTCTTTTGAGGCAAAATAGGATGCAAAGTCGGTTTTTTTCTGGGTCATAAGGTTGGGAAGCGTCCAGGTCGTACCTTTCCAGGAATCGAAGATATATCCGAAATCGTATAGGATCCCGTCGAATATATAATCGAGCATGGCGACCGATTCTTCATCGCGAAGGTATTTGGACGTCAGTGCGACTTCATAATAGACGGGGGTCACGATTTTATACGTATAAGCCGCCAGCGCCTCGGTGATGATTCCGGTGCGTTCCGTGTCCCCTGCGGTGATGGGAACACACAGCATTCCGTTCCAGGCATCGACGTGCGCGTGATATCCTTCCTGCGCCTCGTCATATTTCGGATACGGAATAATGCCGAAATCGATTTCCGCGTCGCGCATTTCTTTGGCCCCCCAAACGCCGTTTCCGAGCAAAAAAACATTGCCTGCCCGGAACATATTATGCGCTTCGGCCTGAGTGCTGTATGTGGTGTACCAGGTCGTATTGTCCTCATATATAAGGTCATACATCTTGTCTATTATTGTAAGCATCTTATCGTTGTCGACGTTTATTTCGGGATATCCCTCGTCGTTAATAACAACGGAAAGCTGGTTGCAGCCGTACATGAAATTTAACGTCTGATTATCGTTGTTAAAAGAAATACCGTACCGGTCGCTGACCGTAAACTTGCCGTCGCCGTCCAAATCCGAAGAGACAGAGCGCGCCGCCGCCGTCATGTAGTCGAGTGTCCAGCGTCCTTCGTTTACTGTCGTATAGATATTCTCAAAATTATAATCTCCGACGTATTGTTTGTTAAAGAAAAGACAGAACGGAGAAGGGATCGTGATGCTTCCGGCAAGATAAAATTGTTTTCCCAATATATTTATTGTTTCATTGATGGTCTGATTCCACCATGGCTTTTCCGTATCGACAAACGGTATATTGTTCCAGTCGGCAATGATGTGCTGATTGATAAATCCCGGTCCGCTTTGGATCTGATGAGGGATGATGATGTCATACGCATCTTCTCCGGCCAGCACAGAGGCAACTGCAGCGGAATTGAGTTCTGCGATGCCCGGCTGAGTATTCACGGCAACCACAACACCGAAGCGTTCCTCAACACGCTGATTTCGGGTAAAAATCGCATCATCGACAATTTCACCCGTCTGTTCTTCGATGTAATAAGTAGCCGGCGAGTATGTCATAATGGTAAATGTATATCCGCCGTAATCGTTTTCCGGCAGATTATCCGGGATTTCCGTTTCCTCGGATACCGATTCGATTTCCGCCGAAACAGTACCGGCAGTGTTTTCTTCCGGACCGGCACAGGCCGTAACTATAAAAACGGACAGCATAAGCGATATAATTGACGAGACCGATACAAAAATCCGCAATTTATTCATTTTTATACCCCTGTTATTTCATTTTCAGGCATGTTTCCCGGCGAAAAAATCATTTAACCGGCCGCATACAATCCATTGTACGCCAATATATTAACACAAGAATAATTGATTGTCAAGCCATTCCGTCTCTTAATATTACTATTGTATAATCGTTAAATTCCCAAAGCAAGTTCCGCAGCGGAATTTGCGGCGGTATCCGAAGCAGGAATTCAACGCGCGGAGAAAACGGATCCGTCTGTTTGTGCGGCCGTGTTTATTCTCTTGCCAGCCTGTATATCAGATCATACGCAAAAGCAAGTTCTTCTATCGTGCAGTGATTCTGTACAAAATGCGTCGTGCAGCATATCCAGCGTTTGCCGCGCAAAAGACCGAATACCCGCCGCAGCTCACTCTCCAGACGGACAAAATTCCCGAAGCCCAAGGTCGACTGAATGCAGACTCCGCCGAGTATCGCAAACCGGTCGGCGTATCGCCGCAGATATAAATCATAGGACATTCCGGCGGTTTCCTGCCAGGGATGGAACACGTCGAAGCCGAGGTCGGCAATTCCGTCGGCAACAGCCGCAACACAGCCGTCCGAGTGCAGGCTCACGAAACCGCCCCTGCCCTTTACAGCGTCGACCACCGTTTTCATATTGGGGTAAATGATTTCACGCCACAGCACGGGGCTGAAAAGCAGGCTGTTCTGCGCCCCCCAGTCATCGGAGATATGTATCATATCCACTCCCAGGTCCAGACAGTTGTCTGCAAATCTGCGGTTCCATACCGCCTGACGGCGATAGAGCTCCGATATTTCCGTTTTATATTCCGCCAGATAACAAAGGTGGTTTTCGATGCCGAAAGCTCCGTTATAACATTCGAAAAAACCCGGTGTCTGCATATAGCAGAAGCGTCCGCGCAGTTTATGGTGGTTCAGGGCGGCTGTGACGCCTGCGTAATCCGCTGCATTATCCGCCGAAAGAAGCGGAATATCAAGCAGAATGTCCGGGGTCAGTTCCTCACCGCTTTGGCGGACGCGTTCAAACGCCGCTCCGTCAAACGGTCCAGGACCGCCGAAAAGATGGGCGGCGTCAAATTCGTATTTGTCTTCAAATGCTTCAACAGAGCCGTATACGGCGCTTATTTCATTGCTCAGATTTCCCGATACCCACCCGTATATCGGAACCCGGTCGGTTTTTTCACCTTTGATCGTTCTTCTCACACGTTCGGTCGACGTCATAAATACCTCTGATTCTTTATAAATTTATTGGATCACAAAAAACAAAATATTATTCTTCCATGACGCGGTACAGACCGGCATAAATGCCATCCTTTTCGATTAGTTCCCTATGATTCCCTCTTTCCGCGATTCTCCCGCCGTGCATGACTACGATGTCATCGGCATTGATCACGGTAGACAGGCGGTGTGCGACGGTAACGGATGTTTTTCCGTGCATCAGAACGGAAAGCGCTTTTTGCACCTGCAGTTCGGTCCGGGCATCTATACCCGAAGTGGCCTCATCCAGTATCAGGATGGGGGGATCCGCCAGCATAACACGGGCTATACATATAAGCTGTGTCTGTCCGAAGGACAGTACGTTATGGTCGGATATGTATGTGCCGTATCCGTCAGGCAGCTGTGAAATGAATCCGCCGGCATGGGAATATCCTGCGGCTTTTTCTATTTCCGCGTCGGTTGCATCCGGTTTGCCATACGCTATATTTTCGCGTATCGTTCCGGCGAACAGCCATGAATCCTGCAGAACCATACCAAAATGCTTTCTTAATATTTTCCTCGGCACCCGGGTGATATCGGTGCCGTCCAGTTCGATCGTTCCGCTGTCGGTATCCAGAAAACGCATGAGCAGATTGATAACGGTCGTCTTGCCGCTCCCGGTCGGTCCCACTATGGCGACCCGGCTGCCTTTTTTAACCGAAAGGTGATAATCTCTGATCAAAGGATTTCCGCCCGAATACGAAAAATCAACGCCCCGGAATTCTATATTTCCCGTTACAGGATCGGGCAGCCGAAGTTCATCTTCTTCGGTTTCGTCGGGCAAATCAATTATTTCAAATATCCGGGCTGCAGCGGCGGCGGCGGACTGGAGCTGCGCGATAATTCCGCTTATTTCATTGAAAGGTTTTGTATACTGACCTGCGTAAATAAGAAAAGTTGTGATCTGCCCGACGCTTATATCGCCTGAAACAGCGAACAAAGCTCCGGAAATTCCGGCAGCGGCATAAACCAGCGCGTTGACAAACCTTGTGGAAGGATTGGTCATTGCCGACCAGAACTGGGCGCGTAACCCGCAGACAGCCAGTCTGTTGTTCGCGCTGCCGATCATTTCACGGGCATTTTCTTCGTAATTATATGCTTTCAGCGTTTCCCTGCAGGATAAAAGCGCGTCCGCATGCGAAGCCAGTTCCCCCTGAGCCGTCATTTGATCGCGGAAGTGCCTGTATGAATGCTTTGATATGAATCCCGCCGTTATCAGAGACAGGGGCGTCAGAAAAACAACAGCCGCCGTTATATACAGATTGATCGACGCCATAAAAAGCAATGTTCCGAAAATAAAACAAAGACCGGAAAAAAGCTGGGTGGCTGCGGTTAAAAGGCCGTCCGACACGGTATCAACGTCATTGGTCACCGAATTTACCAATTTCCCGTGAGGTATGCCGTCGAGAATCCGCACGGGCAGGGTTGTCACCTTGTTAAAAAGCCGTACTCTCAGGTCCCGAATCGTTTTTACGGTCACCGAACTTCCGAGGTATACGGTCAGCCACTGCATCAGGGCTGCTCCCGACGCGGCTGCCGCAAGCCTTCCCATATACAAGGGAAGCGCGCCGAAATCAACCTGCCCTGCTCCGGCGATCCTGTCGACCGCTCCGCCTATCGTCACGGGGACCGAAAGCATAATAACGACATTTGCCGCGGCACAGACAAAAGACAGAATGATAAGCAGCCGATAGGGACCGGTAAAAATCAACAGCCGCCTGATGGTATTTTTGTTTTTCATTTCTGATCCGACTCTTGTTTGTTTTTGTTTCTCATTTCCGAAGCGGTTGTTTCTCCGGTTTTTTCATCCGGCCGGGTCGATCCGGAAAATCCTTGTTTCATACAGCATGGAATCAAAACGTATGATTATATCCGTAAAAGCGGGCGTTTCGGGCAGCAAAGGGAGTATATTCGATCTTTTTTTCAGACAGAGTGTTTTTAATCCTGCCGTCGCGGCATGGACTGCGATGTAATTTTCACATACATGAACCACGTCATCGGTTTCGATGTATATGTGAACCCCCGCTTCTTTATATGTCCCGCGAAGGATGCCTGTCGTCAGCTGACCGGCCGAATAACGGGTATTTTGCGTGTCGCTACCTTCCGAACCGGTAAACAGAACTGTTTTTTCCGGATGCGACCGGCAGAAGGCAGCCGCGGTTTCTTCACAGCCCGTAAGATTGAGAAAAACAACGATTTTTATCCGTTCGGGAAGTTTGTCCATATCGTTCAGGTCGTATATATCATACGGCGCGCCGGCAAGCCCCAGCGGTAGTCTGCTCATATAATTTTGCCTGAAAACAGAACCTTCAAGCGGATTTGTATACCGGTATGATTCCTCCGACGCGATCACCGCGACCTCGGCAACCGAGCTGCGGTTTGAGTCCTGCAGCGCGGCTTCGGAGATCCTGAGAAAGGCTTTCATATCCGCCATGATAGGATCGTCCGCATACCATCCCCCCCACATGTCAAACCACCACTGGCCTGTTCCATGGGTCAGATTGCGCGCGAAACAATTCCGGATCACCCAAAGGGAAACTTCGGGAGAGGCAGGGCCTTCCCAGACACCGCCCTGATAGGTTCCGGTCCTGCAGGCGTCCGGACGGCATTCACGGAGAGGCCGCGTCAGATACGTTCGGATGTCGTTTTCGGTAAAAAACAGTTTCCCGTGCAGTTTGATCGAATCCAGCACCGACATGCAGGCGTGATCGATGCCCGGAGCTCTTCCG
>CAZVPD010000030.1:21366-26676 GCA_964628455.1 uncultured Lachnospiraceae bacterium
AAATCTATATCGGGACACTTTAAAAGGCGGTTGAGAGCATGCGTCCCGAATCGTGCATCGGTAATTTCAAGCGTGTAACCGTAAAAGCTGCCGACGATCAGCCGTCTGTCGGTTTTTGACTTGACCACTGCGGCAAAATGACAGATCGAATCCGCGACTGTTTCACCGGTATATTCGAGAAACCGGATGATATTGACGTCTGAAATTCGTTTTCCTCCGTTATTATAGATCTTAAACGAAGGAAGTTCTTTGATCATATCCGCATCGCCGGGATATTTTTCCGAAATAAAACGCAGATACCCGCGTTCGGCACATTCCCCGAGACCGCCCAGAGGCGAGCCGAAATGAAACCATTCTTCCGTTCCGCCGGAGGCTATGTGATATCCCGCTATATTTGATGCATACGGAGTTTCTCCGATATGATCGATAAACTGCCGAAGCAGCCGGTCTGCTGTTTTACGCCATATCAAAGAGGAAAAACTTTCCCGGCAGAAAGGAAACGAGGATCTCTCTCCGCCGTTATCAAGCCGGTTGAGTTCGGACGGATTCTGTTCCTCCCACCACAAAGGCATGGCTATATTGACGCGCGGGATAATACAGGCATCGGGATATGCCCGAACTATCCGAGACAGCTCACGGTCCACCTCGGTATAATCCGGATTTTCCTCCGAATCATAAATTCCGCGGCGGAATGGCGAGATATCTGTCAGAACATTGATGGTTCGCCCCGCAAAATAGACGGGGAACGTGAAAATCTTATAACCGGCCTCCGCAAAGCGGTTATAATCCGCACGTTCGTCCAGGTAACTCATATAAGCCGCCGCGGGAAACGGCCGGCCGTCGATATAGAGTGTCGGCACCCCTCCCGCAATGCGTATTTCCGATTTATACGGCACAGGCACCCGCCCCCTTTAAAATACGGCTGCCCCCGGCAGTCTGTTTCTCAAACAAATAGTAACATATAAATATTGCCGTGTCAATAGAAAAGCAGGCGGAACTATCGAAATGAATACAACCTGCCTGTATGATTTTATGAAAAAATTATAAAGAATATGAGAAATAATTCTTGACATTTGTTCATATAAGTGATATAACTAATCTGTTCTTAAAAAAATAAAAGGGGTATGGACATGAAAAAAAGATTTTTTACGGTTTGTCTGGTTGCTTTTCTTGCCGCTTTGTTTTTAATGCCGGTTTCCGCCTGGGATAATTTTACCATGCCGAAAACGAACACTCCTCCCGTTATCGACGCTAAAATCGATGACAGTTATGTAAAACTGCACGATTTTTATGATTCGGCGGAATTCGTCGACACCAGTGACGTTGACCACCTGGGCGTGGGGTCCACTTATATCACCTATGACGATAGTTTTCTGTATGTCTATATCGAAGCGGTTCATGACGTTTACGAGCCTGTGAACGACCCCTACGTCAGCGCAAGCGGTTCGTGCATGTATCTCGCCATCCTTTCCGGTCTGCCCGAAGTTTTCGATATCAACAGTCAGATACAGCTTGCCGTAAACTTTTCCGCGGACGGCACTCAGGAGTGGAAATATACCGCATCGGTTCCGGAAGACGCCAAAGACAATTCGGTTGACAAAGCGATATATCCCGAATGTCCTTTTGATTTTATGGTCGTCCGCGATGACTCCAAAAAAACCACCTATTATGAAGTAGCTCTTCCCTGGTCACAGCTTGACCGCACAGGCAAGATCGAATTTACCGAAGGACATGTGTTTACATTCAATTATATCGTCGTTATGGATCCCCCCGTTATTGTTCAATACGGTCAGGGACTGATGAATGATATCTATGACGGCGGCGCATATGTCACACTGGGAGCCGCTCCCGTCGTGGAAACAGAAGCTCCGGCAACGGAAGCCCCCGCCGCAGCCGATTCCCCCGCTGCGGAAACTGCTCCGGCTGTCCAGACCGGCGATGTCTCGGCTGTGCTCGTGCTGTCCTCCTTAATCGCTCTTGCCGGCCTAGCAATCTCAAAAAAGAAATAAAGAAATAAAGTAATACTAATTTATTAAAAAAGGACGGATACGAATTCCGCCCTTTTTTTATTCCATTTACAATTCGGTCATACGTCTGGCATGAAGCGTGATTTCGTTGTATTCGCCTTCGGCAATAGCATCACGGCGTACAATACAGGAACCGGCTCCCACGCCTACCGCCCCCGCTTCGAGAAACGCTTTCATGTTCCGGTCATCTATGCCGCCCACCGCAATGACTTTAATATGATTGAGCGGAGCAAGCACCGCGCGAAAATATTCGACGCCCAACTCGGCCGCGGGGAAAATTTTTACCAGGTCGGCTCCTGCCGCATGCGCCTGAAGTATTTCCGTCGGTGTCATTGCGCCCGGTATGGACACCAGTCCCAGCCGTTTTGTCGCGGCGATAACCGAGGGATCGATATTCGGTGATATGATAAAAGAAGCGCCGGCGTCATATGCCGCCTCAGCCTGTCCCGCAGACAATACCGTTCCCGCCCCGATATGCATGTCGCTGCCGAAACGGCTGCGGAGCATTTTGATCTGGCGAAGCGTTGCTTCCTCCGGAAATATACCGGCGGGATCAAAAGTGATTTCCATCAGCCTGATCCCGCCGCGGTACATAGCTTCGGCCGTCGGGATCAGAAACGCTTCTTTCAGCTTTCTCACAATGACAATGACATGGCTGTCGCCGATACACTTTATGACTTCATTTTTCATTTATAAAGCTCCCTGTTTTTTATGTAAAATAGCCGCAGCTTTTAGGCGGGCTGTTTCCGCGGATATAAAATATAATATGATCGGTGATATCTTACTGCCGCAGATCCGGCAAAACGGAATCCGTTTACCATTATATCCTATATCGGCAACAAAAGCAATAATATTTTACCGTCGGCGAATAAATTTTCTCGGAACGATTTATTAAAATTGCAAATAAGGTCATGAAAACCGCCTACGGAATTCATAACCTTTCGTTTAATTTGTAAATTCCAGCAGACACACGCTCATCGGCGGTAATTCCGGAGGCAGAGTATCCGTTCTCATTTCATCAAGGTCGTCGGCCGTGACCTGCCCTTCATGCGGTGTCAAAAGTATTGCTCCGGCAGGACGACCGCTTACACAACCGGGCAGCGGGATCGGATACGCATTGCGGACATCACGGTTTATATAAGTTACACAAGTTCTTTTTTTATCGGGCGCGACCGTCATCAGCCTGTCGATTTTTCCTTCGATTGTATCGGAAAGCAGTACTTCACCGCCTATGTGGAAAGCATATAACCGGAATACTTTGCCATCCGCATGAACGGCGGCCATCCCGGGCATGATGCGGATCGCACTTTCATTCAGCGGGGTAAAGTAACACGCCTGTTTCAGACCGAGCCGTCCGGCATGGGTGATCATCATATGCAGCACGCCCGCCGTATACATACCGGTCACGGCTGAGCCCCATTTGCCCCACATGTAATTCCATTCGTCAAAACTCAGATCCTTTCCTCCGTATTCCGCGGCTGTTTTCTCCATAAACGGCAGTAAAAAAGCAATCGGTGCATCGAGGACTTTTTCGATATCCGATACAGACTTTATGTCTCCGTAAAAGTCGCCGAGATAGTTGTGTACCGAACACATATCGCATTTTATCCCCGATGCAAGAAATTTGCGGGTCCATTCCGCACCCGCCCAGGTCGACGCGACAGTTTTGATCAGAGGGTCGGCCGCCGTCATTGCCGCGACAAATGCGTTATTCGTTTCCGCCGCATAAACCGCGTCTGTGCTCAGCCCTCCCCTGCCGAATGCATACAGTTCATTTCCGATATACCAGGTCCCGACCTTATGCGGTTCTTGATAACCCCTGGCGGTACGGACCGACCCCCATTTTGTTTCCGGAGACGAATTGCAGTATTCGACCCATTCGGCGGCATCCTGCGGATGATTTCCGGAAAGACGGACGGTGATCTGAGGCTGAGCATTGACATACCGGCATGCTTTGATAAATTCATCGGTGCCGATTTCATGCGTATCGAATCCGTAGGTGTCGGGCAGCAGAAAGCCGAGTCCCCCGTCCGGGATACAGGGACGCAGATCGGGCTCGAGCAGACCGTCCTTCCAGTTGTAAAATTCGGCGTAGCACCCGCCCGGAAAACGCAGAACCGAAGGTTTCAATTCTTTAAGCAGATCGAGTACCCGGCGTTTCATCCCGAAAAAGCTGTCTGACCGGCTGAGGGAAAACGATGAAAATTCAACACGGCTGCCTTCGGGATACATCACTTCAAAAGCTGCTTTATTTTCGGATATAAAAAAGGTGAAGGTATCGACAAGAGTGACGAAATCTCCCGGCGCAAGCTTCAGGTCCGCTTCATGAAATATCCTGAAATAGTTGCTTTTTATCCTGTATTTCACGGTGGTTTCCGTATCGCTGCGCGCACGTATGCGGACCGTATATTCTGTTCCCGCTTCAAAATAAAGCTGCGGCTGCGATTGGCCGAGACCCGTGCAGCCGTTTTCGGAAACGACGTAAAAACCCGACGGCAGACCGTCCTTTTTTGCCGCGAATTTGCGGTTGTTTATCATTTCGGCACTGATGCCTCCGAAAGAAGCCGAACGCGTAATTTCAAAATTATGCCCGAACAATTCCGAAGAAACGATATTTGGCATTGACAGCACACCTTTTCCCTTAAGATGAGATGGTTATTTCGGATTTTTTCCTGTCAGTTTACATTGGCGGAAAAAGCATCGATGGTTTTCTCCAGTGCCGCATAGACCGACTTTTCGCGTTTGGCGTAAAAAGACGCGAAATCCTTCTGGGCGATGATATTATTTTGAAGCCCGGAAGCCAATGCTCCCCAGTCATACATACGCGCAAGGTCATATACGGTACTTTTAAGTATGATATCAAGCATTTCGGCCGATTCTTCATCACGGAATCCTTTTCCGGTAATGGTGACGTCATAATAAGCGGGTGTCACATAATAGTCCGACAGAATAGCCAGCGCCTGAAGCACGACACCCGACACATCGGGATCTTTTACCGTGATCGGTACGGAAGCCGTAAATATATCATAGGGTATGACATATGTGTAATGTTTTTCCTGAGCATCATCAAACTTGGGCATCGGAATGATGCCGAAATCATCTTCCATGCTGCGGTACAGACGCACGCATGCCAAAACCTGCCCGCATAATAAAGAGCGGCCGTCAATAAAAGTCTTTCCTTCGTATTCGATGACCGTCATGTCGTTTTTCGGAAATAATGCGCGTATTTTATCATAAACGGCCGTGAATCTTTCATCTCCGACCGTTATGACCGGCATTCCGT
>CAZVPD010000031.1:0-3457 GCA_964628455.1 uncultured Lachnospiraceae bacterium
ATCAGATACGGCAAACCGCTTGAGGGCTATGTGCCCGATGCGATTCTGAATGTCTTAAAAAATAAAAAATAAAAATCACAGAGGTAACCCGATGTCGCAGCTTGAAATGATATGGAGACCCGAAACAAATACCGCCCCCTCCGAAATAAAGCTGAAGGAAGGATATGAGGTCCGTTCACTTACCGAAGAAATGATCGAGGGCTGGTGCGAAACCAGCACGGAACTCACCGGCGGCAGTCAATGGACGCGCGATGAATTCATCAGGAACATGCTGATCCGTCCCCCGCTCACCCTTTCCCCGAAATACATCTTCTGCGCCGTTGAAAAAGAGACCGGGAAAGTCGTCGGGACGGCTGCCGCTTGCCTTGACGGGACAAGGAGATACGGAGCTCTGCACATGGTGACCGTACGCGGCGACCGAAAGGGGCTCGGACTCGGTAAGGCGGTATGCGCCGCCTGCGTCGGCGCTTTCATCGCGAACGGAATTACCGAAGCGATCCTGTCCACGGATGATTTCCGAATCCCGGCTATCGCCATTTACCTGTCGCTCGGTTTTTTGCCGACGCTGCATGAAGACGATATGCGCGGGCGCTGGACAGCGGTGCTGAAAAACATGAAATGGCCGCAGCCTGTCGAAGCTTACGATAAAGAAAAAAACCGGGTCGCGCTGTATTCACCCGAAGACTGAGACCGGATAAAGCAGGATGTGCTCCCGCATGGCGGGGGCATTTGCTGTTTCGGAGAAGAACCGCTTTCCTCCCGTTCCGTAAAAAAGGGCGAACCATTTACAATCCAAACACAGAACGGACAAAATATCTTTAAATAATTCTGATACAATCATAGGTGTGCGATAAAACGCATCCGGTATACAGAAGACGCTTGCAATTTTCACGTGTTCCCTGTATAATTTATATAAATAAACAAAGGACAGCGGGTATAACAGCCGATGGAACCGACTTTTTCACACCGTCCGGTCATGCTCGGTGAATGCATTGAAGCGCTCGATATCCGTCCCGACGGTCTTTACGCCGACTGTACGGCCGGCGGGGGAGGCCATTCGTTCGAAATCGCCCGCCGGCTCGGAGAAAACGGCCGTCTGATCGCCATCGACCGGGACAGTGCGGCGGTCGCTGCCGTCCGGGAAAAACTCGCCTGCTTCGGCAGCAGGATCTCCGTCGTTCATGATCATTTCGGGAATATCCTTTCCATACTCGCGGGTCTCAGGCCGGACGGAGTTCTGATGGACCTCGGCGTATCCTCCTATCAGCTGGATACGCCCGAACGCGGCTTTTCCTATATGCAGGATGCGCCGCTTGATATGCGCATGAACCGCGACGATGTCCTGACCGCGTCGGACGTCGTCAACGGCTACGGCGCTGCCGAACTCACGCGTATCCTGTATGATTACGGAGAGGAACGCTACGCTCCCCGCATCGTTTCGGCTATTGTGGCTGCCAGACCCGTAAAAACAACGCTCGAGCTTTCTTCTCTCATAAAAAGCGCGATACCCGCCAAAGCCCGCGAAGGGGGGCATCATCCGGCCAAACGGACCTTTCAGGCGATACGCATCGAAGTGAACGGCGAACTGGACGCCATCGGTCCGGCTCTGCTTGATATTGCCGGTTCGCTCGTTCCGGGGGGAAGGATCGCCGTCATCACGTTCCATTCGCTCGAGGACAGGATCGTCAAGCAGACCTTCGCCGGACTGACCGGAGGCTGTGTCTGTCCGCCCGGATTTCCCGTCTGCGTTTGCGGCAGAAAACCTGTTCTGAAGCTTGTCGGGCGAAAGTCGGTCCTGCCTTCGGAAGCTGAGATTTCGGTCAATCCCCGCTCGAGAAGCGCCAGGCTGCGGACGGCGGAGCGCGTATAAGGGGTCCCGATGAATCGTTGAATTTTATTTTCATAACAGACGGAAGGGAGGGCGGAAGAGAATGACCTACAACCTCAAACGGAGCAAAGGCGGCATCAGAGCAGAAAAAACCTATGAATTCGACATCGGCGGAACTCCGCCGAAAACGGCCGCGGGCAAAGGCTCTCCCGGTCGGGACCGGGGGTCTTATCAGCGCAGCGAGGCTGCGGAAGCCTTGCGGCGCCGAAGGAACGAAACAGCCCGGCGTGCCGTTGCGCTGCGCAGACTGGAAGCGGAACGCGCCGCCGCGGCTGCAAAACGCAGGGCCGACATCCTGGAATACGAACAGCGCATACATACGGTCCGTTCGCCCGACCGCGTCCCGCTGCCCATGGCGATTATTGCCGTGTCGTTTATCTGCACGGTCCTTTTTATGTACATCATCTTCAACATGGTTCAGATAAGCGACCGGGGACGGGCCATAAACAGCATGAAATCGGAGCTGAGTGCCCTTGAAGAGGAGATCAGGGATCTTGAAAAGGAACTGGAAGAGAAAAACGATATCGGTTATATAGAGGAATATGCGGTAAACGAACTGGGCATGGTGAAAAGCGACCAGCTCGCCCGCCATTATGTCAACATCGAAAATGAGGATAAAATAGAGCTTGTGGCAGGCGGGGACGCCGGCGCCGCCGAAAAGAACGGCTTTCTGCAGGCCCTGTTTAAAACGGCAAAAGAAAAAATAACGGTATTCTGGGAATATATCAGCTGAAAAATCCGTCAGGCACAGGAGAACGCAGTGAATAACCGGAGGTAAGACATGCCCGCAAAGTCCAAAAAAAACAAATTTATTCCCGGCAGAAGCTTTTTTCTGATCGCCGTCTGCATGGCCGCGTGCGCGGCTATCGTATTCCGCCTGTTTTATCTTCAGGTTGCTTCTTATGATTATTATCAGAGCCAGGTGATCGACAACATTCAGGCGGAAACAACCGTTTTACCCGAACGCGGCATCATTTACGACCGCAACAGGGTAAAACTCGCCGTAAACAGCACGGTATACCGCGTTTTTATATCGCCGCGTGACATTGCGGACAACAATCAGGCGGTTTTTATTTCCGCGGAACTGTCAAAACTGCTCGGAACGGAATATCAGGACATATACGACAGCACCCAGAAGCTGAACGATGAGGGATTGAAATATGCCGACCGTACGGCCGGCAAAAACGTGTCCGAAGAAAAAGCGGAACTTGTCCGCGCGTTGATCTCGGAGAACGGACTGGAAAAACAGATCCATCTCGAAGCGTCCACGATGCGGACTTATCCGTTCGGAAGTCTGGCATCCCATGTCCTCGGCTTTGTGGGAACCGACGGCGGGCTTCTGGGGCTGGAACTTTATTATAACACCTATATGACCGGAGTGCCGGGGAGCTACATTACCGCCAGGGACGCATCGGGACAGAATCTGACGGCGAAATACGAGTCGTATATCGAGACCCGAAACGGATCGGACCTGATCACAACGCTTGATTCGGCTATTCAGAATATGCTCGAAGACGAACTCAAAAAGACATTTTCCGACAGCCGGGCTCAGAACCGGGTGACCGGCAT
>CAZVPD010000031.1:3467-26626 GCA_964628455.1 uncultured Lachnospiraceae bacterium
ACTCGCGATGGCGACCTATCCCGATTTCGACCTGAACACGCCGTACACGCTCGACGCATACGATCAGGAACTCTTCAATGCCCTGAATCTTGTGCCGGACAGCGAACAGTACAACACCGAATACATGACGCAGCTGTATAAAATGTGGAACAACAAGGCCGTCTCCTATCTGTATGAACCGGGATCCACTTTTAAAGTGATAACCGCCGCCATGGCGATAGAGGAAAAAGCCGTTTCCTGGGACGACGAATTCCGATGCACCGGCATACACTATGTATCCGGTATACCTATCGCCTGCCACCGGCAATTCGGTCACGGCGACCTGAATTTCACCCGCGGGCTTCAGCAGTCCTGCAATCCGACCATGATGATGACCGCGGAACGGGTGGGGAACGCTATGTTCTATAATTATTTCGAAGCGTTCGGCTATACGGAAAAGACGGGCATCGACCTGCCCGGCGAAGCCGGTTCCATATACAGCAGCTTCGATAATTTCAAAACCGTCGAACTTGCCGTCTACTCTTTCGGGCAGACTTTCAAAGTGACGCCCATGCAGCAGCTGACCGCCATAGCGGCTGTCGCAAACGGCGGTTATCTGGTCACTCCCCATGTCGTTTCGCAGATCATCGACGACAAGGGCAACATCGTCTATTCAGCCGGCAGCAGCGTGAAGCGTCAGGTCGTCAGCACGGAGGTATGCAGGCAGGTGACCGCCGTGCTCGAACAGGGCGTTTCGACCGACGGCGGCGCGAAGAACGCGTATATCGCAGGTTATAAAATAGCGGCCAAAACGGGTACTTCCGAGGTCCGCGACATTCTGAACGAAGAGGGCGAAAGCTATCTCCGCGTCGGCTCCTGTGTGGGCTACGCGCCGGCCGACGACCCGCAGATCGCCGTGATCATCATGGTCGACCAGCCCCAGGGCGAGAATATTTTCGGCAGCTATGTAGCCGCTCCCTATGTCGGTTCGTTTTTAAGCCGGGCGCTTCCCTATATCGGGATCCAGCCCAATTATACGCCGGAGGAGCAGGCCAACCTGACGGCCACGCTCCGCAATTACGTCGGCCTTACGATCACGGAGGTTACGAGGGATCTGACCAACCGCGGGATCGATTTCAGGGTAAAGGGAGAAGGCGAGACAGTCACCTTTCAGGTGCCGTCGGGCGGAAGTTCGATCAATATAAAAACCGCCGAGGTCATGCTCTATTCCGGCGCGGCCCAGCCCGATGAATTTGTGACCGTGCCCGACGTGATCGGAAGGACCGCCTATCAGGCGACCAACGAGATCACGAATCTCGGTCTGAATATCCTCGTCGAGGGGACTGCCAATGTTACGGCCGGCGAAGGCGCGGTGGTCATATCGCAGGAACCGGCGGCGGGGGCCAGCGTCGAATACGGCGCTGTGATCAAGGTCACGATGCGCCATATCGGGGATTCGGACGGATGATGCCCGGGAACTCATTCTTAATTTCGGTCGGGAAAGAAAAAGCATGAAATGATCTATACAGTCGAAGGCGGTTTTACCGCGGAAGAAATTGCGAAACATACCGGCGGGATCCTCACCGGCAGCATGGCCGTGCCCGCGGGGCAGCTGACCCTCGATTCGCGGGATAAAAACAGCGGCGGCCTGTTTGTTGCCATACGCGGAGAGCGGTTTGACGGGAACGATTTTATCGCGGAAGCGGTAAAGAACGGCGCGGCCTGCTGTCTGACCTCGCGGCGCGGACCTGCGGAACCGGGAACGGCGTCGGTTTTCACCGAAGACACGACAGCCGCGCTGGGAGCGCTGGCAAACGCTCACCGCCGGCGTATGAATCCCGTTGCGGCTGCGGTCACCGGCAGCGTGGGCAAGACGACGACCAAGCAGTTCATTTATTTCGTATTAAGTGAAAAATACGGCACACACAAAACCGAAGGCAATTTCAACAACGAAATAGGACTGCCGCTCACGCTGCTGCAGCTGACCCGGATGCACGGTGCTGCCGTGCTGGAATTCGGCATGAGCGGGCGCGGCGAAATATCCCGCCTGTCGCGCATCGCCGAACCGGATATCGCGGTCATTACAAACATCGGCACTTCCCACATCGGATACCTGGGTTCGAGAGAAAACATACGCGACGCCAAAATGGAGATCACCGACGGGCTGCGCCCGGGCGGCAGGCTGTTTCTCAACGGCGACGAACCGCTTCTGGCCGGCGTCCCCGGCGCCGTATATACGGCTTTTGAGAACACCCGGGCCGATATTATGATCTGCGAAGAAAAGACCGCGCCGGACGGCAGCAGGTTCGGCCTGAACGCGTTCGGCGCAGGGATCCGCGATATTGAGATCCCGGCCGCCGGAAAACACAATATTTACAACGCAGCCGTTGCTTTCGGTGTGGGGCTTGCGCTCGGACTCGGTGAAGATGAGATCCGCAGGGGACTGCTGAAGTTTAAAAATACCGGCATGAGGCAGAATATCTATCAGGCGGACGGCATGACCGTGATAGAAGACTGCTATAATGCCGCGCCCGAATCCATGGCTTCATCGCTGGCCGTACTCGGGTCCCTGTCCCGGCACAGCGGAGGCCGCAGCGCGGCCGTCCTCGGAGATATGCGCGAACTGGGTCCGTGGTCGGAAACGCTGCATGCCGGAGTGGGAAAACTGGCCGCTCAGGCCGGCGTCGGTCTGCTCTTCACGTTCGGCCGCGAAGCCGCGATGATCGCGGAAGGCGCGGTGAAAGCCGGAATGGATCCGGACGCCGTATACCGCTTTGATGAAATATCCGACCCCCTGCCCCTTGCCGCCGCACTCAAAGACATGCTTCGCGAAGGCGACAGCATATTGTTCAAAGCCAGCCGGGCGGTGCAGCTTGAACGCGTTGTCTCGGCCGTCTTCGGACGCTGATCCCGCGTAATCACAATAAGAATATCGGAGAACCAACTATTATGCCGCTTTACGCGTTTTCTATCCTGACGCTTCTGCTGTCCGTCGTGCTGACGGCCGGAGTGCTCAGAATACTCATCCCGAAGCTTAAAAGCCACAAAATGGGGCAGAAAATACTGGAAGTGGGACCCCGCTGGCATAAATCCAAAGAAGGGACCCCCACCATGGGAGGGCTCAGCTTTGTTATCGCCTCGGTTCCCGTTATCCTGACAGCCGGATCACTGGGATATATGCTGTACGACGGCACCGGAACAGTGCTTAAGCTTGCTCTGACGCTTGCCATGGCTTATCTCAACGGCCTGATCGGATTTCTCGACGATTATGTCAAATTCATAAAAAAGCAGAACGAAGGACTGAGAGCGGGTCAGAAGTACCTGCTTCAGCTGATCGTAGCCGCCGGTTATCTGCTGTCGATGGAACTCCTCGGTTTTCTTGACACGGCTTTTTATATACCGTTTGCGTCTGTTTCGGTGGAACTCGGTCTTTTATACTATATTCCCGCCGTTGTCCTGCTGACGGGAATCGTAAACAGCGTCAATCTGACCGACGGGATCGACGGGCTTGCGGGGACGGTCACAGGCATCGTCGCCGTGTTTTTCACGGCGGTCTCGCTCCTTGCCGGAGCCTGGGAAACGGTTTTTCTTTCTTCCATGACCGCGGGGATATGCCTCGGGTTCCTCGTCTATAATTTTTATCCCGCGCGCGTGTTTATGGGGGATACGGGTTCCCTGTTTCTCGGGGGACTGGCGGCAGGCATGGCTTTCATGCTCAATAAGCCGGCCATTATCCTGGTCGCAGGCCTTATCTATATCATCGAGACCGCTTCGGTCATGATTCAGGTCGTGTATTTTAAGATGACACACGGGAAACGCTTTTTCAAAATGGCTCCGATCCATCACCATTTTGAAAAATGCGGATGGAGCGAACGGAAGATCGTTTCGGTCTTCGGCGCCGTGACGGCCGTCATGTGCATCGCGGCGTTTTTCGGGCTGTAGGAACAGCCGACATAATAAACGATAAAAGGGTATGAAATGAACGCTCGCAGATTACAGGATGAAAGACGGCCGACTCCGCAGCGGCCGGGAACCGATGCTCCGCCGAAAAAGCAGAAAAAGCGGTCGGCCGACTTTATCAAGCCGACGGACATCGTCCGCGTCAGGGCGGGCGTCGACCGCCCGATGCTGGTCATCATCATACTCCTCCTGTGTTTCGGGTCGGTGATGGTCTTCAGCGCAAGTTATGCATACGGGCTGCATAAATACGGCGACAGCTATTATTTTATCAAACGTCAGCTGCTTTTCGGCGGACTCGGACTCGGAGCCATGTTTCTGGCCGTTTTCTTCGACTACCGCTGGATCAGGAAAGTCACGCTCCCGTTCTTCGGGATCGTTACGGCGCTTCTTTTTCTGACGCCTTTTATCGGCGTAGGCAAGGGGATCGCGCGGCGCTGGATCGTCATAGCGGGCATGCGCTTCCAGCCGTCCGAAATTATGAAACTTGCCATCGTGCTGTTTCTGGCCTGGTACTTTACACGCTATCAGAAATATATCACCGACTACAGCGACTTCCGGCGTTCGTCGACTTACGGCGTTTTTATGCCGGTGGGCGTGATCGGCTTTGTGTGCGCACTGATCGCGATCGAAAACCATTTCTCCGGTATGATCATCATGTTCCTGATCGGTATGATCGTCATTTTCGCGGGGGGCGCGCGTAAAATATGGTTCGCTATAGCCGGAGCCGGAGCGGCTGTTTTCTCCGGACTGGCGATATCCGTATCGTCCTATGCGCGTTTACGGATGGATGTATGGCTGAATCCGACTGAATACTCGACGCAGAACGAGGTCTGGCAGACCCTGCAGGGTCTGATCGCGGTGGGGTCCGGCGGGTTCTTCGGCGTAGGGCTGGGCAACAGCCGGCAGAAGCATCTGTTTGTTTCCGAACCGCAGAACGACTTTATTTTTTCGATCATCTGCGAGGAGCTCGGATTTGTCGGCGCCATCATGGTCATACTGCTCTTTATCCTCTTTATATGGCGGGGCCTTATGATAGCGCTGCGCGCTCCCGACACGTTCTCATCCCTTGTGGTGGTCGGGATCGTGGGAAAAGTCGCCGTTCAGGCGATACTGAATATGGCGGTGGTCACCGCAATGATACCCAACACCGGAATAGCCCTTCCGTTCTTCAGCTACGGGGGCACGGCTCTCGCGATGCTGCTCGGGGAGATGGGTATTGTTCTTTCCATTTCTCGATATTCCTATGAAACGAAGGTGGCCTCTTGAAAGCAGTCATGTCGGGCGGAGGAACCGGCGGTCACGTGAATCCCGCCCTTGCCATAGCCGGCACCATATCGGAAAAAGAACCGGGGTCCGAAATCTCTTTTGTCGGGACAAGCCGGGGGATCGAAAACAGGCTGGTGCCTGCCGCGGGATATCCTCTTTATCATGTGGAAATACAGGGCATACGGCGCAGCCTTTCCCCGTCCAATCTGAAAACCGCTTATCTTGTACTCACTTCACCCGCAAAAGCCAAAAAACTGCTCCTCGGATTAAAGCCCGATATTGCGGTCGGGACCGGCGGATATGCCTGCTGGCCCGTGATACGTGCCGCCGCCGGGCTGAATATCCCGACGGCGCTGCACGAGTCCAACGCGGTGCCGGGCGTAGCCGTCAGAATGCTTGAAAAAACCGTCGACCGCATTTATATCAATTTCGAAGAGACCCTGATGCATCTGAAATACCCCGAAAAAGCCATCAGGGTGGGCAATCCGCTGCGGGGCGCTTTTTCGGTTCTGTCCCACAGGGAGGCCAAAGAAGCGCTGGGACAGGACGCCGTGTATCCGCTGATGCTCCTTTCCTGCGGCGGCAGCATGGGCGCCGAACGAGTCAACAGGGAAATGCTGGCCGTTATGCGGGATCTTACCTCGCGCCGGCCCGACATACTGCACATTCACGCCACGGGAGCCCTGGAATACAAAGCGGCAAAAGCGATGTATGAACAATACGGCCTGTCGGGATGTCCCAACTGCCGTCTGACCGAATATATATACGATATGCCGCTTCTCATGGCGGCGGCCGACCTCGTGATCAACCGTGCGGGGGCTGTCACGCTGTCCGAACTCGCGACGCTGAAAAAGCCGTGCATACTGATCCCTTCCCCCAATGTGACGAACAACCACCAGGTCAAAAACGCGGCTGCCCTGGCGCGGAAAGGCGCTGCCCTGATGATGGAGGAACGCGAACTGAGCGGAGACAGGCTGACGCGGGAAATCGGGGCGCTCCTCGCGGACAGGAAAAGGATGGATGAAATGTCGGAAAAAATCGGTGCGTTCGCGGTAAACGACTGTAATAATTTAATCTATTACGATTTGAAATCGCTTGTTTTTAACAGAAAAATATGATATAATAATATATTGAATGCATTTTATGCCGACAAATATGTAAAACGGCCGGAACTGTCTGACGGATGTCTGATTCCCGGGAGGACCGTCCTCCGGCACCTTACACAGTCCGGGAGGGAAAAGCGAGTGCCGCAGAAAAATCAATCGAAAAGCGCGGCGTCCGCCGGTTCAAGATGAATATACTTTCGGCTTCGGTCATCGAAGAAAAAAACGGACCGCCGACAGCCGCCGAACGCGTATCAAACGATGCTTTTGTGCGCCTGCGTGAACTGAACCGCAAAAGAAGGTCGCGCAGGACCCTTTTCAGCCTTCTGTTCGCGGCTGCCGTAGCCGTTGTTTTTACGGTGGGTTCCGTTTCGATCTTTTTTAAAGTCAAAACGGTTCTGATCGAGGGCTCGACCGCTTACAGCGAAGAAGAGATACGCAGCGCAAGCGGTATCAGACCGGGACAGAACCTGTATGAGCTTGACAAAGCGGCCATTGAACGGTCGGTGATCGCCTATAACCCGTATATCCGCAATGTGCGCGTCGACCGCCGCATACCCACAACCGTCGCCCTGATCGTCGAGGAAGACGAACCGCGCTATTATTTCGAGATCGCCGGCGAATATTTCGTTCTTTCGGATTCGCTGCGCGTGATGGAACGAACGGAGGACGCGGCGGACCTTCTGCTCCGTGAACCGGATATCATAAAACTGAACACGCAGCGCATCGTGTATGCGGTCGTCGGGAAACGCATAGAATTCGAAAACAGCGGGTATCTGACCTATGCGGAGGAAATGCTTTCCACTTTCCTCGGGTCCGAATTATCCGGCAGGATCAGTCTGATAGACTTCAGCAACAAATTCGACATATTTGTCTACTATGACGGACGTCTTAAAATCGAGTTCGGCAATATCGAAAAGATTGCGGCCAAGATCAATTTCGCTTCGCGCATCATCGAAACTTTTGAAGGCGATTACTCGGGAACCGTCAATGTGGAAAACGACGAGGCGTTCGTTATACTGAACTGAATCCCGCCGAACGATGATATGCGGGGCAAATGTTAACAAAAAAATAATTTTTACCAAAACAGTTGCAAAAAAACGAAAAAAAATATATCATAATTACAATTAGCGTTATTATGTTCGGAACGGGACTTCAGGCATAAAGATCTGCGTTATTATTCGGAATAATAGATTTGGAGGAACAGTATATGTCATTTGAGCTTGAGGAAAACTTCGAAAGCGGCGTCAATATCAAAGTCGTCGGCGTCGGCGGGGGCGGCAACAATGCCGTAAACCGTATGATTGCAACGAATATCAAAGGTGTGGAATTTATAGCGATAAATACGGACAAGCAGGCGCTGCTTCAGTCCACCGCGTCACATAAAATACCGATAGGCGAAAAAATAACCAAAGGACACGGCGCAGGTGCAAATCCCGATATCGGCGAAAGGGCGGCCGAAGAGAGCAAAGAAGAAATTGCCAATGCCGTCAAGGGCGCCGATATGGTTTTTATAACCACCGGTATGGGCGGCGGAACAGGAACGGGTGCGGCTCCGATCGTAGCGAAGTTAGCCAGGGACCTCGGCATCCTCACGATAGGAATCGTAACCAAACCGTTTGCTTTTGAGGGAAGAAAGCGTATGGAAGCCGCCGAACGCGGCATATCAAAGCTCAGGGAATGCGTCGATTCTCTTGTCATTATTCCCAATGAACGGCTGAAGCAGGTCTCGGAAACCAGAATAACCCTTGCGAACGCGTTTGCCGAAGCCGACGACGTCCTCCGGCGCGGCGTTCAGAGCATTTCGGAGCTGATCAATGTGCCCGGCATCGTCAACCTCGACTTCGCGGATGTGACCGCCGTGATGCAGGACGCGGGCTGCGCGCACATGGGCGAAGGCAAAGCCGAGGGCAAGGATAAAGCGGAAGAGGCTGCCAAGATGGCCATCTCCAGTCCGCTGCTCGAGACCTCCATCAAGGGAGCCATGGGCATTCTCGTAAATATCACGGCTTCACCCGAAATCAGCCTTGAGGAGATCGAACTCGCTTCCACGATGATCACCGACGAGGCTCATCCCGACGCGACGGTCATATGGGGCGCCACGTTTGACAACAAACTCGAAGACACCATCAAAGTTACCGTCATCGCCACCGGTTTTGACTCCGAAGAAAGGGTTTACCCCGGCGAAACGGCTAAAAAAGAAACCGTTCGCGTCGTTTCCAAAGGGCCTGCCAGAAGCGATTCCTACGATTCTGACGTTCCGGGACGCAATAAAGTCCGTCCGGGTCCGAAGGACAGCAGCGTAAAAGGCGGAATAAAGCGGGACCCGCAGAAAACTCCCGATTCTCCCGCCGAAGAGGAAGAAGAGATACCGGTCAAACGTTCCGATATCGATGACGACGGCATACCGGAAAGTGATTTCGACGAGATCATGAATATACTCAAGAAATCAAAAAAGGGCGGCAATTACTGATCCCGATCATACCCTATACGAACGGACGTGCCCGCAAACAGGCACGTCCGTTTTTTCTCTGCTTTCCCGCCGATATTCCGCCTTGACACGGGGGAGTCTTTTATGTATACTGATGATAGTTAAAAGAAGGGGGAATCTTCATGCTTGACAAATCTCTGCCCTATATCGACATTATCATGCGCCGGCCGGCTTTGGGTCCGCCGCCCCCTGCCGTATTGCCCGGGGGTTACCGCTTCGCTTTTTGGGGCGAACGGACCGGAAACGGCGAGACGGGCATGCGTGACTGGGCGGAAATCGAGACGTCCGTCCTCGAGTTTGAGGGTGTCCCGCAGGCTGAGGAATATTTCCGCCGGAATTTTCTGCCGTATCCCGACGAACTGAAAAGGCGCATGCTTTTTGTCATCGCGCCGGACGGCGCCCGGGTCGGAACGGCCACGGCCTGGTGGAGCGATTTCAACGGCGAACGCACGCACTGGCTTCACTGGGTGGCTGTCAGACCGGAAGTGCAGGGACTCGGTCTCGGACGCGCCGTGATATACGAAGCCGTCCGGCTTCTGAATGAGATCAACGGACGCCGGGAATTCTATCTGCATACGCAGACCTGGTCACACAAGGCGGTTCTGCTGTACGAGTCGGCCGGCTTTATGATAACGGTCCCCGACCCGCCGGTCTGCACCTATTCGCCCGAACGCCTCGACGAAGCCGAAGAAATCATAAACCGGTACAGAAAAAGATAAAAAAACAAAACGGGAACCGCGAAATTCCGCGGACGGAGGCATGCATGCGCTATCATATCCTGTCACAAAATGACGCGGACTGGTCCGCGGCCGACAAAGCGCCCATATCGAATTATGTCTGGGGCGGGCCCTACAGGCCCGAGGCATACGGAAGCCTGCTTTATATCCGGGACCGGGGGCTTGCCGTGCGGATGGCCTGCCGGGAAAGCGGTCCGAGGGTAACGGCAAAGAACTTTTACGATCCGGTATACAAAGACAGCTGTCTGGAGTTTTTCTTCTCGGCCGAAAAAAACGGCATTTATGTCAACTGCGAAATGAATTCGGCCGGCACAGCGCTGATCGGGATCGGCCGGGGGCGTCATAACCGCACCCGGATCGACGGGATCATCACGCCTCCGGCGGTCAAAGCCGCATCGGACGGCGTTTTCTGGTCCGTGGAAACCTTCTTTTCCTGCGGTGACCTGAATAAACTGTTCGGCGAGGTCAGCCTTGGGACGGGCAGCGTGCTCTACGGCAATTTTTACAAGTGCGGGGACGATACCGAGTTCCCTCATTACGGCATGTGGTCTCCCGTCGGAACAGAAAAACCGGATTTCCACCGACCCGAATATTTCGGGGAACTTGTTATCGTATAACCGTCTCCGGGAGGAGCCGGAAGAAAGGGGAGTCAGGCCATGAAGGATAAAGTCCGCTGGGGCGTCATCGGCGCCGGCGGTATAGCGGACCGCCGGACCATACCCGGTCTGCTGTCGGCCCGGAACGCCGTTCTCGCGGCGGTGATGGAAATTTCCGAAACCGATGCGGAAAGGCTCCGGCAAAAACACGGTGCCGCGCGCGCGTATACCGACTGGCGGGCGCTGCTCGCCGACGACGGCGTGGACGCGGTCTACATCGCCTCGCCTGTGCCGTTCCATGAAGAGCAGGCGACGGCCGCGGCCCGGGCCGGAAAGCATATACTGCTCGAAAAACCGGCCGCTTTGACCTCGGCGGGCTGCCGCCGCATCATAAAGGCCTGCGAAAAAAGCGGCATCACCGCAGCCGCGGGTTTCATGATGCGCTTTCACCCGTGCCATGTCAGGATGAAAGAACTCGTCGGCACGGGGGCGATCGGGCAGGTCGTGTCCGGACGGGCTCAGCTGACCTGCTGGTACCCGGAAACAGAGGGCGCATGGCGTCAGAACAAAAAACTGTCCGGAGGCGGCGCGCTGATGGATATGGGAATACACTGCATCGACCTGATCGAATTCATCACGGGAAGCAAAACAACCGATCTCTGCGGCTTCACGGACAGCAGGACTTTTTCCTATGACGCGGACGATTCGTCCGACCTGCTTTTAAAACTCGAAAACGGGGCGGCTGCCTGTGTCGGCGCGCATTTCAATATTCCGGACGACGCTGCGTTCTGCAGGCTTGAACTGTACGGTACGGGGGGCAGCTTGACGGCCGAAGGCACGATAGGGCAGACGGAAGCGGGTTCCGTCAAAGTGGTATTGTCCGGAAGGGGGAGTTACGACCCGCAGCAGGACCGTGCGGGAAGGGATACGCGTTCTTTCATGCTCGATGCGGTTTCGCTGTCGGGGAAAGGAGATCTCTACGCCAAAGAAATCGAATCCGTTTCGGATTCCATACTCCGCGGCGAAGCGGCGGAAGTTCCGCTTTCCGCGGCGCTGCACCTCCAGGAACTCATCGAAGCGGCCTACGGGCTGAAAAAGAATTATATTAAAAAGAAAAAACAGGAAAAATCGGAAGGACGGGAAGGAAAATCGGAATGAAACTTATACCGTTTGAGAACACGGAGATCACGGGCGGGTTCTGGGCTGCAAAACAGCAGATGGTCCGCCGGGTCAGCATCAAGAGCGTATACGACCGTTTTACGGAAACAGGCCGCTTCGCCGCTCTGGATTTCGGCTGGAAAGAGGGGATGCCCAACCGTCCCCATATCTTCTGGGATTCGGATCTTGCCAAGTGGCTGGAATCGGCGGCCTTTCTCACGGCAAAAGAAAGGGATGCCGGACTTGAACAGATCGTCGATTCCGCCGTGGAAAAAATCATCGCCCATCAGGACGAATGCGGATATTTCAACAGTTATTTCGATGTCGTCGAGCCGTCGGAGCGTTTTAAAAGGCGCGGCGACCATGAGCTGTACTGCGCGGGACATCTCATCGAGGCGGCGGTCGCCTATTTTAAAGCGACGGGCAAGCGCGCGTTTCTGGACGCGATGTGCCGGTATGCCGACTATATCGAAAAAGTATTCGTAAAAGACAGGAGCGCGGCGTTCGATACGCCCGGCCACGAGGAAATCGAACTGGCCCTGGTGAAGCTGGCCGATCTGACCGGAGAGCAGCGCTACCTCGAACTCGCGAAACATTTTATCGACGCGCGCGGCCTGAAGCAGGAGCGCGGATACGACTGGGCGTCGGCTTCTTATTTCCAGAGCCATCTTCCCTGCCGCGAACAGACGACGGCGGAGGGGCATTCGGTGCGCGCGGTTTATCTCTATTGCGGCATGGCCGACATCGCGCTCCGGTACAGCGACAAAGACCTTGCGGACGCCTGCGGAAAACTGTTTGAGAACATCACGCAGCGCCGCATGTACGTCACCGGCGGGATAGGGTCGACGCGGGTGGGAGAGGCTTTCACCGTCGATTACGACCTGCCGTCGGTCACGGCTTATACCGAAAGCTGCGCGTCGCTCGGACTCGCCCTTTTCGCGCGCCGCATGCAGCTGCTTGAAAACGATTCGAAATACGCGGACGTCATCGAACGCATCCTGTATAACGGCTTCATGTCCTCCGTTTCCCTGGACGGCCGGTCTTTCTTCTATGAAAATCCGCTTGAGGTGACTCCCGCGCTGCTTGCGGTCCGCGGTGAAATCCATTATCCGGCGACGCAGCGGCAGGAAGTTTTCGGCTGTTCCTGCTGCCCCCCGAACATCACCCGCTTTATCGCTTCGGCCGCCGACTTTTTATACACGGCCGACGATGAAAACCGCGTGATATACTGCCATCAGTTCATGGAATCCGAAACCGCGTTCACACTCGGCGGCGCCCCCGTCAAAATAAGGCAGGAAACGGCTTATCCGTCGGACGGGAAAGTAACAATCACCTATTCGGGCGAACCCTGTACCCTGGCCGTCCGGGTGCCGTCCTGGTGCAGCGCCTATGACGGCGTCAGGGAAGAGGACGGATACCTGTATTTTTCGGCTGATGACGGAAATGTCACCGAACTCGACTTCGCGCCGGAAGTGAAACTGATCACGGCGGATCCCCGTGTTACGGGAAACGAGTCAAGGGTCTGCGTGTCATACGGCCCTGTGCTCTACTGCGCGGAAGCGGCGGACAATCCGGCTCCCGTCCGCGACATCCGCATCGACACCGAAGCCGAATTCAGGCACGGCACCGATGAAAAGCTGAACGTACCGACCCTGACCGTGCGGGCATACCGGCGAAAGCTCACGGATTCCCTTTACCTGTACGGTCAGCCGCCCCTCGAATCCTTCGACGCGGTCCTGATCCCCTACTATGCTTTTGCCAACCGCGGTCAGAGCGAGATGGCTGTCTGGCTGCTGGCAAGATAAACGGAGTTGTAACATTTCCGCAAAGGTTTGCGGCGGACGGTTGACAAAAGCCGCGTTTGCATTATAATAAAGCTGTATTTCCGCAGATTCATCCAAAATCAAAATCAACATCAACATTTTCGGAGGCTATCAAAATGAAAAAACTCGCTGTTATCGGCTGCGGAGGCATCGGCAGCTATCATCTCGGTCACTTCCTTCAGTTCAAAGATATCGAACTCGCCGGATTCTGCGACCTGATCCCCGAACGGGCGGAATCCTTTGTAAAACAGTCGGGCGGCGGCCGGGCATTTACGGACTACAAGGAAATGCTCGACGCGGTCAGACCGGATATGGTGTTCGTCTGCATCCCCCCCACATGCCACGGTGAAGTCGAGTTTGAGATCATCAGGCGCGGCATCCCTTTCTTTGTCGAAAAGCCGGTCGCGCTTGACCTTGAACTTGCGAAAAAGATCCGCGACGACGCTAAAAAAGCCGGACTGATCACGGGCTCGGGCTTTCAGTGCCGCTACAGCAACCTCAATCCCCCCGCGCAGCAGTTTATCGCGGAAAACGAAGTGGTCTTTATCGAATGCGCGCGCATCGGCGGCGTCCCGATGGTCGACTGGTGGAGAAAACGTTCCACCTCGGGCGGACAGATCGTCGAGCAGACCATTCACCAGTTTGATATTATCCGCTATCTGTACGGAGAACCCGATTATGTCTTTACCTTCGGCGCAAAGGGCTTTATAAAGGAAATTCCCGATTACGATACCGAAGACGTCTCGGTCACGGCCGTGAAATTCAAAAACGGCGCCCTCGGCATGATCTCGACCGGCTGCTACGCTCAGTCCGGAGCCGCGTTTGACAGCAAGATCACTTTCGGGACACGCAATGCACGCCTTGACCTGCGTATTCTCGACTCGGTCGATATCCACGGCCTGAAAGCAACCGAAGAAGGTTCCGCGGATAAAGGCGGCTTTGTCGTCAAAGGCGACGGAGGCCTTGCGAAAAGCGCCGGCGGTGTCATTTCTTTCAGGCAGGACGGCGACGCGGGTGTCCTCTGCGACCGCACTTTTATAGACGCCGTTCTCTCGGGAGACGGGTCAAAGGTCAGATCGCCGTATGAGGACGCCGTTCGTTCCCTTGCCTTTACCCTCGCCTGCAACCGGTCGATGGATACGGGCGCCATGGTGAAAGTCGAAGTATAATGCCTGACCGGGAATAAAAAAATATAAGACAACCCGTTTTTGTGATGTTGTTTTACCGCGTTACAAAAACGGGTTTTTTCAACGGAGTTTCAGATGTTTAAAATCTATTTCGGAGACCGGGAATTCTGGGCTTCGGCGCTTCGCCTCGCCCTTCCCATCGCTTTTCAGAACCTTCTGATGAGTTCCCTCTCGCTCGTGGATACCCTGATGGTGGGGCAGCTCGGTGACATCTCATTGTCCGGTGTGGGCATGGCGGGGCAGTGGAGCTGGCTTCTGAATCTTGTTCTGTTCGGGCTGAGTTCGGGGTCGGCGGTCTTTATCGCGCAGTTCTGGGGTGTAGGCAATATAAAAAAAATCCACAACATATACGGGATCATGCTCCTGCATTCCGTTGCCGTGGCATTTCTCTTTTTTCTGGTGGGACTTGTCCTTCCGGAAAGAGTTGTCGGATTATTCAACGGCACGCCCGCCGTCGTGGAAACAGGTTCCGCCTATCTGCGCATCGTCTGCTTTTCTTACGCGGGGGCCGCATTCAGCAGTTCTTTCAGCACGCTTCTGCGGTCGACCGAAAATGTGCGGCTGCCTATGTATGCCGGCCTTTTTTCGACCGTGCTCAATGCGGTTTTGAATTACGGGCTGATTTACGGCAAAATGGGACTGCCCGAGATGGGTGTCCGGGGCGCGGCGCTGGCCACCTGCATATCGGCCTGGGCAGGACCGGCTATAATCTATATCGTCTCTCTCCGGAAAAAAAACATCGTCATCGCCCCTCTGCGCGCTGTCTTCGGATTCGGACGCGAACTGCTCCTGCGCTTTTATAAAATTTCGACGCCGGTCATTCTGAACGAATCGCTTTGGGGACTGGGCACGGTGTGCTACAATATCATTTTCGGCCGGCTCGGGTATGAGCATTATGCCGCCGTGACGATTTACAGGGCCGTCGAAGCGATCGCGTTCGTCTTTTTTATCGGATTGTGCAACGCCTGCTGCGTGATGGTCGGCAAATCCATCGGAGCCGGGTATCTCGAGAAAGCTTATACGGACGCGAGGAGGTTTACGATCCTTGTGCCGGTGCTGGCGGTTTTTGTCGGTGCAGCCATCATCCTGCTGCGCGGACCGGTGATCGGCCTGTTTAATCTGTCCGGTTCGATCACGCAGACCACGATCGACAGCGCGCGCGGCATTCTTTTTGTATACGGGGCGGAATTGTTTATGCGCAATATCCCGTATATCCTGATCGTAGGCGTGTTCCGGTCCGGGGGAGATACCGTTACGGGGATGAAATACGACCTGATCCTCGTATGGTGCGTCGCCCTTCCCCTGACGATCCTGTCGGCGTTTGTGCTGAAGCTGCCCTTTGTGGCCGTGTTCGCCGTGATGCTCATCACCGAGGATACGCTCAAGGTGATCCTCTGCCTGTTTCGCTTCAGGTCGAAAAAATGGATCCGCCCGCTTACCGACGAGGGAAGGGCTGCGGCGGAATGCGACTGATCCTTACGAGAGAAGACTTACGGCCATAAGGCCGAAAAGGACGCCGGCGACCGAAAACAACGCGGGCCGCCGGGTATGGCTCAGCAGGGTGGACTGGGGCAGAATTTCGCAGAAGGTGACATAAAGCATGGCGCCCCCCGCAAACGCGAGCGAAGCCGCCAGAAATCCCTCGTTTATGCGGCCCAGCAGAATCCCTATAAAACCGCCCAGAAGCGTGGGAGCTCCCGATACGGCGGTCAGCAGGACCGCTTTTGTCCGGCTCATCCCGCCTTCGATCAGCGGAACGCAGATACTGATCCCCTCGGGTATATTATGAACGGCGATCAGGACGGTCAGCATGAGCCCCATGCTCTCTTCGTATATGCCTCCCGAGCCTATCGCTATCCCCTCGGGAAGGTTGTGCAGCGCGATGGCGGAAAACATCAGCAGACCGGACTTGAGCATCGAATCAAAGCGGCTTTTTGATGCGAACTCCTCCTCATGGCGAAGTTCGCCGGGCCGGATATGTATGCTGCGTGTGTTTGCGGCGATGTCGATGACGATATTCAGAGCCCAGATCCCGATGACGCCCGCGATGATGAAGGCTGAGGCGAACAATACCGAAGATAAGGCGACCGCATCCGGGATCAGGTCGAAAAAGACGATGCTGAGCATGACCCCCGCCGCGAAAGACAGCAGGCAGCTGACTGTCGCGGTGGATCTTTTTCCGAATATAAGGCCGATCGCGCCGCCGGTTCCGGTGCCGAGTATACCGGCTCCGGCGGATAAAAGCAGAATTTTTAACATCCGTACCTCCGGGCAGTTTTACCGGTTTTATGCGGATCTTTATTGCAAACCGATAAAGTCTGTGTTATAATGTGATCACTATTTTACGGGGGTTATTCTTTACATGGAAACGGTCAGAAAGTATTTCAAACGCTATTTCATCGACGCGATGGGGGCAATGGCGCTCGGATTGTTTTCATCGCTGATCATAGGGCTGATCATCACGCAGCTTTCAAAAATACCCGGGCTTTCGGTGCTCGCGGACCTGACCGCGGTCACCGCGGCTTCTTCGCCTGTCGTCGGTTCGGCCATCGGCGCGGCCGTCGCCTGGGGACTCAAGGCAAAACCGCTTGTGATCTTTTCGTCCGCCGTGACAGGGGCCATAGGTTATACCGCGGGGGGTCCGGTCGGAGCCTATCTGGCTGCCGTCACAGGCTCGGAAATCGGTTCCCTTGCGGCAGGCAGGACCGGAGCCGATATCGTGGTGACGCCCCTTGTCACCGTAATCTCCGGCGGAGCCGTGGGACTTATAGCCGGACCCGCCATCTCTTCCTTTATGACGGCGCTGGGCGCCTTTGTCAACAGCGCGACCGAATTGTCTCCTGTTCCGATGGGCATAGCCGTGGCGGTCGTGGTCGGCCTCGCGCTGACGGCGCCGATCTCATCGGCAGCCCTGTGCATTATGATCGGCATCGACGGGCTGGCCGCGGGCGCCGCCGTGGTCGGATGCTGCTGTCAGATGGTCGGTTTCGCGGTCGCTTCCTTCCGGGACAACGGCTGGGGCGGTCTTGTCTCCCAGGGGATAGGGACGTCGATGCTTCAGTTTCCCAATATCATGCGCCGTCCGGCGGTATGGATCGCGCCGACGCTGGCTTCCGCGGTTCTCGGACCGGTATCCGCGGCCGTGCTGAAGATGACCAATACATCTCTGGGCGCAGGCATGGGGACTTCGGGGCTGGTCGGACAGTTCGGCGCGTTTGATTCCATGGTCCCGGCGTTCGGACCGGGCAAAACGCTTTTGCTGGTGCTTCTCATGCATATCGCGCTTCCCGCGGTCATGACGCTGCTGTTCGATTTTATCATGCGCAGATTCGGATGGGTCAGGTCCGGCGACATGGCCCTTCAGAAGCTTTAATACGGGACAGGCGCTCCTTCCCCGGAGATTGCGCCTGTTTTTTTATCGGTCGTCCGCAGCGGCGCAGCCGTCAAAACGGATCTCGCAGTCCGAAAAGCCGACGTTATAGCGCCCCCGGACCTCCAGACGGTCGCCGGTGAAACCGAAAGTCAGGTCTGCGACAAAGGGAGTTCTGTCCTGCGCGGCCGAAAGCCGGAACGAATCGGGTCCGGACGCGCCCGCGAGTGAAAAGTACAGCGTATGCCCGTCGTTTTCCGCGGGCGGGGAAAGTTTTGATGAAAGCGGTTCCTGTTTTTCACCGCGTTCCGCGGGGATCCGGTAATCGGTCCATTCCCCGGACCTGATCGTATAAGCGCGGCGGCGCCCTTCGACGTCCCTTATATGCATCACGCCGCCTTCCGCGCACTCTTCGAAACGGACGGTCCCGAAGCCGAAGCTGTTCCGGGTAAGCTGGTACGTCCTTCCGAAATAAGGCTGAGCCCGGCATGTCCCTTCGGGAAGGGGGACGGCAAGCGACCGGAGCTTCTCGCGGAGACTGCCGTATGCCGCTTCATCGGGCGGGAGAGGAAACCGGGAAAAAGCGGGCAGAAGATTGTCCCAGACGGCGTTCAGTTCCGCCTGCATGTCGCCGGTCCCCGCCGTAACCGCCAGAACCGCGTCATACTCCGGCATCACCACGCAGAGCTGGCCGAACGCCCCGTCCCCGCGGTACACGCCCGGGGGAACGCAGCGCCAGAACTGACGGCCGTAACCCTGCGCCCAGTCCGACTTTTGATCGGTATCCGGAAGGTCTTCGGCTTCGAACCGGTCGAGGAACGGAAATTTCGTGCTGCCGCTGTTTGCGATGTGTTTTTCGGTCAGCGCGTCGACCGCCTGCGCGGGAAGCAGCCGCGCTCCGTCATACACGCCCCGGTTCAGCAGAAAAAGGCCGAACTTCGCGATGTCCTCTGTTTTCAGATTCAGTCCGAAACCGCCGTATGAAATGCCCCGTGCGCACTCATCCCAGTAAGCGTCTCTGATCCCGAGCGGGCCGAACAGCCTCGGTCCGAGGTAGTCCGCGAGCTTCATCCCGGTGATTTTCGTCAGAACGGCCGAAACCATATAGGTGGCCCCGGTGTTGTAGGAAAAGCGGGAACCGGGCTCCGTTTCGGGCTTTGACGCCAGGAACGCCGCCGCGCAGTCCTCGTATTCGAAAATAAAATCGGCGCTCGGGACATGGCCCGTGCACATCGACAGGAGATGGCGCACGCGCAGCTTCTTTATATTGTCGTCGGTACAGCGAAGAACATCCCGGTATTCGGGAAAAAAATCAAGGACAGGCGCGTCGGGATCGAGCAGCCCTTCGGTTTCGGCAAAAGCCGCGGCAGCCGCCGTGAAGGATTTGGACAGGGAAAAAAGCATATGCGGCTTTTCGGGGGCATACGGCTTCCACCATCCTTCGGCCGCGATCTTCCCGTGCCGGAGCAGCATAAACGAATGCGGTCCGCCCGTTTTTTCCCAGGCTTCGGTCATGGCCTTGACCGCGCCCGAAGGTATGCCGAGTTCTTCGGGACAGCAGGCATGCGGCAAATCAGACATTATCTTGCACCTCTTTTTGTTTTTTAACTATTCTACTCCCGTTCGGTGCAATTGTCAACGGTATCCGCGGCGGATCTGCCGCACGGCATGAATAAATCGGAATGCGGGTGAAAACAGATTGAAAACGATCGGGATCGACATCGGAACGACGTCCGTCTGCGGGATCCGATATGACGGGGAATCCGGACCGGAATGCGCGGTTTTGCGGAACCGGTTCGAAGAGGGACTGCCGTTTGAAAAAAACCAGGATCCGGAACGCATACTTACCGCGGTGCGGAAACTGCTCCGCATGCTCCGGAGCGACAATAGAACGGGCATAGGGATCACCGGGCAGATGCACGGGATCCTGTATACGGGGGAGGACGGCCGCGCGCTGAGTCCCTTGTATACATGGCAGGACGGCCGCGGAGACCTGGCTTTCTCGGGCGGCAGCTATGCCTCGGTTCTGAGCGCCCGGACAGGCTGCGCCGTTTCTTCGGGCTTCGGGGCGGCGACGTATTATTACGGCGTGCAGACCCGGAGCGTCCCCGCCGGCGCCGTGCGGATCTGCACGATCGGCGATTATATCGTCATGCGGCTCTGCGGGCTGAGGGAGCCTGTGATGCATTCGTCCAATGCCGCGGGCGTCGGCTGCTTTGACGCCGCAGGCGGGGATTTCAGACGGGCCGGGATCGAAAAAGCCGGGATGGACAGCCGGCTGTTCCCGAAAGTCACCGGCAGCATCGGGATCGCGGGTGAATACCGCGGCGCCGCGGTTGCCTGCGCGGTCGGGGACAATCAGGCGAGCTATATCGGTTCGGCCCGGGAGGAGGGCTGCGTTCTCGTCAACATCGGGACCGGAGGGCAGATCTCCCGCCTCTACACGGGCGGATCTCTGCCGGAAGGGACGGAGATCCGCCCGCTTTATGACGGGAAAGAACTGGCTGTATACTCGTTGCTCTGCGGCGGAAGGGCGTATGCCCTTCTCGAGCGCTTTTTCCGCGAGACGGTTTTTATGGCGACGGGGAAAAAATCACCTCCCCTGTATGACGCGATGAACCTGATCGCGGCTCCCGAAAACAGGCTCCGGGTTTCCGCCCTGTTCTCCGGCACAAGGCTGGACCCCCGGCTCCGCGGATCCGTGACCGGAATAGGCGAGGATAATTTCACGCCGCAGGCCCTGATTTACGGCACGCTTCTGTCCGTGGCGGAGGAACTGCATTCGGCTTACCGCGGCGGCGTCCCCTCCCTTCTCGCGGGTTCGGGCAGCTGCCTGCGGAAAACGCCCCTGCTCAGGCGCATCGTGTCCGGTCTGTTCGGCGCTCCCCTGATGATGACGAAGGCGTGCGAGGAGGCGGCTTCGGGCGCGGCTTTCTGCGCGCTCCTCGCGTCCGACCCTGCCCGGGCGAAGGATACGATACGCGCTCTGATCGAGTATGAGGAAGGCTGAAAATATCGCGTAAACCGGCCGAAAAAACTTGTATAGTGTCCCGCCGTATGCTATAATGACGGCGGAACCGTTTTTACGGAAAGGATCATGGGAATGGACGGATTACTCGATAAAATAAAAGCGATGCCCGTCATCGATACGCACGAGCATTTTATGGACGGGGCTTCCCTCGCCTCGCTGAGACCGGATTTTTACGATATGCTGACGCCTTATGTCTGCGACATCCTTCTTTGTGCGGGCATGCCGCGGGAGCAGTGGTTTAAGCTGAACGACAAAAGCCGGGGGCAGGACGAAAGATGGGGTCTTTTCGAGCCGTATCTCGGCCTGATCAGGCACACGACTTATTTCAGGGCGGTTTTGCGCGCGATGCGGGACATATACGGCATGGAGGATGTCACGCAGGGCGAGGTGATCAAAGCCGGCGAAAAACTGGCGGAGAGCAATCATGCCGGCGCTTACGATGAACTGAAAAAAAAGAACCGGATCGAATCGGTTCTGACCTTCATACCCTTTGACGCGGCGGATGACTTTGCGTCCGGCGAACTTTTTCCCGTTCCGACCGTTTCCGATATCACCCCGCGAAGCTGCGGCGGGATCGAAAGCCTGGAAAAAGCGTCCGGAATCTGTATATCGCGTTTTGAAGAACTGATCCGGGCTGTGGAGGTCCTCTTCGGAAAATACGAAAAAGCCGGCGTCAGGGCGGTGAAGTTCGGCACGGCATACCGCAGGAAGCTGGATTTCGAATACGCTTCGTATGATGAGGCCGAAAGGGTTTTCGAAACGATCATCGGGGAGCCTCCGAACGGCGACTCGAAAATGTGCGGCGCTCCCGCTCAGGCGCTGGGCGAAAAGGATCTGAAGCCGCTGGGTGACTTTTTGACTGACTTCATGGTCTCCGCCGCAGGCCGGCTCGGGATACCCGTCTTTTTCCATACGGGACTGCACGCCTGGAATGAGAACAGCATCGGAGCCGCGCGGGCGTCCCATCTGGAAAAGCTGATACGCAGGCATAAAAACGTAAACTTTATCCTGCTGCACTGCGGCATGCCCTTCATCGACGAAGCCGTTCTGCTCTGCAGGTATTATCCGAACGTATACCTGAACATGACCTGGTCGCACATCATCGACAGGGACCAGTCCTGCCTGATGATGAAGAAATTCATCGAGCTGCTTCCCGTCAACAAAATACACGCTTTCGGCGGCGACTATATCTGGCCGCAGCAGGTATACGGCCACCTGCAGTTCGCGCTTGAGAATATCGCCTCGGTGCTGGGCGGCTGCGTGTCCGGCGGGATAATGACCGAACCGCAGGCCCTCGATACAGCCCGCAGATGGCTTTACGAAAACCCCAAAGAACTTTTGAAAATCTGAAAATACAGGACCGGCGGAATGAAAGGAACAGGGATGAACAGAACATACGGACTTTTGTACGGCGCGTCCGAAAACGCGGACGTCATCAGCACGCACAGCCATCATCTGACCGACAGCGCCTTTTCGGGGCTGACCCTGTATGATGTGCTGAACAGGTCGTATATCAGCTGGATCAGCCCCCCTTTTGATAATACGGCGGAGGGATACGGGTCGCTTTTCCGGCGCATGGGCTGCAACACGTATTTCACATGGCTTGCCCGCTCTCTGGGCGCCCTGTACGGGGACGGAAAAGCTCTGAACGCGGAGAACCGCGTCATGATCGATGATAATCTGCGCGCCGCCCACGCGGATAAGGACCGCCACCTGAAAATACTGACCGATGTGTGCCGCTATAAAGCCGTGATACTCGACAAATACGACGATCCGGGATCGGATAACGGCCATCCCGGGCTCATGCGGCCCGCCTGCCGGTGCGACATGTTCCTGCACGCCGACCATGCCGGGGGCAAAGATCAGAACGGCAGCAACCCCTTCGAAGCAATCGGGTCTGTTCCGGACTCGCTTCACGAATACATCGGCTGCGTCCGTGAAGCCGTGCGGCTGAAGAAAAAAAGCGGCTGCTGCGCGCTTAAGATTGCGATCGCCTACGAGCGCGGACTCGATTTTGAGGATACGGGTTATGAACAGGCCGAGAAAGCGTATCTCAACCCCGGCGCTTCCGAAGCCGGGAAGAAAAGTCTGCAGGATTACACGATGTTCCGGCTGTGCGAGACAGCCGCGGAATTCGGGCTTCCGCTGCAGATACACACGGGACTCGGAAGACTCGAACGGTCGGGCGCCATGCATCTGCGTCCGCTGATTGACCGTAATCCCGGAACGAAATTCGTCCTTTTTCACGGCTCGTACCCGTGGTTCGGCGACGTCCTCGCCCTGACGCACAATTACAGGAACGTGTATCCCGACCTGTGCTGGATCCCGCTGATCTCCTCTTCGGCCTGCGAAAGATTTCTGGACGAGGCGCTGGAGGTGGGGGACTCGACGCGCTTCTGCTGGGGCTGCGACACATGGACAGGGGAGGAAAGCTACGGGGCGCTGCTTGCTGTCAGGC
>CAZVPD010000032.1:0-8946 GCA_964628455.1 uncultured Lachnospiraceae bacterium
CAGAGTCCGCGGAAGCGGTGTTGTTGAAGCAAAAGAAACATATGCCGTCGGCTCACCGTCAACTTCGACGGTAAAAGATATCGGTGTAAAAGCAGGAGATCATGTTGAAATCGGCGATGTGATGTTTTTGCTTGAGAATAAAAAAGATGTGAATATAATTGAAGCGCGTGAAGCACTTGCTGCGCTGAAAGAAGAATACAACACGACACTCGGCACTCTCGGTGGTAATTACCTTGAAAAACAACTTATAATATCGGAGGCTCAGTCAGCGTTATCGGAAGCCAGAAACAAAAGGTATACGGCGGACAAGGCGAAAGAACAGCTGGGCGGGGTGACTGCGTTCCTGAAGACGGCGACAAAGCTTTATACGCAGCTTTCAAATCAAAAAGCGAAAATCGACAATAAAATTACGGAACTCGAAGCGATAGACGGCATTGACGAGGTAAAGGCATCTCTGAATCATGCAAAATCAGAGGAAGCAAAATTGAAAACAAATCTGGATGATGCAAAATCCGCACAGGCAGAAGCACAGGACGCGCTTGAGAAAGCGAAAGAAAAAGCGGAGACCGATGCCGACCTGCTTGCCGTCGCTGTTGAAGTTCGGGATGAATATAAGGCACAGAATTCCGGAACGGCAGTGGACGAAGCGACTTTTACCGCCAAAATTCGCGAAATCGAGGATCTTGAGCGTCAATATGCATATGATGTCGAAGACTATACTGCTGCGCAGTCGGAATATAGTAATTCCGTGCAGATTTTATTCGCTGCATGGCAGGAAGCGGTAAATGAATACAACACGGCGGTTGCGAACGGTGCGGAAACCGAAACACTGGCAGGCCTGCAAACAGCCTGTACAGACGCGGAAAAAGCATATAACGACGCTGTCAATAATACGGAAAATTTGAAATCGATGCAGCGTGCGCTGAGAGAATCCGAAATAAACCTTCAGTATAAAAGGCAGGACCTTGAAACGCTGCGGCTGCAGTATGAGGATTCGCAGAACTATCTCCAAAGCCTGCAGTTTTATGAAGACGCGGTGGATATCGCAGAAAGCAGCAAGAAAGAAGCCGACAGGACGGTAACCGCCGCCGAAAAAGCGGCGGCTAAGGCAGTATCAGTCGTAACCGAAGCTGAAACGGCGTATTCGGAAGCAAAAAAGCTGCTTGAATTGCTTACGAGTGCGGATTCTCTGACATTGTTAAAAGCAGAATCGGAATCGCTGGATCTGCAGATGATGACAGCGGAATCCCAAAAAATCGCTCTGGAAGAAAAGCAGGCGGATCTGAATGCCGATGCCGCAGACACCGTTTCCGATTCCACCCTCAGATCTCTTGAAAACGTCGTAATAAAGGCGCAGAATGAACTGGCCTCCGAAATGGAAAAGAATAAGGCCGCAACGGAAGTCATTCAGATGAAACTGGATATTATCAATCAAAAAATTGCGGATAAAGAAGCCGAAATAAAAAAAATCGAAACAGGTGATTTTTCAACCGAGGTTAAAGCACCGATAGCAGGCATCATATCGGCCATTCATGTAACCGCAGGTTCCGAAATACAGCTTAACGACCCGATCGCCGATATCCGGCTTGTTGATAAGGGATATTCGGTGACATTCAACGTGACGACAGACCAGGCAAAACGTATAAAAACAGGCGACAAAGCGAGTGTTGAATACTGGTGGGGCAACGATATTTCAGTCACGGTCGAAAGCATAAAAGCAGATCCGTCCAATCCGGCACAGAGTAAGATTGTGACGCTTGCTATCAGCGGCGAAATTGAAGTCGGAACCGGTCTTTCGTTTAATATCGGCGAAAAGTCGATGAATTACGACAGCGTCGTGCCCAACAGCGCCGTAAGAGAAGACAATAACGGGAAATTTGTATTGATCGTCGAAGCCAAAAACACACCTCTCGGAAACCGTTATACGGCAAGGCGTGCCGACATTCAGGTTTTGGTTTCCGACGACACTTCCACTGCGGTAACAGGCATAACGTTCGGAGATTTTGTCATTACCGCTTCGGCAGAACCGGTTACAGCCGGCATGCAGGTCCGGCTGATTGAATCATGAAAAAAATACCGATCAAAATGCGTGCTATCATCCCGGCCGCTGTCACCGTGTTTCTGATGCTGCTGTTTTTTATTCTGGGCATGGCTGCGTCCTCGATGGCTTCGGGTATGGTTTCTCAGAATGCCGCAGAAAGATGGGGTGAGGGCGGCGACAAAAATTATGCTCAGATATCCTGTTTTCTTTCCGTCGACGCTGCTTTTACGGCAGGCGATATCCCGCGGTTCCGGATATCGGTGGATTCCGCCCTGAAGGAAGCATCTGTAACCGCGGATAATCCGTTATCAAAGCTTTGGATTGACGCATACAGCACAGAAGCAAAATTCAGCGCAAAAACAGACCGCGGGAGTATCGATGCTTCGGTTACTGCGGTCGGCGGTGATTTCTTTACGATCCATCCGATGAAATATTTATACGGTTATGCGTTTTCACCCGATGATATCATGCGGGACAGAGTGGTCCTCGATACCGATGCGGCATGGCAGCTGTTCGGCTCGTTTGATATCGTCGGACGTACGCTGACCGTATCGGGGGTAAATTGTATTGTGGCAGGCGTCGCGGAACGAAAAAACGATGAAGTGCCGGAAAAAATCTTCAGTCTCGCCTATGGTGATAAACCGCGGATTTTTATTTCATACGATCTGCTTGAAAGCATCCGTCCGGATACTCCCGTATCGTGTTATGAAGCCGTACTCCCCGCCCCGGTTTCCGGTTTCGCGTTCGATCTGATAAAAAGTAAAATCGGTGTAGATTCTCCAGATGCGGAAATCATCGAGAATTCGGCAAGGTATGATTTTTTGCCCCTGACCGGAACCATCCGAAATCTCCCAGTCCGGTCAATGAGATCAAGCCGTATCGTATATCCTTATTGGGAAAACACTGCGGGCGTCATCGAGGATTACCTTGCGCTGATTCTTTTCGTCAGGATCCTGTGTGTTGCGGCAGTCGGTTTGGCTGTGTTTGTTCTTTCGGTAAAGTTTATGACGGGTCATCGGGTAAAACGCGAAAACTTAATCGAAATGAAGGACAGTCTTTTCGCATTTATATTGAAAACATTAAAAAAAATGAAGTATGCCAAAAATACTCCCCCCGAATCAAAGGAGAATAAGAATGATTCCGAATAAAATCCTGATAAAAATTACGGCTTTGATATTTGCAACGCTTTTTTTACTGATGCCGGGGCTGGCAGGCTGCAAAAATAAAGAGACCGCGGTCAAAACAAAACTGGAAAATGTTTACAGATCGGAATTTATAGCCATGCCTGAGGAGGCTCAAAGCCTTGAAAGGCTTTTTATAATGAACGGAAAATTTTATTTTACGGGTTATTCTTATACTGATGAAAAATCACAGACCATCCTGTATTCCATGGAGCAGGACGGAACCGGACTCACGGAAATAATGACTTTCGAAAACACGGAATCCTATATGACCGCCCTTACCATGCTGTCTGACGGGACCATATGGGTCGTTGTCACCACATCATCTTCAAATGAGGAAACCGGTGAATACAAAGAGGATTTTTCACTCGTTAAATACTCGGCCGACGGTACGGAACAGTTGAATCTGAATCTGAAAGACATCATCACCGACCGTGAAAATCTGTATATTTATACACTGAGCGCCGACTCGAAGAACAACCTGTATGTCATCGTGGAAAACAGCGTTTATGTCCTGGATTCCGACGGGAAACTCAAGAACAAGGCTGAAATCGAAAACGGATACGTCAATAATATAAAAATCGATGCCTCTGACAATGTTTTTGTCATCTACAACGACAGCACTTCGTATAAGTCGATCATTAAGAAAATAGATCCCGAAACCGGCTTGTTAAGCGGTGAATATTCGTTGGGTTCCGCATCGAATTATTCATACAGCATGACTACGGGCGGTGAAGGTTCGGCCTATGATTTCTATTATAATAATACGGTTTCTTTGTGCGGTTTTAATTTTGAGACGCAGGAATCGGTGGAATTGTGCAACTGGATCAATTCCGATGTCAATACAAATCAGCTGAATAATTTTCTGGTGATCAACGACGACAAGATCATCTGCACCCTTTATGACGAAATTGATTTCAAGCAGAAACTGCTCGTTCTTCACCGCGTTCCCGAAGAAGAAGTCGTTGAAAAATATATCCTCACACTCGGCGCGGCCTGGGTGGATTATTATATCCGCTCGTCCATCATATCGTTTAACCGTTCCAGTGAAGAATACCGCATTGTCGTAAAAGATTATTCTGTCTATAATACCGAAGGCGGAGACGGAACCCAGGCGGTAACAGCCTTGAATAACGATATAATAGCTGGCAATATTCCGGATATTCTGCAGATCAACAGCGATATGCCGTCGGACAGTTATATCTCAAAGGGATTGTTCGCCGATTTGAATACTTATATCGACGGCGATCCCGAAATCAGACGTTCGGATTATCTGGAGAATATATTCGAGGCGTTTTCGATAAACGGCAGTCTGTATGAGCTGACCCCGTCTTTTTCCGTGCGGACGGTTTCGGGGAAAACCTCGGTTGTGGGCAGCGCGTCGGGATGGAACATGGATGAATTCAATGCCGTATTGGCAAAATATCCGGATTCTCTTCCGTTTTTTGATGTCACACAGACTGTTATGCTTGACAATATCTGTACGATTACAGCCGATCAGTTTATCGATAAGAATACGGGCAAATGCAATTTCGACAGCGAAGGTTTTATCAAGGTTCTGCAGTTTGCAAAAACTCTCAGCTCCAAAAGCGTCTGGGAGGATGGCGGCGGAATCCCGATCGATATGTATTCCAAAGACATGGGGAATGATTTTTGGACCGAAATGGAAACAGCCTACAGGGAAAACAGAGTTCTGCTCCAGGTCGAATATTTTAACTCGTTCCGCGGTTACTGGCAGCTGATGAAGGGCACGTATGGCGAGGATATTAATTTTATCGGATTTCCGACGGACTCCCGAAACGGTTCGGCCGTCAACCCGACTTTTAAACTGGCTATGTCGGCAAAATCAAAATTATCGGAAGGCGCCTGGCAGTTTTTACGCTATTTTTTAACCGATGAATATCAGAACACGATAACCAATGAATTTCCCGTAAAACTTTCCCGGATTGACGCTTTGGCGAAGGAAGCAATGCAGCCTTATTCATGGACCGATGAAACCACGGGTGAAGTGATCGTTTACCCCTCCGAATGGTGGATCGGCGGAGAATCGATCGTGATCGGCGAAATCACACAGGAATATGTCGACATTGTCAAGAATTATCTGCGTTCCCTGACTCAGGTGGTTCGTTATGATACCAGTATGATGAATATTATCAACGAAGAAGCCGCAGCGTTTTTTGCGGGGTCAAAATCAGCGGAGGAAACCGCCAAGATCATTCAGAACCGCGTTTCGATCTATGTCAGCGAAAGCCGCTGACCCCTCCGGACAAGAGACTGCCTTTATCGATCGGGGCAGTCTCTTGTTTATATTTGTTGACAAGTTAAAAATCTCATGATATATTTAACTTGATGATTTGTTTATTACGAAATGTATATATTTTCGGATCATCTGACAGGATAAAGGAGAAATCATGGGTACCAAAAAATTCGCACCGGTTTTTGAATCTTTATACGAATTCGAATGTCCCGAATGGTTTCTTGACGCCAAATTCGGGATCTGGAGCCACTGGGGACCGCAGTCGGTTCCGATGTACGGCGACTGGTATGCGCGCAATATGTATATCGAGGATTCGCAGCAGTATTTGTATCATGTCCGGCGTTACGGGCATCCGTCGGAATTCGGATTTAAGGATATCTGCGCTTTATGGAAAGCGGAAAACTTCGATCCCGATGCTTTAATGAGCCTATACTATAATGCCGGAGCCCGCTATTTTGTAGCCCAGGCTACCCACCACGACAATTTCTTTAATTATGATTCGGCAGTCAACCGGTTTAATTCCGTGAACATCGGTCCGCATAAAGATATCTGCAGTCTCTGGAAAAATGCCGCCGATAAAAAAGGGATGCCGTTCGGATTGACGGAGCATCTTGCGGCTTCTTTTTCATGGTGGAAGAACAACAAGGGCTGCGACAAATACGGCCCTTATAAAGGAATCCCCTATGACGGCAGCAATCCCGAATATTATGATTTTTATCATGACAACCGGGAACATACCGCCGAAGAGAGCACGCCCTGGCTGACAGGGAATAAAAATTTTATGAATTACTGGCAGAGATCCGTATTTGAAATGATCGACGTCTTTAAACCTGATCTGCTGTATTCCGACAGTGAACTGCCTTTCGGCAGCGGAAATTATTCGGTCGGATTGGAAGCGGTCGCCCGTCTGTATAATACGTCCGCCGCTGTTCACGGAAATAATCGCGCCGTATACAATCAAAAAAGCAGGGATGCAAAAATTTATAAAATCGGGATCCTTGATATCGAAAAAAGTCAGCTTCCGGGCATACAGCCCGACCCATGGCAGACAGACACCTGCATCGGGAACTGGTTTTATGATGTCAAGCAGGTTTATAAAAAGCCCGGACATATCGTCGAAATGCTGGTTGATATAATTTCCAAAAACGGTGTCATGCTTTTGAACATCCTTCAGCGACCCGACGGTACGATTGACGAATGGGCCGTTTATATACTCGGAGAGATCGCAAAATGGTATTCGATTTGTTCCGAAGGCGTATACGGAACACGACCCTGGCGTATATACGGCGAAGGGATCAGCAAAGTGGTGATACATCAGTTTTCCGAGGATGAGGTTTCCTGGAACAACTCGGATTATCGTTTTACATCCAAAGGGAAAAACGTTTACGCTTTCATGATGCGCACACCGGAAGACAGGACCGCAGTGATAAAAAGTTTTAAAGAGGATGAGATCGCGGAACATGTGTCTCTTCTCGGATACGGCAATGTACCGTTTCATCAGATTTTCGGCATACTGACGGTTAAACTGCCTGATAATATGCCTGCCGAATACGCGAATTGCCTGAAAATAGCGTTTAAATAAAGAAAAGCGCAAACTGATCCTGTAAACCGATCTGCTTATATACTTGACAGTGCCTGCTTATTATGGTAAACTGATAAAAAACCACAGCGGGGTAAAAAAATGAACGATCTTATAAACGATATACGGACAAATTCCGTTTCGCACGGCAGTCTCCCTTTTTGGAGCTGGAACGATAAACTTGATCCCTCGGAACTGCGCCGGCAGATCAATGTGATGCATAACCTCGGCATGAAAGGCTTTTTTATGCATGCTCGGGGAGGACTTGACACGGAATATCTTTCGGACGAATGGTATGACTGCATCGCCCAGTGTGTGGATGAAGCCGAAAAGCTTGGTATGGAAGCCTGGTCCTATGATGAAAACGGCTGGCCTTCGGGTTTTGCGGGCGGACTGTTATTGGCTGATCCGGCTAATCACGCAACCTGGCTCGATTACGCGGTGGAAAAAGAATACCCCTCGGGTGAGGATATTCTCGGCGTATATATTCTGGATGCCGGCAAAATAAAAAAAGCAGACGGTGCCTGTTCGGATCATTATCATGTCATCAGACAGAAGTATGACGCATCCTATGTTGACACGATGGACACCGATATAACCCGTAAATTTATAGCCGCTACGCATGAAGAATATAAAAAACGGATCGGATTCGGCAAATCGATGCCCGGCTTTTTTACGGACGAACCGCAGTATTATCGCTGGGCGACGCCCTGGTCGAATAAAATGCCCGTGGAATTTGAATCAAAATACGGTTACAGCGTGTTTTCGGCCCTTCCGGCTCTTTTTATCGACTTTGAAGGTGCAGATGAATTCCGGTATGACTATTTTAAGTTGTGCCATGAGTTATTTATTAATAATTTTATCAGGCTGCTTTATGAATGGTGTGAGGAAAACGGCTGTAAAATCACAGGTCACGCGGTCGAAGAATCGTTTCTTGCGGGTCAGATGTGGTGCTGCGGCGGGGTCATGCCCTTTTATGAATACGAACATATTCCGGGAATCGATTATCTCGGACGCGGACTCGCTTCGGACCTTTCGCCTAAGCAAATAGGTTCCGCATGTGCGCAGCTGGGCAAACGTGAGGTTATATCCGAAATGTTCGCGTGCTGCGGCTGGGACGTCACGCCTTCCGAACTCAAGCGTATTGCGGAACTTCAGTACGCAGGGGGTGTCAATATGATGTGCCAGCATCTGTATTCATACTCCATACGGGGTCAGCGCAAGAGAGATTATCCCGCGCATTATTCCGAACATCTGCCCTGGCAGAATGTTCTGGGTGATTTCAACAGGTTCTTTAATAATCTCGGATATACCCTTTCTCTCGGAACAGAATCGGTCAACACGCTTGTGATCCATCCGATACACAGCGCTTATCTTAAATACAAACGCCCGCTGGACGGCCGGTCGATCGCCGAGCTTGAAAAGAACACGCTGAAACTCTCCGATCTGCTTTCGCAAAATCAGATACCTTATCACTGGGGTGACGAGAACATGATGGCGAGGATGGCTTCGGTGGACGGTAAAAAAATAAGAGTCGGACTGTGTGCTTACGATTTTATCGTCATTCCCTATGCGTATACCCTCGACGGTTCGACATGTGATTTGCTGAAGGAATATCTGTCGAACGGAGGGAAACTTTGGATGTATTCCGAAGCCCCTCAGCGTATGGACGGCAGAAAAGCAGACATGTCCTGGCTGAAAACCACAGCATCATTCGGAGATATTAAAACAGCAGCCGAATCGCGGATCACTCTCGGCGGTGCGGCAGTTCCGGCTTTGCGTCAGCAGGTCAGAAAAACGGAAAACGGCAGGATCTTTTACATCGTAAATCTGTCAGATGAAGCATATAAAAACGTTAAAATAAACATAGCAGACTGCTGCAGTATTT
>CAZVPD010000032.1:8956-19333 GCA_964628455.1 uncultured Lachnospiraceae bacterium
AAAACCGGTATACTCCGAAAAGCAAAAAGGAAATCTTGAAATTACCTGTGATTTTGAAGGGGTCCGGTCCCGTGTTTTCATTGAAAGCGATGAAATCGAACCGCTTTGCGAACACTGCGCCGAAGAAAAAAAGCCGGTCATCCTTGAAAAAAGTTTCCGCTTTAAGGTCCGTCCCGAAAACATGATCAATCTGGATTATGCGGAACTGTCGTATGACGGTATGGCATATGAGCGTCTGCGCCCCGTGATGCATATAAAGGACCTGCTGCTCCGTTCCCGTTACAGGGGACGGCTTTGGCTGAAGTATCATTTTAAAACGGAATCGATTCCCGATTCCCTTACGGTAGCGGTTGAACCTCTTGACTTCCTTTCGTTTGATATCAACGGAACCGAAGTTCATCCGGGTGAAAACTGGCGGCTTGACCGCAGTTTCAGAACGGCCGATATCGCGCCGTTTGTCAAAACGGGCAGCAATGAAATCACGATGAGTTTCGACTATTTTCAGCGTGATTATGTGTATTATGTTTTATATGGAGGTGTTTCCGAATCGCTTCGGAATTGCCTGAATTTCGATGTCGAAATCGAAAGCATTTATCTTTTCGGCGCCTTTGAAATCGCCGCCGATAAAGCGCGTTTTACCCCCGGTGAACGAAACAGTATTTGTTATGACGGCACTTTCGCATTAAAAGCGCAAAAAGACGATATCGATGTTTCGGATATTGTCACGGACGGATATCCCTTCTTCGCGGGCGCGGTGGAAGTCGAAACAGAGTATGAGTATTCGACCGGCCGCGGAACCGAACTGTATCTGAACGGGCGTTATTCGGTCTGTGAAGTGACAGTCAACGGCTGTTTTGCGGGACGGCTGATGTTTACAAATCACTGTGACTTATCCGGTCTGCTGACCGAAGGCAAAAACAAGATCGGTCTGAAATTATATAACTCCAACCGTAACCTTTTAGGCCCTCATCACAGGCATGATCCCGAACCGTATGCGGTAGGTCCCAATACTTTTTCTTTTGAAAACGAATGGCATGGCGAAGAATGTCCGGGTTACACGGACAGATACGCCTTTGTCCGCTTCGGAATCGACCTTTGATAATCATATTGTTATAAAACGAAAATCTTAAATATTGAAACGGAGTCTCCATGAAAACAGAACTTTCTTATTATGATATTTTCCCGAAAGTCTTTATGGAAAATCGTGAGGTTCGGATAACCGTAAAACCGCTCGGATGGCATGCCGCTTTTGAACCCGGAATTGCCTATACAGTCGGTATCAGACCCATGTCCGAAGCGGACCCGCATAACTCGCCGGAACGTGATAACAAAGCGGAATACACCGTCGTGCCCGGCGATGACGGATGTATTCGCTTTTCACACCGGTTTCACGGCGAGCAGGAACATTATATACGTATATTCAAAGACGGATCACGTCAGGTACAGTTATCCGTGTTTTCGCTTCATGAAGACCTTATCGGCAGATATCCGTATCAGGGTGATCTTCATGTGCATTCAAGACGTTCCGACGGAAAAGAAGCTCCGGCGGTCGTAGCTGCAAATCTCCGCCGTGACGGCTTTGATTTTACCGTCATTTCCGATCATCACCGATATTATCCCTCCCTTGAAGCGATGGACTCCTTTAAAAACATCGAAACCGATATGAATATTATCCCCGGTGAGGAAGTGCATATGCCGAAAAATAACGTCCATATCGTTAATTTCGGCGGTTTATACAGCATTAACGGTCTCATCGAAACATCGGCCCAGATAAAGGAACGCGGGAAAGATGAAAAATTCCGCGCGCTGACTTCGGATTGTCCGCCCGTGATTTCCGAAGAAGAATATGAGGCTCAGGTCGAAGCCGTCGCGGCGGCATTGAATATCCCCGCGAATATCGAGCGTTTTCAATATGCAAGCTGTGTATGGGCGTTCGGTCAGATAAGAAAAGCTGGCGGTCTCGGTATTTTTTGTCATCCTTACTGGATATCGGATGTATACCAGATTGCAGAGGAATTTACCGATTATTTGATGGAAACGGTTCCTTTTGACGCATATGAAGTTTTGGGAGGAGAAGCCTACTTTGAACAAAACGGAATGCAGGCTGCAAAATATTATGACGATAAGCAAAAGGGTCGGCGCTACCCTGTTGTCGGCAGCTCCGACAGTCACGGGACCGTAAACAATGCGAATGTCCATGTCGCTTCGACAATCGTATTCTCTCCGGCGAATACGCGTGAAGCGCTTATCCGTTCCGTAAAAGACAATTATTCCGTCGCCGTTGATAACCTTGTGAAAGATATCGGTCTTGTCGGAGATTTTCGGTTCATACGATACGGTGCATTTCTGCTGCGCAATTATTTTCCACTTTTAGCCGAACTCTGTTATGAAGAAGGCCGTCTGATGAAAGCTTATGTCTGCGGTGACGAAACTGCCGGCATTGAACTGAGCAGGCTGAAAGGAAGGACCGACGCCCTGCGACATCGGTATTTCCTGTTTGATAGATCATAAAACCGGAAATTCAAAAGCCGCTTTTCATCTGACCGTCTGGTTAAGTCATCTGTTCCCGTTTAAACAGCTTTATTCGAATGCGGAATCGGATAGTGATTGGTTTCCTGGGTATCATTCAAAATAAAAACAAGATTATTAATGAGAAAGCGGGTATTCATCAATGAAAAAATACGCTCTTATCACAATACTCCTGATCATATCTTTGTTACTCGTACCCTCGGCTGTTTCCTGTGCGGGTGAACCTGCCGATGCCGAAGCTGCGACCACCGCCGCTGCTTCGGAAGAAACCACGGCGGACGATAATCCGGAACCGGATCTGCCGGCTTCCGACTTCGGCGGTGAAAGTTTTATGTTTCTTCTGCGCCTGACGAATTACGCGTATGATGAAGTCTATGTATATACCGAAGAATACGACGGTGAAGTCGTAAACGATGCCGTTTATGACAGGAACCGCGCCGCGGAAGAAAAATTCAATATGAACATTGAAGCAGCTTTCAGCGAAACCGTATCACAGACCGCTCAAAAATCCATTATGGCGAATGACAGCAGTTTCGAAGCGATGTGGGACTGTAAAAACGCTATGCCTTCGCTCATAACGAACGGTTTTCTTGTTGATTATAATACGATCCCTCATCTTAATTTAACGGCCCGTTACTGGGATAAAAATGCGTCGGAACAGCTGGCGGTTCTCAATAAACTGTATTTTATGCCCAGTGATATCAGTATGCAGAACTTAACCGGCGCGCGTTTTTTATATTTCAATAAAAAACTTGTTCAGGATTATACTCTCGACGATCCGTATGAAAAAGTCCAATCCAACTCCTGGACCCTTGATGTGGTTCTCCATATGATAAAATCCGTTTCCGCCGATCTCAACGGCGACGGGATCATGGACAGCAGCGACAGATTCGGCATCCTGTCCGAAGGCGGAGCGGCAAACGGAAATATTCTTTATTTTATTAAAAGCGCGGGTATCCGCAATACGTCGAATGACGGCGAAGGGATTCCGCAGCTCTCTTTTATGAGCGAGAAGACGATAAAAATCGCAGAGATGTGCAAGGAAGTGCTGGAAGATAAAAACGTCTCCATCAATTACGAAGCGGCCTCAAAAGGCGCTTCTCTCGGTGATTTCCCGCATTATTTTGCATATTGCCGCGGTGCGTTGTTTACGACCGACCATTTTCTGTTTGTTCAGAACGGAGTCGAGGAAACAGTATCGTTCAAAGATATGGAATCCGACTACGGTATCGCGCCGAATCCGAAATACGATTCCGCGCAGGAAGAATACAGTCATCGTATCGATCCTTATACGACCATTATGGCAATTCCCATAACCAATCTGGATCTGGAACGTACCGGTATCATACTTGAATATATGTCCTGGCTTTCAGCCGATACGGTATATCCCGCGTATTTCGATACCACCATTAAGACAAAACGGGCGCGTGACAACGAGGCCCCTGTTATACTTGACCTGATAAAAAGCACGATAAGCTATGAAATCAGTGATATATTCGATCTCGGAATTACCTCCATGCTGTGGGAGGGCTATTCATCCGGAAATATGAGTTCCACATTCGCAAAAAAAGAAGCAGGAATTCAGAAAAAACTTGACAAACTGGTTGAGGATCTGAGGGAAATCGCACAACAGTAAAGAATAGTTTTTTTACCGTCATTCTTTCTTATCCTTTGAAATATATTCTTCCGGCGGGAGGTGCCGCAAATCGAATCGGGAGCAATTAAAAACATCGGAATACTTGCGCATGTCGACGCCGGCAAAACGACGCTGACGGAACAGATTTTATTTGTCAGCGGTGTCATCCGAAAACCAGGAAGCGTAGATAACGGAACAACCCAAACCGACTGGCTTCCGATAGAACGCAGCCGCGGTATTTCCGTGCGCAGTGCAGGCACTGCTTTTATCCGAAACAATGAACGGATCAATCTGCTGGACACACCGGGTCACGTGGATTTTGCCGGAGAAGTAGAACGCTGTCTGCTTGCTCTTGACGGGGTGATACTGGTTGTTTCGGCTGTGGAAGGCATTCAGTCGCATACGGAGAATCTCTGGCGTGCGATTGAGAACCTTCGTCTTCCTGTTATTATTTTCGTCAATAAGATCGACAGGGCTGGAAGCAGCTATGACGAACTGCTTCAGAGTTTTTCGGAAAACCTTCCGTGTGAAACAGCAAGACGTTTCATTTCATTGAACCGGCCTCTAAACGAGGCGGGAATGGATTGTTCTGTTCAGCCGGAACCGTTTCTTTGGGATAAAATGACGGATACGGCTTCGGAGTTTGACAATGAACTCATGCGGACATATCTTGCGGACGGGGATCTGACTCCGGAACAGATAAAAAATTCATTCCGCGAATGTGTATTCAGAAAAGAAATTATACCCGTGTTATGCGGATCGGCCAAATTAGGAGTAGGCATAACCGCGCTTCTTGATGCCGTTACGGATTATATGCCGAAGTCGGATAAAAAAAGCATAAATCGATTATCCGCATATGTATACAAAATAGAGCATGACGCATTGATGGGTAAAATCGCTCATGTCAGGATGTTCGGCGGTGAATTGAATGTACGTGACCGTGTTTCTCCATATAAAGAGCCGGATATATATGATCCGTCAGAAAATACCGAAAAAAACTCAAATGCCGCATTTTCTTCATACACATCCGATTCGGATGCCGAAGATAAAATTTCCCAGATCCGCCAGTTCAGCGGACAAAAATACAGCGATATCAGCAGTATAAAAGAAGGCGATATCGCTGCGCTTTGCGGTCTGCGTTCGTTTAAAGCCGGCGATTTTATAGGAAATGTTCGCCTTCCCTCGAATTATAAACTTGCGAATCCGTTTTTGAGCGTCCGCGTTATTCCGAAAAACAAAGATCAGCTGTCTCCGCTGATGACAGCTCTCGGTGAACTGACAGACGAAGACCCTCTTTTAAGCTGCAAGTGGGAAAAAACCGAACGTGAGATATTGATCAGTATAACCGGTGAAATTCAGCTTGAAGTTATTTCTGCACTTTTAAAGGACCGATACGGTCTTTCTGCCGATTTTTCACCTCCGTCTGTCATTTATAAAGAAACTCCTGCCAAATGCGGGTATGGTTATGAAGCCTATACGATGCCGAAGCCGTGCTGGGCTGTCGTTCGGCTTTATTTCGAGCCTCTGCCGCGGGGAAGCGGGGTCGTTTATGACGGAGGGCATATCCCGAGCAATAAACTTTTTTATAAATATCAGACGCACATACGCAGGTCCTTTTTTGAGTCCCTTGAGCAGGGTCTTTACGGGTGGGAAGTGACTGATTTTAAAGCGACGCTTGCCGACGGTGAGCATCATACTATCCACACGCACCCGCTTGATTTCTTTGTGGCAACCCCGATGGCGGTTATGAATGGATTGAGCAATACGGGAACCATTCTGCTCGAACCGTATCTCCGCGTCCGCATCAATGCCGATGAATCATTGACAGGCAGGATAATCAGCGATATCCTTTTTATGAGGGGACAGTTTGATTCCCCCGTAATAAAAAAGAATTCCGTAACAATAGAAGCTTCCCTTCCGGTTGAATCATCCCTCGGTTATCCCGTTAAACTGCAGTCTTTATCGGGCGGTAAAGCGACTTTTTATTCCGGATTCGAAGGTTATCGCGAATGTCCGACGGGTTTGGGAAAAACGGCTCCCAGGCGGGGGATCAATCCTCTCGACCGTGCAAAATGGATCCTTCAGGCAAGAGGCGCTCTTTAGCAGTTGACTTGAAAACAGGTATAAGATCTTATATATACAAATCTATTTTCGGAGTATGACGATGAATGTGAATCAAGCCTATGGTATGAATGAATCCATGAAAAAGCGCCGTGCGTCCGGAGCATATCATTCCGACAAAATAACGGCATATTATTTCAATGAATATTATGCCCGTAAAGACGACTCGATTTATTTACGGGAAGCATATGCTCATAAGAAATTTTATGAAAATATGCCTGTTCTGCTTTTTCCCGACGAGCTTATCTGCGGTATTCTGACGGTCAATGAGCCTGTTTTCTGGAATTATTCATGCGGTACTTATGTAAACATGAACTTGGCGCGTGAATATATCAGGCAGGAAAATATGTCCGATCCCGAAGCGGATGCTTTTTTGAGCAGGATACGTGAGTTGGATCATTATCGCTATATACCGATTGAAGACGGTATCTTCTCCGACGACGAATTACAGAGTATGAATTCTACCGCGTCAACGTCAACTTTTTTCGGCGGTCATATGATACCCGATTATGAGAGTATCCTGACGCAGGGGTTGGGAGGATACGAACATATTTTGACCGTAAAAATCTCCGACGGTGGAAATGACCTTCACCGGGCGATGCTCGTGATGCTCCGGGGCATACAGGCATTTATACGGAGATATGCCGAAAAAGCAGCCTTTTTATCTATGAATTCCGAAGGATTGTTTCATATCGTATCTTCTCCTCCCCGTAATTTTCGTGAAGGCATTCAGCTTGTTTGGTTTATCCATCTTTTATACGGACGGGATTCGTTCGGCAGGTTTGATTATTATTTATATTCCCTGTATAAACATGATATTGAAAACGGCCTGATCTGCGAAGATGAAGTGCATGATCTGGTGGCGGCTCTTTGCATAAAAGTGGAGGAAGCCGGTGATATCCAGAATCTGACGCTTGGAGGGACAGACGGAAAACTGAATGATATTTATAACGGCCTGACCCTTCATATGATCGACTGTACCCGGGAACTCAAATATAAAGGGCCGAATCTGTGCCTCCGGGTCACTGAAACAATGCCTGAAAAAATATGGGAAGCTGTATCTGCATGTCTCGGAACAGGAATCGGACTGCCTGCTTTATATAACGATAAAATATATTATGATAATTATATAGATAACGGGTGCTCCCGGTCACTTGCATGGAATTATTGTTTCGGCGGCTGCTCCCAGATCATGTTAAGCGGCAGGAGTTGTTATATCAATGATATCGGTGCGATGAATATTTTAAAAGTCCTTGAAATCATGCTCGGAGAAGGATATGATTTCAAGGGGAACCTGGTTACGAATGAAGCGTGCAAATTGGAAAAGCTCGATTCGTATGACAGGTTTTATCGTGAGTTTATCGACAGGCTCGATTATTTTATAGAAATCGAAACTGATATAAACAACAAAGATATCGCACACAGGGCATCACACGAAGGATATGTCATGCGTTCGCTGTTCACACGCGGCTGCATCGAATCGGGAAAATCCGTTTTCTGCGGCGGTGCCGAATACAACGGTGTTGAACTGGAAATTATGGGAATTACAAACGCTGCAGACAGCATATATGCCATAAAAAAACTCGTATACGAAGAAAAAAAATATACGCTGTCGGAATTTACGGCTATTCTGAGGGACAATTACGAAGGCCGTGAGGATCTCAGATTATATATAAAAAAGAATATTGCGAAATTCGGAAACGATGATGATGAAATTGATTTGCTCAGAGCAGAAATAAGCAGATATATTTTTGCGGGTTTAAATCGTCAGAAGGGTGTAAACGGCGGAATTTATATTCCGGGCGAAGTTATTTTTACCGCTCACCGCTGGATGGGCGAAGCATGCGGAGCATCGGCTGACGGACGAAAATCAGGTACGGTTCTGGCTGATTCCTGCGGAGCAACACAGGGCGTCGATGAAAACGGACCGACGGCGCTTTTGAATTCCGTTTTAAAAATACCGAACAATTATATGCTGACAACTCTTGTGCTGAATATAAAATTCACGAGGAGTTTATGGCAAAATGCGGCTGAGAAAATTATGCTGATGTTCAGGGTTTTTTTCAAAAGAGGGGGGATGCAGCTTCAGGTCAATGTATGTGATTCGAAAGTCCTCAAAGAAGCCCGGCTTCATCCCGATGAATACCGGTCTCTGGTCGTCAGAGTAGGCGGTTATAGTGATTATTTCGTTAATTTACCTACGGCGTTGCAGGATGAAATCATAATTCGTACGGAAATGAGTGTTTAAAATTGAAATAACGGAAACAGCTCCTGCCGCTTCCGTTATTTTTTGTTTTAATAACCGTCTATATGGCTTTTTTGCAAAGCTCCGAAAATACGGTGTCTGATACCGCTGTATTGCCGGTCAAGCGAATTGAGCATCTGTTTGATATTTTCACGTTCTGTTTTTTTATTTTCGGGGCATAGACTTTCTATCACAGTGAGTTGTTCGTTCTTTTTTATAAAACTTCGGATTTCTTTTTCCGGAGTAAAAATCAGCGGTCGTATAACGATTATGTCTTTCCGGCTCAGATATGTTACCGGTGAAAATGAACCGATTCTTCCCTCGTGAAAAAGATTAAGCATGAATGTATCTGTCACATCATCGAAATGATGACCGAGTGCTACTTTGTTGCACCCTTCTTCGACAGCGGCATCGTGCAGAATGCCCCTTCTCATTTTACTGCAAAGCGAACACGGACTTTTTAATTTCCGTTGATTGAAAATGATGTCGGCCAGTTTTGTTTTAACAGTTTTAAAGCGGATCCCTGCTTTTTCACACAGAGCCTCCGACGGTTTCATATCCGTCCCTTCAAAGCCCATATCTATAGTTATTGCCATGATATCATAATGCCTGGGATAAAAGCGGGAAAGCGAGTCCAGCGCGCATAAAAGCGCAACCGAATCCTTGCCTCCGGATAAACCGACCGCTATGCGGTCGCCGTCCTGGATCATGTTATATTGTTCGACTGCCGTACGGGTATAACTGAGCAGTCTTCTGATACTGTTGTATTCCATATCGTTCCTGTCATAGTATATTGACTGCATAAAACCGCGGGGTTTTCACATTTCATAACTGTGCCGTGCTTATCGGATTAAACAGACGGAAACCGGTACGGCCTGTTAATTTAACATAAGCAGTTTGGCCGCATTTTCTCTTGCTACTTTTTGAAATACGGTTTCACTGATCTTACCTGTCTCCCGCCAGTTGACAAGAAGATCGGTCATAGGTATATCCATGCCCGGAAAACAAATATCCGTACCGAAAAAAATCCTGTCCTGAAATTCCGTCAGAAACTTCGGTCCGTATTCGTCATCTCTGGCAAAAGCGTTATACGCGGTATAGTCCGACAGATCCCCGTATAAATTCGGATATCTTCTGAATAATTTAGGAACGACCCCTTCTGTTGTAATTCGTCCGGAAGGCAGTCTTCCCACCTGATGACCTTTGAGGTTAAAGATGATCGCACGTTCTCCGGGAGTTTCAAGCTGACCGATTTCAGACCAGAACACGGGACCGTGACCGAAAATAATCAGGTCGGGGAATCTCTGGAGCGTATGTTCCAATTGAGGAAGACCGGGATCGTCATACAGTCCGAAATCACCGCCGACCTGATCCGATCCGTCAAATATCACCGGAAGTCCCACGCTTTCCGCATGGCGGAATAAATTCTGAACCATGGGATTCATCAGGGGCACATTCAGCATGACCTCGCCCAGACCCCTGCAGCCCTTTTCTTTATAATAGGACAGCAATATATCAAGCGGGGCATCGGCGGAATTTGTCATGGCTCTCGGGTCGATGTTGCAGAACGGGATCAGCCTGTCCGGATATTTTTCGGCCATTTCGAGTATATCTTCGTTTGCCTGTGGCAGATATATTTCGGGACTTACAATCGGCAGTAAAACCCCTTTTTCTATACCGTGTTTATCATACATTTCTATTAATTCTTCTGCGGTACAGAACTGCACGATATGGGGCACGGGTTTTCTGTATGCATGCGCATGAATATCAATAAACATATAATTCCGCCTTCTTTAATGATTTACATAAGTTTCGATCCAATGGAGTACCTCAGGATCGACCCATT
>CAZVPD010000032.1:19343-26514 GCA_964628455.1 uncultured Lachnospiraceae bacterium
CGGGGTCTGCTTTTAACAGTTTCAGCATGGTATCGACATACTGATCTGCCCGTATGCTTAAAAAAACCGAATTCCCGCACTTGACATATTTAATCAGACCAAGATCCTCCATAACGAGCTGGGCGCGCCGGGAATCATGAAAAGGCCATACACCTTTTACATTATGCCTTGCGATTTTTGACATGGCGGTACATTTTTTTTTCGGGTCGGCAATGAGGCCCAGGTAATATTCCATAAGCATATATTCGGCAAAATGCTTGAAAGTATTGTAAACCATGTCGATACCCATGAAGACGATTTTTGCTCCGTTGATATACATTTTTTGCCAGGGTGAGGAATAGGAAAAACAATAATCTCCAAAGACGCCCATTCGCGGCCCGTATGAACTGTGTTCACAGGTTAATTCCGCTGCCCTTTTTCCCCATGCGGCCACCGAATGGGTTGCCTGGTCGCTTCTGATGCTTTCATCAAGCAGACGAAAAGTTTCCGTGATCAGTCCCACATCGGACGGTGATTTTTTTATGTCCCAATTTTTATAAGCATTTGCAAAATCTCTCTGAACAAGTGTGGGAAAAACAACCGTACCGTTTTCACCGACTGATTTTTTTGCGGCATTGATAACGGAAATAGGACCTCCCGAAACATAGCCGAAACTTTTCAAAGACGAATGAATGAGGAGGATGTCCGAAGGAACAATACCGGCATCGGATAATTTTTCCGCTATATCATCTTCCGTTACAACCGTCGTTCCGGCCGAATCATGGATATTACTGATATTATTCATATTTACCCGCTTCCGCTGTTTTAATTAAATAAAACATAGTAAAATATAAATTTTTATTTCACCGGAAAATCCTCGTAAAGACACGTCAGATTGTTTTTCTGAGCGTATTTGTCGGCCGGCGATCCTTTTACGGTTACGATAACCGCATTCGGAGAGTTGTATAAAAGGCCTTCTCCGATCTCCGTAACTGTTTCGGGTATATATACTTTTGTCAGAGCGGCGCAAGCCGAATATGCGTATCCGCCGATTTTCGTAATTTGCGGCGGAATGATCACCTCAGTCAGCGACGCACAGTTATAAAACATTCTGACTGTGATCTCATTCATGGTTTCGGGGAAGATGACTTCGGTCAGCTTGCCGCAGCCGGCAAAAACATAATCGCCCGATCTTATAATACTGGGCGGCAGCGAAACTGTGACAAGCGGTGTATCGGCCAGTGCGTATTTGCCGAAGTTTTCAAGTACCGCAGGTAAACTTACCGAGGCAAGCGCGGTCCCCCTGAAAGCTTCGGTTCCGATTGCTTTGACATTCGGCATGATAATTTCAGTCAGCGCGGTACATTTGGCAAACGCCTTATTGCCGATATTCAGCACAGACGCCGGAAGCGTGACCGACGTCACGGAAGTATTTCCGTAAAAAGCGTTTTTGCCGATACTGATCACAGGGGTATCCTGATACGAAAGCGGAACGGTTACGACAGCTCCCGAACCTATGTATGCCGTTATTTCCGCATAATCTTTATAGACATCGTAACTGAAAGACTGGTCTGAAGAGGACGATACGAGTCTCGATTCCGGAAGCGCGGATGTTGTTGTGGTTGATGTTGTCCGCTCTTCATCCTTCGCACAGGATACAAACAGTATGACGGACAATAAAAACAGCAATAATAAATTTTTTTTACGCATATTTTCTCCTGAAACCGGGATAAGAGGATTAATTATCCGGGTTAATCCTGTGGCGGTTTAAGTATATATTGACTCTTCTATAATACTCTTTAATACTCTTTAATTTTATGGTGCGGAATTTTATTGCCGCAGCATCCTGTTTGCCGAAAGATAGTTTGCGGTCAGAATCTCGAATTTCTCGAGTATTTTATAACCGAATTCGACACTCGCATGGTTGCGCGGGTCCTCTCCCAGAACGCCGATATTTTCTTTATTTAAATCGGGAGATAACGCGGTAAGGTCTACGCTTTCGGGACATAATGCCATCATAAGGGATGTTTCAAATGCCGCAGCATGGTCGCCGGATGATCCGTCGTCCGCATACATGGTATCTTTAAGAATAAATATTCCGGCTTCTCCTCCTTCGGTTTTATATCTTTCAACCGCTTTTTCTACGGGAGCGAACAGCGGATAATGACCGGGCAAAACAATAATATGTTTGTATCCGAATGACTCAAACTGGAAAAAGTTGTGTACCATCAGGTCGCAGAATAAGGACCAGCCGCCGTTTAATTCGCTTCTGCGGGCATTTTTCAAAAGCGATTCTTTATTGTAACCCATTTCCTCACAAATAGAAACCGTGTGGTCGTGTGTCAGAAAATTGAAATTTTTGTCAGTGAAGACCAGTTCGCATATTTCGCCTCTGTGGTCGCCGTAAAACAATGTGGGCATCACAACGCCTCCGAATTTGGAACACAAATACTTACCGCAGAGTTCGGCTTTCACACCGTCAAGCCCGGCGTAATTATGAAGGCCGTGCCATTCGAGAATACCCAGTCCGAAATATGCAACGGGCATTCCGGCTTTTGCTTCTTTAATGGCTGAGGGGCGTGCTTTGTGTTGTTCGACCACGCCTGAAAAATCTATATGCATCTGTTCGCCTTTCGTTTGTTTTTATAATCCGAATATTTCTTTTGGGTTTTTGTATAAAAGTTTTTCCGCTGTTAAAACAGCGGTATCGGCATCGAAAACACCTTCTTTTATTTTGATCGAAAGAGCGCGTGCGATATTTTGTTTTGCAAGGACCGAATGGCCGTATACACCGTCAATAAAGCAGTAATCTCCTCCGAATCCGCTTATTTTATTAAGCGGGACCGTGTCGATCATTTCACAAAGCGCGGCAACCGAAGCATTCGGCGATATGATATGCGCCCAGCACATATCAATATAAACGTTCTGAAAATTTTTGCATAAGGCGATCAGCTTCCGCTCAAACGGATAGCCTATATGAAACAGGTCGAATCGTACCTCCGGGTAGAATCCGAATAAATTATTCAACAATATAGGATCGCTGTTTGATAAGGTATTGCCGTTTCCTTCCTGCAGCCCCGTGTGAATCTGAACGGTCATTGTTTTTGCTCCCGCCGCGGACAGAAAAAAATGCATCATAAAATCGCTCAGTGCTTTATCGGACTTTTGTTGACAGAAAAGTTTTTCGGCGGTTTTTCGGTCGGTCTTTTCGAAATATAACGACCGGAAATACGCGCAGTTTGTCTTCATGACGGTAGTTCCTTCGGATACTGCAGCCGCAATATCCGTTTCAAAAGACGCCAGGAATTCATCAAACGATATTCCCTCCCATTGGCTGAAATCAGGGAAAAGAAACCTGTCGGCACGGTAAACGTTCCTGAAGAACAAGGGGTCGTAATTTTTATTATTATCGAGTATACTGATTTCTATTTTGCTTTTTTCTTTCAATACGTATCTGTAGTGACCGCCTTCCTTTCGTCTCGTTTCGAATCTGCGGTTCAGTTCCTCTACGGTATCTCTGTTTATTTTGTCGATTCCGTATAATCCGTTTGCGCAAATATCCAGCGCACGGCCGTAACCGGTGTAGCGGCAGTCGTTCCAATACGGTTCAAGCATATCCCATTTTTCTTTAACCGTATAATTGCTGCCGCGGACTTTTTCAAGGTCGCGGAAACCGGCGGAAACAAGGTCACATGAAAAATAATGGGTTAAATATTCCGATAATACATCATTGGTTTGATTGCGGCTGCTTTCCCATGAAGGCAAATGTTCATGTGTGTCGATTACCGGAATATCCTTGATGGAATTGTATAATGATTCGTAATCATTCATATCGGTCCGCCTTTCATAAAAAAACCGGTTTTGTTTTTTGCGGGCTGTGTTAATGCATTTCTGATAAATCCGCATATTAATATTAACAAACATCGTTGCTTTTGTCAAGCATTTGAATCAAATGATGATCTATATTCTTAGGAAGGATATGAATACTTCATACGGGAATGATCTCGTATTCTGCGGATCATGATATTTAATATATATCCGTATATTATCCGGTAAACCCGAATCATTTTGCAAATATAAGTAATATTTGTTTCATTTATGGATTTTTATTTGCAATATTTTAAAAACCTCTTGCATTTTTTGTTTTTTATATGTATTATTATAGACAGTGTATATTTTCTATATTAAATTTTATACAACGGAAGTGAGGAATTTTCATGAAAAAGTTTCTGGCACTCATTTTGACGGCGATTATGATGATTTCGGTGGCTGCATGTACCGCGAATGAAGGCGAATTGATTTTAACCACCGGCGGAACCGGAGGTTCTTATTATCCTTACGGCGGAGCCATGGCGACCGTATTTACCGACAATATTCCCGATATAAGCGTAACTTCAACCGCTTCGGGAGCATCTACGGAAAACGCACGTCTTTTAAACACCAAAGAAGCTGATCTTGCTATCCTTCAGAACGATGTTTTGGATTATGCATATAACGGAACGGAAATATTCAAGGACGAAGGGGCTCTTGCCAATCTGGCAACCATAGCCACCCTTTATCCCGAAGTGATTCAAATAGTGGTGACTGCCGACAGCGGGATCACATCGATCAACGATTTAAAAGGTAAAAGCATATCCGTCGGAGCTGCCGGATCGGGAACCGAAGCAAATGCCCGCCAGATCCTTGAAGCATACGGAATCACTTACCAGGACCTTGGTAAAGTTGAATATCTGTCCTTTGCTGAATCCTCTACAGCTGTTCAGAATATGACCCTCGACGGATTCTTCTGCACTGCAGGTGTTCCGAATCCTTCGATTCTCGAATTGAATACGGCGAGAAAAATCGCTATACTGTCGATTGAGACCGACAAAGCCGACGCATTGATTGCAAAATATCCTTTCTATGCGAAATTCGATATCGCCGAAGGTGTTTATGAAGGTATTGCGGGTGCTTCGACTGTTGCCGTTATGGCAACTCTTGCCTGCAGAAAAGATCTGAGCACCGATACGGTTTATAATATTACCAAAACATTGTTTGAAAAAAAAGCAGACCTTGCCGCGGCGAATGACAAAGCAAACTCACTTGATGTGAATACGGCTGTCAACGGAGTCTCTGTTCCTCTTCATCCGGGTGCCGAAAAATATTACAAAGAGGCCGGCGTAATAAAATAATAAATTAAAATATAACTGTGCGGAATAAAAAACGGTTCGGAGCGGGCGGCGCCTGGATATTGATCGCCGTCTCGCTCGGAATCGCATTCATATTGACGGTACCGGTGACGCCGCGATTATTGATTTTACATAACGGCGCCGCCGTATTATTTATTCGATTACCTGAAAGCGAACGTTTTATAATACGTTATAACCATTCGGTAAACCGGTCCGAGGTGGATGATACGATTGAAAGGTCGGGGAATGACCTCATTGTCCGTTCATCGCTTTATCAGACTTTCGGAGCAGGCATACCTGTCGCTGACGACATGATCGACGGCAGAAGTGCGGGAACCTCATTAAAAAAAACGGAGAACGGACTGTTGCTTGAAGGAATTGATACGGTCTATAAAGAGATAAATCTGCTTACGGGCACTTATGCCGATCACCGTATCATAACGGAAGATACACAGTATGTTTTAAAGGACATAGTGGGAGAAAAAGAATTAATAAAAATCAAGCCGGGATATGTGAGTCTGCTGCGTTTATTCACAGCGGTTGTTAGAAACAATTTTATGAAGTAAACGGTTTTCTACGGCTTTTCGTGTCTTTTGCGCTATTATTTTAATCCGGTTAAATATTCAGGGAGTTCCCATGCAAAAAATAAAGAAAAAAGAAAATAAACCCGGTATGAAACCGGATATTATTGCTTCAGCAGAGACGGATGAAATAACAACTCGGCTCGAAGCTGAAGCGGTATTGCGTAAATATGATAAAGAATCCTCATACAGGGATAAACTGCCTGTAAAAGTCATGGCTGTCATCGGAATTGCCCTTGCATGCTTTTCTGTATTCCAGCTTTACACGACAATTTTTACGATACCCTCTCAGCTTCTGCGTATTTTTCATCTTACTTTTGTCCTTGTTTTTGTTTATATATTATATCCGGCTTATAAAAGCCAGCCCCGGAATTTTATACCCTGGTATGACTGGCTGCTTGTCGGCCTGACCCTCTGCGTCATGCTGTATATTCCTATTAAATATGATTATATTATCAGCAATATTGGTATTTATACGGCTTTTGATACTGTAATAGGGATTGTGGGTATCCTGCTTGTCATGGAAGCCTGCCGCCGCTGCGTAGGTTTGCCGATCATCATCATAGTCTGTTTGTTTCTCCTGTATACGCTGTTCGGAAATTTCGTACCGGGTACTTTCGGTCACCGCGGTTATTCGGTTGCCCGTGTTGCAAGCCATATGTTTTATACCACCGAGGGATTGTTCGGAACACCTGTCGGGGTTTCCTCGACTTTTATCTTTTTATTTATTTTATTCGGCGCGTTTCTGGAAAAAACGGGTGTCGGCAAATTGTTTATCGATATTTCAAATGCAATAGCCGGTAAATATTCCGGCGGACCGGCGAAAGTTGCTGTCATTGCCAGTGCTCTTGAAGGAACCGTATCCGGTTCATCCGTTGCAAATACAGTCGGCAGCGGTTCATTCACGATTCCCGCAATGATCAGACTGGGTTATAAACGGGAGTTTGCGGGTGCCGTTGAGGCGGCAGCTTCGACCGGAGGGCAGATAATGCCCCCGATTATGGGAGCTGCGGCATTTTTAATGGCTGAAGTGACAGGATACAAATACAGTGAGATCGTCCTTGCTGCCGTCATCCCTGCGCTGTTGTATTTCAGCGGCATATTGATTTCAGTCCATCATGAAGCAAAAAAATCAAAGCTGGTCGGTATGTCATCCGAAGAAATACCCCGCTTTTTATCGATCATCAAAGAACGCGGACATTTATTTTTACCCCTTGTCTTTATTATTTATATACTCTCTCACGGTATGACTCCCTCTTATGCGGCGCTGGGTGCGATCTTAACCGCACTTATGGCATACAGCTTAAAATACTGGTCTTTGATACCTACATCTGCAATCATTTTGCTGTTTCAGCTGGGTTACGATATTCAGGTATGCGCGCTGACTGCTATTGCCATATGGTTTGCGATGTGCCTGATACGCATTTTTATTAAGCCCGGTTC
>CAZVPD010000033.1:0-26146 GCA_964628455.1 uncultured Lachnospiraceae bacterium
TTCCCAGGCCTTCGTGATTAAAATGATGATAATCTGTACCTGCGGTTGCAATAAGACCGTATTTTCTTGCGTATTTTGCCGCAACTGCGATCCTGCTGTTGTGATGAGGATGCATGTTGAAAGCTTCGATACCGTCAAGCAATGACGGGTCGATCTCCTCTGTACCATTGCGGAAAGGATGTGCCTGGATCAATACCGAATGTTCGTTTCTGTAATTTTGACGGAAATCATGTATCCCCTGACCCAACATACAGGATATTTTCAATGCTTCGTTTTCATCGGCGCCAAACAGGAGGTAGTCATTGTTGTTTTCGTAAAAACGAAGCTCCATACCAAACAAAACCGTTAACCCCAGGCGATTTCCCGCCGATTTCGCACGGTAAAAATCATCCATATAATCCGCAACGATTTTTTCATTGGATTTATCTCCGCTGCATAATGCATAAGTAAAATGATTGGTAATGACAACGGCATGACAGCCGATATCATGGTAGGTCTGTACGAGCACTTCGGGTGAAATTTCACTGCAGCCCGAAGCGGGTGAAGTATGAGCATGCAGTTCGATGCGGTATTTATAGTCTTCAAACATGGATCGGTGCTTCTTTCTGAATTTTATGATTTTCGGACATACGGAATCGAAGCGGTTCACCGGGAAAGCATATTCCGCATTTTTCGGGAAGCGGCAGTCCTCCGTTTTCCGGCTGACACAATCTTACTGTTTTATTTCCAGTATAACAACCCAGTCCTCTTCATCGGGCTTATCATTTATGACATAACTGCCGTTTTCCGGGATAACCGTAACGGGATCCGAATAGAGGTTGTCTCGGGGATTAAACCATCGGAGTGAATATTTTTTGCTCTGCAAACCTTTCAGAACAGCCGTATGAGTGTTCTGATTGTAGAAATAACAGACATAGAGATCGCTTCCTTCGGTTGCAAGCGAATATAACGTGTCTTTTTCCGGTTCAATCCGTTTACTGTCATCAAATCCTGGTTTTAGTTTATACCAGTTGTGCTCTTCAAAAAAAGCACGCATATAACCGAGTTGGGATGCAGTCTCGAAATGCACGCTTTCGGACCAGAAAACCGATTTATCTTCGGGAGTTATTTTATCGATCCCGTCATCGGAGGAAACATCGGTGTTATATGTGCTTTTATAAAGCCATATATCGATGGCGCCGTATCCGTAACCGCACATACCGTTCAGAAATGCGATCCATCCCTGAGCGCGCGCTCCGAAGTGTTTTGTCCATAAATAATCGTAACGGCCTTCATAATTAACAACCGGTTTGCCCTGCCCGTTTTCGTAAAAATCCCGCGGGATATTAAAATCCGTCCGGGAAGCGATTGACGGCGACCACTGGGCTGCGTACCAGCTGTGCCCCGGAAGAGAGCGGAATGATGAACGCGAAGCATTCGTTCCGTGAACCGCATCCATTGAAGCATATTCCTGATGCGCGGTGATCGGTGCTTGATAGGGATCGTATTTATATATGTATCCGCAGACTTTTTTCCAGGGATTTGTTTCGGAATCGAACGTTTTCTGGTCACCGCGGTCAAAATAAAAATCATCGTCGCATTCCTGCGCCAGCGTCCATAAAACAGGATACGCGCAGTATCTTGCCACCCAGTAACGTGTCAGTTTTTCGAGATATCCGTCGGGATATTTATCTGGGAAATTTGCCGGTTCCGAAGTGAAAAACAAAGCAGCATTGGCATGAACCAGTCCGGAAGCGGCAATATAGGCGAACTTTTTGTCAAGCTGACGAAAACCGTAAATATCAGCTTCCGTCAATCCGTCCGATAAACTATAGGAAGCGCCGATCGGTTCGGACTGATAAACCGTAAAATTCTGACTGACACGGGTATCGGTAATATATTTGAAGTGTGAACCGGTCCTGATATCTCCGGCATGGTCGCCCGCCGAGTCGAATTCTTCGGCCGGCATGTTCCAGTGCGTATCTCCGAGATAAAAGAAAGGGCTGCCGTCATGATACATAAAATAACGGATATTCGGTTCTGTTTTAAGAAATCCTCGCCTGTAGATTTCAAGTGTTCCGCTATACGGAATGCATTCGATGAAACCGGATATCCCGTGCAGCGATTTGTCGGATATCCCGTTCGATACGGTAGAAAAATGCCAGGTTCCGGTTTCCGGAAACATAAACCGGACGCGCCATACGTTTCCACCGTCCCAGAATGCCGGAACGGTAAGTTCGGTGTTCCCTTTTGTAAAAACCGCGTCCAGGATAACATCGTTAAACGGGTCATTATATTGTTTGCCGGATACCAGTGTCATTTCGGCCGCTGTCCATACCTGTACCTCTGCCGGAATCTGTTGTTTCTCGATCATATCGTATTCTTCCTTTTTTAAAATACAGTCGTCAATATAAATTGTTTCCGCATCAACAGTCAGCATATCCAGGCATAAATTCCATGTATGAATCCCTTTTAAATCATTTGCCTCGATGTATATTTGTCGTTCGATCAAAAACCACTTGCCCGACTCGGCGTTTACCGAAGCGTTTTCCAGCCTGCCGTAATAATTCGAATCGAATTCTCCTATAAAAGAATTCATATCCGATACACTGTCGGACCGTATCAGCGTGCCGAAATTTATAATTTGGCCTGATGCAAACTTACCTTCAAAGGAGATCCGGAAAGATAGGGTATATAAACCGGGGCCATTTGCTTCCAAATAAGGATATAAATCCAAAGCCGGTGATGACCATTCGTTTTTTCTGTCTGTGACGGTAAAGCTTGCGGTGCCGCTGTGAGGTTTATCGGATATAAAGGCACTTCCGTCTCCGAAAACCGACCAGCGGGTATCGCTTGTTTCTGCAAGATTCTCAAAAGTAGATTCTGACGGAGGGAGAAGATTGTTCTCCAAAACGGAAAATCCGACGATGTTCGTTGTATCGACGGCCGGATTTTCTGCCTGACCTGATCTTTTTTTGTCTTCCGGACTATCGTGGACTTGCGAGCTGTCGGCCTGACTGCCGTTTCCCGGGCAGCCGGTCAAAAATAAAAGGAATAGGATAAATATAAACGGAAAAATGCAGTTTCTGATGATCCGCATTTATTTTAAATTCCATTTTGTGTAAAGAATCGAAGTCTTATGATCTCCCGGATAACGCTGATAATATAAAGTAAAGATACTGCCGTCGGATAATTCGACCGATGCCGGATATCCGAGATCTCCTCCGTCCGCTCTGCCGTCAAGGATATATTCATCTGCCCATGTTTCGCCGCCGTCATAACTGATCACAGCGCGTTCTCCGAATGGAGATTCGCGCCTTCCGAACGAACAGACGACGGCACCGGATGAATGAAGCATCAGATGCGGAGGAGAACCGCTTATATCCAGGCTTTTCGGTATTGACCAGGTTTTTCCCGAATCGTTTGAAAACACCGTAAAGATCGTAAAGCCGTGAAAACTGGGTGCTCCTTCTGCACGGATAGCTCCGAGCAGTTTACCGTCCGGTAATTCAAGCACATGAGGTTCATGAAAATTCTGCAGAGTATAACCTTCGGGAACCGCGATTTCAGAAAGTCGCTCCCATCTGTATCCGTCCGGACTTTTATACGCAGCGATCACTCCCGGTTTTTCTGACTCGGAACAATGTTCCTTACCGAGATAGATCAGCGAACCGTCCCGAAGCAATCCGGGGCCATGAGGAGCCGTAACCGGAATTTTGATCGCTTCACCCCATGTCATTCCTTTGTTTTCGCTGATTTTTATATAGGAACCGCCTTTTCGCTGTTCTTCCGGCAAATTTCGATAGGAAGCGATTTGGGCAAGAGCAATAAGCGCTTCATCGGGGGAGCAGGAATTTTTAATGGAGTGGATATAATTTTTTTCGTAAACTTCCGCGGGATGACAAAACCAGGTGGCAAGCAATCGTCCGCCTTTCATACTCACAATACCGGCGTCACGGTCGTCAAGCGGCGTATCATTGATAATGACGGGCGGAGACCATGTCCTGCCTTCATCACAGCTGATATTCATAGTCGTTTTGCCGAACGGACAGATGTGCTGCATTCTGTAACCCGAGCATATAGATATAAGCATGCCGTCTTCGGTCTTGCAGACCGACGGCCATCCCTGATAACCATACAGGCTCTCGTTTTTCCGATATACTGTTCCATGTACTTTTACAGGTTCGATAAGCATAACAGCCTCCTTACAGAAAATAATTTATGTTTGAAAGATCTTTATCGGGCTTACGGGCAGGTGAAGCGGCATATCCGAGCGCAGCCATACCGATGACGATCTGTGAATCGGGGAGATTTAATTCTCTTAAAACGGCGCGAACCTTAGGTTTGTCACTGATTCCCCGAAGCTGATTGATCCAGACCGACCCGACCCCAAGCGCATGTGCTGCAAGAAAAATATTCTCAAGGGCACACGAACAGTCTTCGGCCCCGAAGGAAGAGGTTCGTTCGTTTGATGCCAGTATGACGGCGTTCGGCGCATAGAAATTATAACCTGACGGCGCGCCTGTTTCGGCGGCGACGGCTTTTGCCAGTTTCGTGATCAGACCGGAATTTTGTATGACGGTAAACCGCCATGTCTGATAGTTGCATGCGCTGGGTGCGTAAACGGCAGCGGCAGCAATCATCTCAAGATCGTCCTTTTCAATTTTACGGTCTGTAAACGACCTGACGCTGCGTCGGGTCATAATATTGTTTATAGCTTCGTTCATGGCAATACCTCCCGGGATGTTTTATATGCGTATTATAGCACGCACGGAATCCCGTGTCAAGTAATGAAATCCGGACGTTAGAAAAGCCCGGTGCTGTCATATTCAACTTCCCGACCGTAAACTTGAAAAATCCGGATCCTGATAGGCTCTATTCGTGAATAGCCTATATCTCGGTTCCCGAAATACATTATAAAAAACGATACGGAGCGGTTTGAATTGTTTGTTTTAAAAAATCATATAGTCATATGTTGTTAACAAACCGATATGAATGACAGATGATTTCATTCTTAAACGGTTGACTTGCTCAAATATATGTGTTATAGTAAAAATATAATCGCGGAAATTTTGACAAAGGAGTTTTTCCGGGTCGTTTCTGCACGGCCCGACTTGTAACAACAGGATGAAGAAATGTCTGTATATACTCGATATAAAATCGTTCTTATCGGAATTCAAAGATGATACCGTGCTCTGCTATGATGCATCAAGACTGGCTGCGGCGGTTCAGGGTCTGATGAACCGCGAATTTCCCTCCCTTTATTTTATGTGGCAGGAGTCGGACGCTTTCTGGTTTGATTATATGACCGGTAAAGGAAAATTTCTGCACGATATACCTGTAAAACAGATAAACAGCTTTGATTCGTTTCTTGACAAATACGGCAGTTTTATAAGATCCTGCGGCATCTGCGCATGGGACAGCGAAGTTCCCGCTACTGTGAATGCTGCTACAACCGCATGCGGAGTGGATGGATTTATACCGGTTCGGTATTCCGAGGATGAAAAAAGCATTCTTTCAAGAGTTATCCGTAAAACACAAGCGGAAATCAAAATCAACTTGTCAGGCGTATTTACCGGTGAAGGAATTGTTTTTGAAACGAATTTGTTTTCGACCGGTTCGAAAAAATGCGATGCATATATCTGGGCAATCGAGCGTTACATCAATAAGACAAACCCCGGGCTGCTTTTTTATACTCTGGATGCCGCCAGCTGGAACGATAACGGTTTTTCTTATCCGGATTTGGGAAACGCGTTCGTGTTTAATCATGATTATGCCGTTGCCAAAAAAGCTTTTGTCTTTGATTTGTCTTCATATGACGATGAAAAGCCGTGTGACGATCCGGATCAGCCTCTCGGCAGTGATCTTGCGGTTATGAAACAAATTCTTCTGCATAAATATAATCAGACCGAAGGCCGGGAAATAATTACGGTATGCGGATTTAATCCATGGCAGTTAAAATATACCGATTATAAAAACAAGGGCAAACACGGAGGCGTCGAAGCCGAATGGCGGTTCACGGAGATTTTATCCGCGTATAACTGCATCAAAGACGCCGACGCCTACGGCTACTGCGGGCTTGCGAACGCTTCGGTTTTTATGCATTATCCGCTGAAGCGGAATTATAAGAACCGTCTGCCGAAATCCGGTGCCCTCTACAATAAAAATAAAACGTATATATTGTTTTATGTAGGTGATTATGATTCTGCCGCATGGACGGCACGGCACATTCCGCTCTGGTATAAAGATCCTGCCCTCGGCAGGAATCCTCTGATGTGGTGTTTTAATCCCAATCTTTCGGACCGTATACCTCAGGCTTTCGATTTTATTTATGAACACTTTACCGGAAACGATTATTTTGAAGCCGGAGACAGCGGAGCCGGTTATTTAAATCCGCGTCTTTTATACGAACCTCGCATTCATTCCGATCTGCCCGACGGAAGCGACGCTTTCGTCAATCACAATATGACATACTTCAATCGCTTCGATATGCATATAGCCGGATTTATAATCAACGGAAATTATGAAACCGATACCCGCCAGATGAAGGATATCGCACGTTTCGCGGACTGCGGAGCCGGCTATAACCGGTATGACGGTGCCGTGGATGTTGTGTGCGGCTCGGTATTCATGGGTCACACATCGGATATTGCGGTGGAAAATACACCTCCCGAAACCGCTGCCCGAACAGCTCTGGCTGCCATCGACCGGCAGCCTTCATCCAAACGCTTTCATATTTTTCGAACCATTCTGGTATCGCCGACAAATCATGACCTGATCTACCGCGCTTTATGTAAAGCACGGCCTGAAACGGATTTTGAACTGCTCGATCCTTACACTTTCTTTCGTTTGGCTGCCGAAGCCGCAAAAGCCGGTGATCTGTGAGAAGGGGTATATATCGGATTATTTCCGATATATACCCCTTCTTTTTGTTTATTTACGCACCGCGCTCATAATGTCGCGTTCATATTCACGGGCTGTCAGTGCACCCGCACCTCCTGCGGTTGTCATATTGGAACAATAAACCGCGGTCAGATCAAGTGCGGGATCAATCCAGAAATGTGTTCCGTATGCTCCGCTCCAGCCGTAGCTCCCTTTTGTGAGGATTTGCTTTTCGGAATTTATAATACGCATCCCCAAACCCCAGACTTCGGCATATTCGTCCGGCGGACCGAAATACGGCTGATGGGGGGTATGCATGAGGACCGCAGCTTTTTCCGATAACACGCGGACACCGCCGCGTTGTCCGCCGCGTCTGAGCATATCCGCAAAAATATAATAGTCTTCAAGCGATCCGAGAAGACCGCCTCCGCCCGACGTATAGCTCAAAGGTATATTCCCGAAAATCCGTCCTTTTAAATCTATCCGCGCGGAACCGTTTTCCGTCTCTTCATACAGATGAACGATGCGCGCTTTCTGATTTTCATCGGGGCGGTAAGTGATATCCCTGATACCGAGAGGAGCGAACAAATGTTCATCCAGATAATCGGGAAAATCCAGGCCTGCAACCAGTTCAACGATGTATGCCAGCGTATCAAATGCCATCAGACCGCTGTAGGCTATAGCCGAACGGGGCTCAAAATCAAGATGTATGGTTCCGAAACGCGGTACGACATCGCTCAGTTTCTCGCCGGGCTTCGGTCCCGTCCGCGACAGTTCGTAATCACCTACCGCGCCCGATCCCAGCCCTGACGAGTGCGTCAGCAGATCGACGATTTTTATATCTTTTTCGGCATAACCTGCGTCAACAACTTTTCCGTTCTCGATTTTCCCGATCTTCATTCCCGTGAATGACGGGATGTATTTTTTTACCTCGTCTTCGAGAGCAACGGACTTTTTATCCCAGAGCTGCATAACGGCAGCCGCAACGATCGGTTTTGTCATGGATGCCAGTCTGAAAATCGCCCGTGGCCGAAGCGGTATTTTATTCTCTATATCGGAAAAACCGTATCTGCCGTATTGTATGATTTTTCCGTGACGCGCGGCAAGTGTACAAGCCGAAGCGAGTCGGCCGTCAGCCGTTCGCTTTGTGTTATGCAAGTCGACCGAATTTAATTTTTCCGGGATAAAACCGACAGTTTCGGGATCATAAGGTATGATGATCCCCGTCGCTTTTTCGATAAGATCGGCAATCGAACCGTCGTTGTTGTCACTTACTACCATTCCTCCCGCCTTTTCCACTTCGGCTCTGACCGAGGGCAGTGCATTTTCGGGGCAGACAGGAATATCCGCGCTGCGAAGCATTTCAAGGTCGTTTTCATAATCACCGGCAGCATATATGATCACATCCTCCCCGATTGTTCTGTAATAATCACGCAGATGGTTCAGCGCAGCGCCTTTTGATACCCCGGGCTGCAGTATCTCAAACAGCCACGGCGATGAAAAATTATAGGTAAACCGGTCCCCGTATTTTTCTTCGAGATATTCCTTGATCAGGGATAATTCTTTTTTCGCTTCCTCCGGATCATTGTATGAACTTTCATAAACGACTTTATACCACATATCGCCGATGTCGTCCCCGCCGTTTCCTTCAAAGAGAAAATGGATATCCCGGTTGTCAGTATATCTGACTTTCGGCCGAGGAAACTTATCGTGAATTTCACATAAAATAGAATACAGGGACGCGCCTGAAAACATATGCTCGTTCATTTTTCTGCCTGTCTTTGGATCATACATGAATGCACCGTTGCATAAAATAATCGGCCCGTTTGCATATTCGGACCATTTTATCGCAAAACGACCCGTTGCTATAGTGAAATAATGTCCTTCCTGTTTGAATGCATTTACGGCCGCGATATTTCGTTCCGCAGGATTTCCGCTGTCGTTAAGAAATGTGCCGTCAAGATCAGAAACAATAACTATTTTTTTATTTTTCATATTTTCTCCGTTTAAATTTCAGCCTGAAGATATCATCGTTTATATGCCGCGGGAAATAAGTTCAAGCTTATCGATTATTTTATGAAAATATTCCGGCAATCCCGCATCAAAATGCATAAGCAGCCCCGTATCGGGGTGTATGAATTCTACTGTACGGGCATGCAGGCACTGACCGTCCAGCAATCCCGGATTTTTAATTTCGAAACGGCTTTTTCCTGCTCCGTAAACGGGATCACCGATAATAGGATGACCGGTAAATGCCATATGAACCCTGATCTGATGGGTACGGCCTGTTTCAAGCCGGAGTTCGACATGGGATAAAAATCCGTCGGAAGTGTCGAATTCCCGTATCAGTTTATAATGTGTGACAGCTTCTCTGCCGTCAGCCGTTACGGCCATTTTTTTTCGGTCCGCCGGATGACGTCCTACGGGGGCATTTATTGTCCCTTCGGAGGACTTCAATCTGCCTGAAACAACCGCTTCGTATATGCGCCCGAGTTTATGTGATTTCAGCTGTTCTGCAAGAAAAACATGCGCGGCGTCATTTTTCGCTGCAATCAGGATCCCGCTTGTATCGCGGTCAAGCCGGTGTATGATTCCCGGGCGGATCACGCCTCCTATCCCGGATAAACTGTCGCCGCAGTGGAATAACAAAGCGTTGACAAGCGTTCCGTCTGGATTTCCCGCTGCCGGATGAACCACCATGTGTTTGGGCTTGTTGATGATGATGAGCGAATCATCCTCGTAAAGAATGCTGAGATGAATATCCTGCGCCGCGGTTTCCGATTGTCTGGGTTCTGCTTCCGCAATCTCGATGATATCTCCGTCGCGGATACGGTAATTTTTAGACTGACATAAACCGTTCACCGTAACATTTCCGTTTTCTATTAATCGCTGAGAAGCGGAACGCGTAATATGAACGCGTTCCGCTACATATAGATCGAGTCTTGTGTTTGTTTCCATTTTATTGGCTTTCAGTTTTTTTATCGCCTTTTTTTTGGATTTTCGTTTCATACACGATGATATAAATCATCATGAGCACGGCTCCGACGGTTATAAAGGAATCAGCCGCATTGAACACGGCAAAATCGATCAGTTCAAAATTGATAAAATCCACGACATATTTTAACAATACACGGTCTATCATATTGCCGATACCGCCGCCCGCAATAAAAGAAAGCGATATACCGAGCAGTGTTTTGATTTTTAAACGATACAATACAAGAAACAGATAAATTCCTATGATTGCCACGGTGGACGCCGACATAAAAATCCAGCGGTATTCCCTCATCATGCCGAACGCCGCTCCGGTATTTTCCACATAGGTAAGGTGAACAACACCGGATATAATCGGTATGTCTGCAACCGGCATCAGATAACGGACGGCAAGGAATTTTGTCAGCTGGTCAACGATGACAATTCCCAGGATAATAACGGTATACAGGATCAAACGGCAGAACTTTCTGTTATTTTCTTGCAGCGTGAACATATATAACCGTCCTCCGTCTTTTCGCCTTCGGTTGAATGAATCCAGCACCGGTCGCATTTTTCACCGTCGGCAGTATGAACCTCGACGTCGAATTTCCCGGCATTTCCCGATTTGACGATTTTTACCGCCGACACTATAAATACTTCGGCAAGTATATTTGCGCCGAAACTATTCAGAAGGTGATGGACGCCGTCATCCGATGTGCTGATCTGCACTCTTGCTTCGAGCGATTTCCCGATTGTTTTACCGGCACGGGCTGTTTCGAGTTCGATGAGTACATTGTCCCGCAGTTCAAACAAACGGTTCCAGTGTGTTTCGATATCATCGAAATTCAGCGATTCATCATAAGAAGGCATGTCGTTTAACAGGGGGGAACGGATGTCGTCATAGGAGTGGTGCGGCATACATCTCCATATTTCTTCCGATGTAAACGCAAGCAGAGGTGCAAGGATGCGTGTCAGTGCGGATAAGATCATGTACATCGCGGTCTGAGCCGAACGGCGGGCCCGGCTGTCCGCTCTTTCCACATATACACGGTCTTTGGTGATATCGATATAAAGCTTGGACATATCCAAAGTACAGAAATTATTGATGTCGTGATATATATAGTGGAACTCGTAAGCGTCGTAACCCTCCCTGATATTCTTTATCAGCCCGTTAAGACGTGAAAGAGCCCATTTATCGATCTCATATAAATCGCCTAAAGCTACGGAATCGTTATCCGGATCAAAATCATTGAGATTTGCGAGCAATATACGGACTGTGTTCCTTATTTTACGGTATACCTCGGAAAGCTGCTTCAGAATATCTTTTGAAATTTTCACATCATTTGTATAATCGACCGAGGACACCCAAAGGCGCAGTATATCCGCTCCCCATTCCTGAATAACCTCTTCCGGCGCAACCGCATTGCCGGCGCTCTTATGCATCGCTTTGCCTTCGCCGTCCACCGTCCATCCGTGCGTTATGATGGACTTATAGGGCGCTTTCCCTTTTGCTGCAATCGAGGTAAGCATGGATGACTGGAACCATCCTCTGTACTGATCGCCGCCCTCCAGATAGATGTCGGCCGGGAAACGGAGTTCTGGCCGTTGATCCAGAACAGCGGCATGTGTGGAACCCGAATCGAACCAGACATCCATGATATCGGTTTCTTTTCTGAATTGTTTTCCCCCGCACACAGGGCAGGATACCGTACCGGACAGGATTTGATCCGCGGTCATTTCATACCAGGCGTTGGACCCTTTTTGACGAAACAGATCGGATACAATCCTGATCGTCTTTTCGTTCAGCACGGCTTCACCGCAGTCATCACAGTAAAAGATCGGTATCGGTACGCCCCAGTTGCGCTGACGCGAGATACACCAGTCCGAACGCTCTCGGATCATGGCTACCATGCGTTCTTTACCCCAGACGGGCTTCCATGAAATACCGTCACAGGCAGCTACGGCAGCTTCGGTCATCGCGGATACGGAGGCGAACCACTGTTCGGTCGCGCGGTATATAATGGGGTTCTTGCAGCGCCAGCAATGAGGATAAGGATGTGTTATGGAATCGGAAGCAAGCAGCGCTCCGCTTTCCTTCATATCCTCGTATATTGCTTTATTGGCTTTGGCGTAAAACAATCCTTCGTATTTGCCGGCATCGGCAGTCATACGGCCTTTCGCGTCAACGGGAACGACAACTCCTATGGAGGTCTTTCCCTCTTCGTCATATTTTCTGCATATATCGAAGTCGTCGGAACCGTGTCCGGGAGCGGTATGAACACATCCTGTACCTGCTTCGGCCGTAACATGCTCACCGTTCAGAACGACGGAATCACGTTCGAAAAACGGATGGTATGCCGTCATTAATTCGAATTCGGATCCTTTTAATTTTCCGACCGCTTCATAACTCTCGATGGATGCGGCTTTTATCAGATTCTGAGCCAGCTGTTCGGCCACGATATATGTGTCGCCCGAAGGAGTCTTCAATAAAACATAGTCGAAATCAGCGTTCAGGCAGATGGCCAGATTGCCGGGCAGAGTCCAGGTCGTCGTGGTCCAGATCACAAAAAATGTACGGCTGAGGTCACATAATCCGTTTAGTTTGCCGTTGTCGTTTTTAACTTTAAATTTTACATAAATCGATTCGCATCGGTCGTCGCTGTATTCGATTTCCGCTTCGGCAAGTGCTGTTTCATCATCCGGGCACCAGTATACGGATTTGAACCCCCGATAAATATAGCCCTTTTTTGCCATCTCGCCGAATATTTCGATTTGTTTCGCTTCAAAATCGGGATTTAATGTAAGATACGGATGATCCCAGTCACCGAATACACCGAGTCTTTTAAATTGTCCGCGCTGAATATCGACGTATCCCGACGCAAAATCACGGCATTTATTGCGGAATTCGGGGACGGATAGTTTTGAACGGTCCAGTTTGGTCTGTTTTATGATCGCACTTTCCGTCGGCAGTCCGTGACAATCCCAACCGGGCACATAGGGTGCTTTATATCCTGTCATGTTTTTATATTTAACAATAAAATCTTTCAGTATTTTATTGAGAGAAGTTCCTATATGTATATTCCCGTTAGCATAAGGGGGCCCGTCATGTAATACAAAAAGAGGTTTGCCCTCGTTCTTTTTCATGACTTCATCGTAAATTTTGCCTTCTTCCCATGTTTTCAGCGTATCCGGTTCTCGCTGAGGAAGGTTTGCACGCATCGAAAAATCGGTTTGCGGTAGATTTAATGTTTTGGTATAATCTTTGGCCATTTTTATATTAAAAGCTCCTTATAAAATTTTATTATAATGACAAAATCACCGGCAAAACCGAAATATAAACGCAAGGAAAACGGCTGCCTATATATATTGCTTGATTTTTGCCGCAGTAATCGATGGATCACGGATGCTTTTTATTATCAGATAAAATCGAAATCCTTGCCGTCCTTTTTGACGGGTTTCGGTATATTCTTTTTGGGTTTACTGTTGTTTTTATCGGTTTTATTAGCTCCCGAGGCGTTCTCGATCGTCTTCAAAAACTCCCTGTATTCCCTTTCTTCATCGGATTCCGAAACATCGGATTCGTTTTCGTCATCATCATCCGGTACGGGTGGTTTTACACTTTCGACAGGATCATACTGATCGAATTCTTCGGATCCGAAATCATCTTCGGCTTTCGTGTTATTTTCCGCAGCATCCATACCGGCTGACGGTTTTATTTTTCTTTCGGTATCATTTCCGGATGAACCGAATATTTTATTCAGTTCGCGTATGGTATCTTTGACGCTGCTCTTTTTCTCGGTATTTTTCGGAACGGTTTCTTTCCCGTGTAAATAGGAAAGCACCGGATTTTCATGAACCGGAGCGGGAATTTCTACGGCTGTTTCTTTCGCGGTTAATTCTGTTTCGGATTCCGGCGGATTGTCCGAAACAAATTCCCCGCCGTCATCAGGCTCTTCCGTATATTCAAAATCAAATTCATCGTCTGAATCCGATTCCGTATCGGAATCGAATTCTTCCGCGGGCATAAATTTATCCGCAGGCAGAGGTTCCTTGACGGCGGCGGTTACACGAATTTCGGATTCGGACACCGGGTCTTTGATCTGCTCTGTAACAGATAACGGCTGGTATGCGGTTTCATTCGGTTTGGCGTTCCTTGTTTCGGGATCGGGTTTTATACTCGGATTTGAAATAACGGGAGGAGACGTCAGCTGACCGCTGACCGGAGTTGACTTTTTCGGCAGTTCGGCTTGAAATTCGGTTTGAACGTCTGCATTTTCCCGCTTTGCGATATGATCTGTATTTTCGGCGATATCTTTTTTTATATCTGTAATAGCATGCCTGACAAAAAATTCTTCTGTAATTTTTAAATCATCGATGTCTGCGGCTTCGGGATTGATTTTGTCTATATATTCTATGTGAGTATTATAAAGATCAAACAGTTCTTTTTTAAACTCGGCAACAATTGTCCGCAGTTTCAGTAACCGGTCGCGTTCGGCGCGAATATCCGCTCTGAAATCCGAAAGAATTTTATCACAGTTGGTTTTGGTCGCACGCATAACCACTTCGGCACGCTCATTTGCTTCATTGATAATAGCCGAACTCGCACGCTGCGCGTTAACCAGCGCGCTTCGTATGGATTCTTCGTCTTTTTTAATGATTTCCAGTTTGTTGAGCGTCACTCTGAGTTTACGTTCGAGGTCATCATTTTCTCTGTAAAGTTCGGTGTATTTATCGACAATAAATTGTATATGTTCGTCCACTTCGACCATACTGTATCCTCTGACAGCCTTAGAGAAATTTTTATTTTTCAATTCATTCGGAGGAAGCATGTTTTTCACCTCTTATATATATTTTAACGCGGAAAGGCGCAGTCTGTCTTTTCGCGTTTTTGTACAAACATCATCAATTTTGTATTTTCCGAATCCGCGGACCGATATAATATCGCCGTTGTTCACAGAACTGTCACAATCGGTATTTTCCGAAAAATTTAAAAAAACCATTCCGGTTTTTACGGTGTTTTTAGCTTTTTCGCGCGAAAGTCCCGTCAGTGCCGCAATAACGGCATCAAGCCGCGGTGATGCGATCGTATCCGAAACGGATTCGAAAGATCGCCCCGAATCGAAATCCGGAGGTATTATAAATCGTTCCAGAATAACTTTATCCCTTCCGACATACTCAAGACGAAGCTGCCCCGACAACAAAAATCCGGCTATTTTCTCATCGCAGAAAACATATGCGTCACGTTCTCCGCGGACGATGATATCGCCGATTGTGTCTCTATTTATACCCAGCGCAAGCACGGCTCCCATAAACGAACGATGGGATAGTTTTATATATCCGCTGCCGTATACCGAAACAGCAGCTACCGATGCAATTTGCACATCTTCCATATATGTCTTGTCATCTTCGTAATATGAGGGGTAAATAAAAAGCTTCCTGCGTTCGGCACCCGGATATCCCCCGTAAAAAGCAAAAACACAGTTATCCGCGTCCTTTTTCAGATAAGACGCGGAATGATATTGTTCTTCCGGATTCATAAATTCCGATATAGCTGTTCTGCCGTCGGAAGATGCTTCAATCATGTCCCGGAGTCTGGAATAAAACATTTTGTCCATTTATTTTAATATGCTCAAGTCGGATATCAGATATTCGTGGGAAGTATATATTGTAATATCACCAGCAATATAAATGTAACCATAAATGATATATCAAAAGGCATATTACGGACGGCCTCAATCCGGTCAAGCAGCGCTCTTACGGGATAGATCACCGGTTCAGTTACAGAATTTACGAAACGAATTAAAACATTGTCTTCTTCGGGCATAATCCATGACAATATCGCACGTATAAACATAAACAACTGGAGAGCGACCACTATATAATATATGAATTTGACGACTACATATATCAGTGATGTAAGAATAATAAATTCCTCTTTCGGTTATGTATATTGTTATAGTGTTTCATACGGATCGATGCGGGGTGTTTGTTTTGACTGTTGTTCCTGTGACAAGTCAACGTTGCTCGGGGTAATAACCCACGTATTGTTGGCGACTTTTTTGATATCACCTTCGATGGTATAAACAACACCAAGCAGAAAATCGATCATCCTGCGGGCTGTTTCCTTATTTGTCGCTTCGAGATTGAGGACAACCGTGCGGTGATTTATCAGATGATCGGCTATTTGATTGACATTTTCCCAGCGGTCGGGACGGATGACCTTGAGCTCGAGTGAGTTCCCGCTCAAAGCGACATTTCCGCCTCCTCCTCCCGGATTCTGTCTGTGCTGTCCTTGCTGATTATTCTGCTGCTGTGACTGCTGACCCGGCTGATGATAATCATCTGCATTATACTCGGCATTGTCACCGCCGTCAAAGACATATTCGTCATCGAAGTTCTCATCAATATCGGTAGGATTCACTAAATTTTTAAATCTATCCATTAATCCCATCATATACCCCCTGAAGATACATTTGTATTTTTATAAATGTTTGATTTTTCCGTGCAAATATTTTGTGTTTATCATCGGTACGGTTTAGCTTGCCGTAACCGGGCGCATGCCGAATAATATCGAACCGGGCCGGATCATATTGGCTCCGCATTCGATCGCTGTTTCGTAATTCGACGACATCCCCATAGACAAAACAGGGCTATCTATATTATGTGGTTTATTTTCTGAAAAGTCAACAAAAATACGATAAGTTTCTTCGAAATATTTTCGTATATCCTCTTTTTTCTCGACAGCCGGTCCGACAGTCATAATACCTTTTATACGGATATGCTCGAATCTAAAGACAGCCTCTAAAAAGGTGTCTGCGTTTTCGGGCATTATGCCGCTTTTGTTCGGCTCGCGTCCGCTGTTTATTTCCACCAGCACATCCGTGACGCAGTTTTTAATTTCAGAGATCCGGTTGATTTCCCGTGCCGCTTTTATGCTGTCAAGCGACTGGATCATTGAAACATGTCCGATTAATTTTATGATTTTATTCGTCTGCAGAGTTCCTATGAAATCTGCGGAAAGATGTGCTGTATCAAGGTTCGGATATTTTCCGAGAAATTCGTTTACACGGTTTTCGCCTATTCTGTTCAGACCGAGTCCCGCCGCGAAATTTATAATTTCAACAGGTACTGTTTTCGTCGCCGCACACACGGTTATAGGATAGGTTATTCCGCAAAGCCGCTTCAGAGTGCCGATTCTTTCCTGCAGCATCTGCCAGTTTTCTTTTACTGCCTGACATCTTATCATCATATCATCCGATAATTTGTCCGTCATAATAATCCTTACCTTTTGTTATAATCATCTCGTATAATCCGAGTCTGTTCTTATGTCCGGGATTTGTGGCATCTTTCTCTTTGACGATTAAATATCCGTTTTTTTCGAACAGAGGTTCGATCTCGCGAAATTTCACAACAGAACCGCTGAGGATAAAAACACCTTTTACTTCGTTGACAAGCCTGACCGCCGAAATAGGGACACGATAACCGCTGTAAGACGACTGGACTATTTCTACCGTCTGGCGCCGAAGAAAATTGAAACTTTCCGAAATTGTACCGTTTTTAAATATCAGTACGACACGGTCGCTGTCCGGTTCCGTGATCACTCTGTATAACAAGGAGTTAATCTCCCTGTCTCCGCTGTACGGATAAATGACATCGTAACTTTTTCCCGAAATAAAGTTATGAAGCGAATCTGTATTGATTTCACATGCCGTAAACCAAAAATAGTCCCGTGCGATTTTTCCTATGGCATAACGGTTGACTCCTGTTCCGGTGATATCGGCAGGTTTTGTTTCAATCAGATCGGAAAAATCTTTTATGGTCATGATATTTACGTCTATTTTGGAAAAAGCATTTTCAAACCCGTCAACCGTATTATAGAAATAGCCCGAAACATCGGTCGTAATGTTTTCCGACGGTCCCTTTAATCCTCCGGTTAACGTAAACTTCCGGTCTTTCAGGACTTTGATTTTTTCATTGAAATCGGAGATGGTTTTTACGACGATCTGCCGGCGGTTTAACAGTATCAGCAGTTCGTCTTTTTTACGAAGTGCATAATCTATATCCCCCTCCTCCGTTTTTTCGCGGATAAGGATATACAGCTGATTAATACGCGCGTCGAGTGAAGCGGTATCCGCAGCGGCGACACTTTCAGAGATATTGCTTTTTTCAAGCAAAGCAATTTTGTTGTCCAGAGTGATCATCTGTGCCCGGATATCTTCTCCGCCGTAGACCGACGCTACAATCGTGTCCGCTCCTACTTTCGTCCCGTTAACGAAATTATATCCGACACTTCCGCTGTTTGCGGAATAAAGCACTTTTTCCCGTCGTATAATATATGCTTCGAGAGATATCAATTCACGTTCCGTTACATACACCGAGGGCGTGGTTTCGACGGATACATCAAAGCCTCCGAGCAGCTGAATAACGATATATATAATTAAAAACAGCGAAACGGCCGAGGTGATGATATAAACGACGATATTTTTTAAATATTTCAAATCCATTTTTATTGCCTTAACCGGAAGATCATAACATCTGTCTTTTATTTCAACTGTTTGAGGAAGAATGCGGATGAATATTTGTGTTTAATCAAATCATTGTACCACAAGTTTATTCAATAGTTAATAGTTTTAACGCATTGTTTACAATATCTTTAAATGTATTTTCCGCTTTTATATTTAAATATGTCACATAACTGCGCCTGCGGAACCATGTCATCTGCCTTTTTGCATAATTACGGGTTGCGGTTTTTATCTTTTTTACAGCATCCTCCAGCGTATAAAAACCGTCGAGATAGGAATTCAGTTCTTTATATCCTATAGCCTGGGCAGCCGTTGAATCACGCCGGAGATTCAGGCGCCGAACCTCGTCAAGCAGGCCCTGCTCCATCATTTCATCGACGCGCCGATCTATGCGGCGATACAATAATTCCCTGTCTTCGTAATTCAATACAAGGACCGAAGCATGATAATCGCAGGGAACGGACCGTGATTGTTCATCCCATTCGGTTTTTGTCACGCCCGTACATTTGTATATTTCAAGCGCTCTGATGAGTCTTTTTTTGTTGTTGACGTGAATAATGTCTGCTGCAGCGGGATCAGTCCGGTGAAGCAGGTCATATAATTCCGAATTGTCTTTCATGAAGAGCATCTCGCGGTAATCGGGATCTGCGGCGCACTCGGGAAATCGGCTGCCTGTAAGAACCGCGTCAAGGTAAAGTCCTGTTCCGCCGCAAAAAACCGGTAATTTTCCGCGTGATTTTATGCTCTTTATTGTATTTTCCGCGAGCAGCTTATAATCCGCGCAGGAAAATCCGTCGCACGGGTCGGCTATATCTATTAAATGGTGCGGTATACGCAGCAATTCCGCTGCGCCGGGTTTTGCGGTTCCGATATCCATCCCCCTGTATATCTGCATGGAATCGCAGGAAATGATTTCACCGCCGAATTTCTCCGCAAGTTCCAGTGCCAGCGCGGTTTTTCCGCTTGCTGTCGGACCGGCCACAGCCAGAATGTCTGTCATTAACAATTTCTCTCCTTCGGGATCCGATACCTGGTCGTGATGACGCATAATGTCATACATCCGTATTCATGAAACAACCGGGCAGATTTTCCGGATGCCTTCCTGATTCGGACGAGGATCTCGTTTTTTATATATTTGAAATACGCGGCAGTGCGGCACTTTGTTTTCCGGACCGTCGGTTAAAACACGGCTTGCATGGAATAATGAATGACGGAAAGCTGCGATTGGTTCAATATAAAAACATTGCGTCTCCGTAGGAAAAAAAACGGTAATGTTCTTTAACTGCCTCTTCATATGCCCGCATCACAAATTCCCGTGTCGAGAAAGCCGACACAAGCATAAGCAGTGTGCTTTCCGGCAGGTGAAAGTTTGTGATCAATGCGTCCGCTGCAAGGAATTTGTAACCCGGATAAATAAATATACCCGTGTCACCTCGGACAGCATGAATCAACCCGCTTTTATCCGACGCGCTTTCAAGCGCCCGGCATGATGTGGTGCCGACCGCAATGATCCGGCCGGTACGTGAATTTATGATATCGGCGGATTCTTCGGATACTTCAAAATATTCGGAATGCATAATATGGTCTTTTATCTCGGTTACTTTTACCGGACGGAATGTACCGAGTCCGACATGCAGCAATACCGGTGCGATTTTTACTCCTTTTTTTCGAAGTCTGTCCAATAAATCCGGTGTAAAATGAAGGCCGGCCGTCGGTGCGGCTGCGGAGCCGTTTTCACGGGCATAAACCGTCTGATAACGCGACGGGTCTGCGGACCGGTCGGTTATATACGGCGGAAGGGGAACGCTTCCCACCCGGTCCAGAACGGAATACATTTCATCATCACCGCAGTCAAAACGAAGCAGCCTGCAGCCGTCGTCCGAATTTCCGACCACCACGGCATGAAGAAGACCGCTGCCGAATATGATTACGGTGCCTTCTTTTGCACGGCGTGCCGGACGGATAAGAACTTCCCATACAGAATCATTTCTGCGGCGAAGAAGAAGCACCTCTATTCTGATTCCCGTTTTTTCTTTCATACCGTAAAGGCGTGCGGGAATAACACGGGTATCATTGATCACGAGAACGTCACCGGAATATAAATAATCCGCAATATCGCTGAAAATTTTATGTGTGATCTCTCCCGATCCGCGGTTCAGCATAAGCATGCGGGATTGGTCTCTTTCGGGTGCAGGTACCTGAGCGATCAGTTCGGACGGAAGGTTATATTTAAAATCATCTGTTTTTAAGGAAGTCGGCATCGGTTCGTTCCGGATAATATTTTCGGTTACATGCATATTTTTGGTTTTTTGATTCCTTTCAGCTATCGGGTTCTATTGTATACCGGAATTTTCGTGTATATTTTATCGTTACCTGCTTGACATCTTACTATGTTCATGTTAAAATAAAAAAAGATAGAGGTTGCGGCAAAGAAGAGTAGTCTGTGCGGAAAACGGTCCGTCGTCGCGGGAAATATGGATTTTCCCGACAAGCACAGATAAAAGGCGATGCCGCCGAAGAAAACCGGTGTATACTTATTTTAAACAATACATACGGACACGGATTTCTGGGACGCGGGTAAATAATCCGCGGACTGTCATCATTTATAAAAGGCGGATTTTACGCCGACGGTATGATGGAGCGCTATCATGTAACATTAATCTGTATTTAACCGGTTACCGGTTTTAATATATTATATTACATGTATAGCCGGTTTTCAACCGGTTTTTTCGTTTTTTTATTAATTTTCAGGGGGACATGTAATATTATGAAGAAACAATCGATTTTTACCGGCTCGGGAGTGGCTGTTATAACTCCTTTCATAGAAGACAGGGTTGATTATGACGCACTCGGCAGGATTATCGACTTTCAACTCGCAAATAAAACCGATGCGGTGGTTATCTGCGGAACAACGGGAGAAAGTTCCACACTCACCGATGAAGAACACCGGTCCTGCATTTCATATGCCGTTGAACGTGTTGCGGGGCGGGTTCCGGTCATTGCCGGAACCGGTTCCAATGATACAAAATACGCTGTCGAATTGTCGGTTTACGCCTGCGAAGCAGGCGCTGACGCTCTGCTGCTCGTTACTCCCTATTATAATAAAACGACTCAGAATGGCCTTGTAAAAAATTTTCTGACCATAGCGGACGCGGTGACAAAACCGATTATCCTGTATAATGTTCCCTCGCGCACAGGCTGCGGTTTCGGCATTCCTGCATACAGGGAACTGGCAAAGCATGAACGCATTGTCGGGGTAAAGGAAGCAAACGGGAACATATCGGCCATTGCAGAATTGTTTGCCGAATGCGGCAGCAGTCTCGATATATACAGCGGTAACGATGACCAGATTGTTCCGATACTTTCACTCGGAGGCAAGGGTGTTATATCGGTATTGTCAAACATTATGCCGGCACAGACGCATGACATCTGTGAATTATGGTTCAGCGGAAGAACAAAAGAAAGTGCTGACCTGCAGCTCCGTCTGCTTAAATTGATAAACAGCTTGTTTATTGAAGTAAATCCCATACCGGTCAAAACAGCCATGAATCTGCTGGGATGGTGTTCCGATGAAATACGGCTGCCGTTGTGTGAAATGGAAGAAAAGAACCGGGAGCTCTTAATTTGTGCGATGACCGAAGAAGGTCTGCTTCAAAGAAATAAATGATTAAAAAATAAGGGTGTGAAAATAATGTCCGTAAACATACTTTTATCCGGTGCAAACGGTCGTATGGGACGCAAAATTGCCGCGATTGCCGATGACGGAGATATCTTCCGCATAGTCGCCGGGCTCGATATCAATAAAGGTGAAAAAAGCAACGCCTCTTTTCCCGTATTCACGGATGTTTCCGATCTTACGGCAAATTTGCCGGAAGTTGCGAAAATTCATGTTATCGTTGATTTTTCTCATCACACGGCGCTCGAATCGCTGCTCCGATGGACCAAAACACAGCAACTCCCGCTGGTAGTCGCAACAACAGGCCACACCGAATCCGAACTTGCCGCTATGAAATCCGCTTCCGCTTTTATTCCGATATTTTATTCCCGCAACATGTCGCTCGGAGTCAGTCTGATGGTCGAACTCTGTCGGAAAGCCGCGGGTTTTCTTGATGGATTTGATGTTGAGATCATTGAAAAGCATCATAATAAAAAATTGGACGCCCCCAGTGGAACCGCGCTTATGATGGCGGATGCATTATCGGAAGCATTGTCCCGGAAATATTCCGCCGAATATATATACAGCCGGCAGCCTCTGCGCCGTGAGCGAATGCCGAACGAAATCGGAATCCATTCGGTTCGCGGGGGAACGATCGTAGGCGAACACGAAGTTCTTTTTGCGGGTAACGATGAAGTGATTTCTATTTCGCACTCGGCGGAATCACGCGATGTTTTTGCCAGAGGTGCGCTGCGCGCGGCAGCTTTTATAACGGGTAAATCCGCCGGGCTTTATAATATGAGCGATATAATAAATTCATCGGCGTTTTAATAAGATTTTTAGTGATAAACGAATGAAAAGCGGGAGCAAACAGAATGGTTTATACAATTTATGTCCGCCGACGGCAAAATTATAACAGTGAAGAGAAATCTTTGCTTTCAGATCTGCAGCGTAATCTGCTTCTTCCCGGCCTGACCTCTATACGGTATATCAACAGATATTTTGCCGGTTCGATCAGCCGGGAAGTGTTTGAGCGGGCTGTTTTCACGGTGTTTTCGGAACCTCAGACAGATACAACGGCCGAAACTTTTTCCTATGATGATACCGAACGGATACTTGCCGTAGAATACCTTCCGGGGCAATTTGACCAGAGGGCTGATTCATGCGAACAATGTATTCAGATCCTGGCCGGAGGGGAACGTCCGAAAATCAGAACCGCCGAAATTTATGCTTTTTCCGGTCAGATCACCGACAATGAATTTGAACGTATAAAGAATTATATCATAAATCCTGTCGAAAGCCGCGAGGCTTCTCTGGAAATACCCGTAACACTCGACGAGGTATACCCCAAACCCCCGAAGGTGATCACGCTGGACGGCTTCACGAGTATGCCCGTAAACGAATTTGCCGGTTTTATCGCGGATTATGCACTTGCGATGGATACGGACGATGTGGCTTTTTGTCAGAATTATTTTAAAAAAGAGCAGAAACGCGACCCAACCATGACGGAAATCCGTTTGATCGATTCTTATTGGTCCGATCACTGCCGTCACACCACTTTCCTGACATCCATTGATCATATTAAAATCAACGATGAGAATATATCCGCGGCTTTTGCCGATTACGTTGAAAAACGCAGGACTGTATACGGCACTTCCGAACGTGATATAACGCTTATGGATTTGGCGACCCTTGCCGCGAAATATCTGAAAAAAACCGGCAGACTGATCGGCCTTGATGAATCCGAAGAAATAAACGCCTGCTCGGTAAAAATAAAAGTAAAAACCGACGGCGGCGATGAAGACTGGCTTCTCATGTTTAAAAATGAGACACATAATCATCCTACCGAAATCGAACCGTTCGGCGGAGCTGCAACCTGTCTCGGGGGGGCTATCAGAGATCCTCTCAGCGGCAGGTCATACGTCTATCAGGCGATGCGCGTGACAGGGGCGGGTGACCCGCGCGTACCTGTCGCCGATACTCTGCCCGGTAAACTGCCCCAGTCCAAACTGACCGTTACGGCTGCCAAAGGCTACAGCTCTTACGGTAATCAGATCGGACTTGCAACCGGCGGTGTTTACGAAATATACCATCCGGGATATGTTGCCAAACGCCTTGAAATAGGTGCCGTTATAGGAGCCGTCCCTTCCGGAAGTGTAGTAAGATCAGAACCTGCTGACGGTGACGCAGTTATACTGCTCGGAGGAAGAACAGGCCGTGACGGATGCGGAGGCGCAACGGGATCCTCCAAAGCTCATACTTCGGCTTCCCTGACCGAATGCGGAGCCGAGGTACAGAAGGGCAATCCCCCGGTCGAACGAAAAATCCAGCGTTTATTCCGAAACAGGGACGTTGCCCGTCTGATCAAGCGCTGCAATGACTTCGGGGCAGGCGGTGTTTCCGTCGCCGTGGGAGAACTTGCGGACGGACTTGAGATCGACCTGTCACGCATCCCGAAAAAGTATGACGGGCTTGACGGCACCGAACTGGCTATATCGGAGTCACAGGAACGGATGGCTGTTGTTGTGTCACAGGAAGATGCGGACCGGTTTATCGCATATGCCGAAAGGGAAAATTTGGAAGCGACCGTCATTGCCCGCGTGACGGACGAACCGCGTCTGCGGATGTTGTGGAACGGCGATCTGATCGTGGATCTGTCGCGGAATTTTTTAAATTCAAACGGCGCAAAAAAGCATTCCGATGTTTTGATCGGCAGACGAAAGACCGGCGGGTTGTTTTCGGGGTTGGCGCAAAAACTGCCCGATCTAAAATCCGATATAAAAACAGCTTTTTTAAACATGTTATCGGATCTCAACATATGCTCTCAGAAAGGACTGGTTGAGCGGTTCGATTCGTCCGTAGGTGCCTCAACAGTCGTCATGCCTTTCGGCGGAAAATATCAGAGCACTCCCTCACAGTACATGGCAGCCAAAATACCGCTCAGTGACGGGACCCGGGATTGTCGCGAAACAGATACAACCTCCGTCATGGCATACGGATTTAATCCTTATCTGTCCGAAACGGACCCGTTTTGCGGAGCATACTGCGCAGTGATCGAATCGCTGGCAAAAATAACGGCGTCCGGCATCTGCTATAAAAACGCATATCTGACTTTTCAGGAATATTTTGAACGCCTTCGCGGTAATCCCGAAAGATGGGGGAAGCCGTTCTCCGCTTTACTCGGCGCGTTTAAGGCTCAGACTGAGATGGAGGTTGCCGCAATAGGCGGCAAAGATTCCATGAGCGGCTCGTTTGAAGACATGGATGTTCCTCCCACGCTCGTTTCTTTTGCTGTGGCGGTCGGCGATGCGTCTGCGCTGGTTACCCCCGAATTTAAAAAAGCGGGCTGCGGTGTTTATCTGCTTGAGCCTTCCGTTGATCCCGAAACAAAACTCCCTCAAAGCGGCAGCATCCGGAAAATTTTCGGTTATGTGTCTTCGCTTGCAAGGGAAAACCGGCTTTCTGCGGCATATGCCGTCGGTTTCGGCGGAATTGCCGAAGCTGTCGTGAAGATGTGTTTCGGCAACCGGATCGGTTTTGATTTCGCTTTTACATCCGACACAACAAAGCTTTTCGAATGGAATTACGGAGCGATGATCATCGAAACCGACGAAAAGGCCGAAGGCGTTTTGCTCGGATATACGACGGATAAACCTGCCGTTACAATAGGAGAATGCGTCATGCCGCTTGATGAACTGGAAAAAGCGTGGCGCTGTACGCTGGAAGACGTGTTTCCGACAACACCTCATGCAGTCAAGCCGGAAACAACGAAATCCTTTTATTGCAGCGAACGTTCGACCGCGGTCCCGTCCGGGCGCTTTGCCCGTCCCAGGATCGTCATACCCGTATTCCCGGGCACGAACTGCGAATATGATACCGCGAGAGCGGTTACAAAAGCGGGAGGGATAGCCGAAACCTTTGTTTTAAGAAATCTGACGCAGCAGCAGTTATCCGAATCGACCGCCGAACTTGCCGGTTTGATAGACAAATCTCAGATCATGATTCTGCCGGGCGGATTTTCCGGCGGGGATGAACCCGACGGCTCCGGGAAATTTATAACCGCAGTGCTGAGGTCTCCGGGAATATACGAAGCCGTTACAAAGCTGCTTGACGAACGCGGTGGACTTATACTCGGCAT
>CAZVPD010000034.1:0-9576 GCA_964628455.1 uncultured Lachnospiraceae bacterium
AGCAAGAGGCGTATCAGTTAACCGGGTTGATCCGTCTTTTTCTCCTGTATAATAAAATATGATAGAATAAAACGAGTCAGCAAATGCGGCTGCGGGCGCGGTTTTCATAATAATCCGCGCTGTTTCCGAGCCTGTCCCATACGGGCCGCGACAGCCGGTCCAGTTCGGAGAGTATATCACCGGGCAATACGGTATCCGCGGCTCTGATGTTCATGAGCAGATTTTCCGCGCTGCCCGAACCGGTCAGCGAAGAGGCGACCGTTCCCTCCCTCAGCGTCCAGGAAAAAGCCAGAACAGACTGCGGAATTCCCGTTTCAAGCGAAATGCGCCTCAGTCCGTCCAGCAGCAGCTCGGTCTCGGCCTCGGCGCCTTCCTCCCCGTGGCGCGAAAAATCACCGCCGCGTTCCTGTCTGAAATGACGGGAATGAGCCTGGGGCGGCGGTATTTCCCCTATGGTTTTATATTTATCCGTCAGGATCCCCTGCATGAGGGCCATATACCCGATGACGGCAATGTTTTTTTCACGGCAGAAAGGCATGATCCCTGATTCGATCGCCCTGCAGAGCAGATTATACGGGAGTTCGTTCACAGCGGGTCCGGCAAAAGGCAGAACTTCGCTCATCTGCTGCGTTCCGTGGTTGGACAGGCCGATCTCCCGTATTTTACCCTCGCTGCGCAGGTCGCAGAGCGTGCCGAACACGTCGGACACGGCGGGCAGTTCCGCCGCCGCGCTTTTGTCTCCGCCGAAATGCGCCGCCGAGATCCTGTTTAGCGGCCAGTGAAGCATGTAAAGATCGATATAATCCGTTCCGAGCCTTCCGAGACTCGCTTCACAGGAACGGCGGAGAAGGTCCGGCCGGGCATGGGAGGTGGACACTTTGCTGCCGATCACCGCGCGGCTTCGCTTTGAGCGGAGCGATATCCCCAGAGCGGTTTCCGACGCGCCGTCATTGTAAACCTCGGCCGTATCGAAATACGTCACACCGCCGTCCAGCGCGCAGGAGACGACCGCGTCCATTTCTTTCTGAGAGAATTCTCCCCAGTATTTTCCGCCCCCAGCCTTCCAGCAGCCCAACCCGAGGGCCGAAATTTTCAGCCCCGACTTCCCGACAGCGCTATACTTCATTGGGTTTCAGCAGCGTCCGCGCGAGCACCTTTTCGGCGATCTCCATCGTCTTCAGCGCGTCGCCGAAGTCCGATTCCGCCGGACGCTTCCGTTTGCAGGCATCGATAAAATCGCGGACTTTTGCCAATACGCCCGAAGTCACGAAATAATCGCTGCTGCCGGCGGCGGCCTCGGTCGTGATGATCTCGGGTATCAGGCTTCCGTCCCTGAATATTCTGGCTTCGGTTTCATGTTCCGCTTCGACATAAATGCCGGGAGCGTGCATTTCGACCGCGAAAATACGTTTCCCCGACGACCAGCTGTTCATGATGACGCCGACCGATCCGTTGTCGAATTCCAGGACGATATTGAAATAATTGTAATCGGGCGTGCCGACGGCACGCGCGATGCTCGAGATCCCCGTGACCTCGCCGCCGTTGAGCCAGCGGACAGTGTCGATGGAATGGACGCAGTCGTCCATCATATGGTCCCTTGCCCCCAGAAAGGGGCTGCGGTCGCATTTATAGAATTTACAGACCGAATGATAGACCGGACCCCTCTTCAGGCATTCCTCCCTGGCCCTCATGACCAGAGGGGTGGACCTTCTCTGGAAAGAAACCTGCGTGGTGCATCCCTTCAGGCCGGCAAGATACGTCAGGGCGCGCGCCTGATGCAGCGTCAGGGCGAAAGGCTTTTCTATATACAGGTTGACACCCTGCTCGAGGCACCATTTCCAGATGTCGTAAAACAGGTGCGGCTGCCCGACCGCGACGACCGCGTCGGGACAGACATCCTCGACCATCATCCTGTAGTCCGAAGGGCCGCCCCCGCCGTAACGGAAATCGGGGTTTACTCCGTACCGGTCGGCGGTCTTTTTTAATTTTTCGCTGTCGGTCTCGCATACGGCGGCGATCTCGCACAGGTTCTTCTCGGCGAGTGCGTTGAATGCCGGATAGATCACCTGATTCGCGCGTTCGCCCGCCCCTATAAAAGCAACTTTAAAGCTCATAGGCCTTCTCCGAAAAGTTTTTTGAGATAAGTCAGGTCGGCTGCCGTTTTCTCCGCGACGTTGTTCTCGTCGGTGTATTCGGCAGGCATGCAGACAACGCCGTCATAATCCGTTTTTTTCAGGTATGCGGCGGCGTCGGCCCAGGGGAACTGGCATTCGCGCGCCGTCGTAAAATACGGCCGGTACACATCGTAATCCTTTCCGGGATCGGGGGTCTTTTTATAAAAAGCGGATTTGAAATTGACCATAAAAAGATATTCGCGCAGGATCTCCAGCCCCTGTTCCGGATTTTCGCCCGCCAGAGCGCTGTGCGCAGCGTCCCATACGGCGCCTATGAAGCGTTTGTCCAGCCCCTCAAGCAGATGCCGCAGTTCCATGGAATTGTTGACCATTTTGCCGCAGTGCTGCTGGACGCCGACCCTCACGCCGTATTTTTCGCAGAGCGGAACGGCCGCGGCGAGGAGCGACTTCATGCGGCGTTCGCCTTCCAGATATCCTTCAGAACCGTAACCCGCCATGATTCGTATCATCGGCACGCCCGAAAGGGCGCAGGCTTCGAAAACAGACTCGTCGAGCGCCGATGCGGCGCTGTATATCCTGAGTCCTCGCTTTGCGAAAATGCCGGACAGCAAAGGCAGGGATTTTACCGCGTCACGGGGCTCCGCCTGATATCCGTCCCGCAAAGGGAATTCGACGCCGTCAAATCCCATCGCCGATACAAGGTCCGCAAGGTCCTCCGCGGAAATGCTTTTCCACGGTTTGGTAAATACCGAATACTGATGTTTCATAAGCAGCTTTCTCCTGTCCGTAAAAATCCGGACCGCAGGTCCCGGAACAGTTAAAGTCTATCATACATAAAATCGTTTGTCAATAAAATACGCCTATTTATCCGGGCGCCGCGATTGCGGTTGACACACAGTCCGGTCTGTGCTATAATCATAAAAAAAAGGGGACGGGCCCGTTTGGCTGCGGTCCGTCCTGCCGGAAAGCTGGTTCTGTTATGCTCAGAGGAATTCCTAAAATCATATCGCCCGAACTGCTGAAGATCCTTGCCGAAATGGGACACGGGGACGAGCTCTGCATCGCGGACGGAAATTTTCCGGGCGCTTCCACGGCTCAGCGCCTGGTCCGGGCCGACGGACACGGCGTGCCCGAACTTCTGTCCGCCGTTCTCGCGCTGTATCCTCTCGACACCTACGCGTCTCCCGTCTTTATCATGGAAAAAGTGCCGGGCGACACGGCCGAAGTTCCCGTCTGGGATACGTTTGCCGTCATCGCCGCCCGGCACACAAAGGAAAAAATACAGCGCATCGAGCGATATGCCTTTTATGACCGCGCAAAAAAATGCTACGCGGTCGTACAGACAGGCGAAACCGCGCTCTACGCCAATATCATCCTTAAAAAAGGCGTGCTGTAAAAATCAAAAAAGCCTTTCCCATCGGGCATGTGTTCACCCGCATGCCTGCTTTTCCTATAGGAACTCTCTCAGGACCAGGTCCGTTTCCCCCTGATTGAGCCCGAATTCGACGCGAAGCACTTTCGGATCGGATCTGAATCCCGAACGGACCATGTCGCGCAGTCCCGTTCCCCCGTGATAACCGTGGATGACGCGTATCCTGTAAACATCGCGCCCGGCGCGCCGGAGCTGCGACTTTAAACAGACCATCGCCTGATGACGGGTCATGCCGTGGATATCCGCGACGGTTATGCCCGCGTTCATAAATATTGCCTGCCTTTTTCCAGGTATCCTTCCCTTTCATCCGGCGGGACCATGCTCCCTCCCGTTGTCCATACGACATGCGTGCCGCCGGACAGACGGCCGGCAATTCCGGCCGGAAGTCTGGCCGGACAGGGAAAACCTATGCAGGCCGAAGGTTCGCAAAAAAGGCCTTCGCTGTCCGAGAGCAGCGCCAGACAGCGGAACAGTTCATCGTCTTTCACGGTAAAGATCCCGCGGAGCAGATGCGCAACCGCTTTTCCCGCGAACTGCGAGGGCGAGGCGCAGGCAAGGCCGTCCGCCGCCGTTTTTCCGCCGAGTCCGATGTCATATACGGATATGCTTCCGTGCTTTCCGGTAGCCATCCCGAGAAGCATGCAGGGCACGTCGACCGGTTCGCAGAAAAAGCAGTAAACGTCCTCTCCGTAGATCCGGTGCAGTCCGTATGCTATGCCGCCCGCGCTGGTTCCGACCCCGCAGGGCAGATAAACGGCCAGAGGATGCCCCTTTCCGACCTCTATGCCGCTTCCGCTCAGCTGCGCGGCAAAAGGTTCCGCCGCGGCGGCATAGCCGTAAAAAAGATCGGTCGAATTTTCGTCGTCGATAAAAAAGCAGCTGCCGTCTCCGGCTGCCCGCCGTCTTCCCTCCGCCACAGCCGAACCGTAATCCCCTTCATGTTCGATCACGGCTGCTCCGTGTTCCCGGAGCAGCCTTTTTTTCCATTCCCTGGAATCCGAGGACATATGGATCTCGGTATTGAAACCCAAAGCCGCGCCCATGATCCCGACGCTCAGGCCGAGATTGCCGGTGGAACCGGTTATAACGGTATACTGACCGAACAAACGGCGGAAACGTTCCCCTGCGAGAACGGAATAGTCGTCCCCGATGTCCAAAAGCCCGCTTTTCAGCGCGGCTTCTTCGGCACGGCAGAGGACTTCATACAATCCGCCCCTGGCCTTCACAGAACCGGATACAGCCAGTTCGCCGTCCCTTTTTATGAAGAATCCGCCCCCGATCCGGACGCCGTAGGCTTTTTCAAGCGCCGCTTTCATTTCCGGCGCTTCGGTCAGCGGCGAATCGATGATCCCGCCTGCGTCCGCCGTTTCGGGAAAACGGCGGGCGATATAAGGCGCGAATCTTTGCAGCCTCGCCTTTGCGTCAAGCAGGCCGTCATATGTAACAGATGAGGCAGGGCCGGTGCCGTATCCCGGATTGAGCCAGAGCATTTCGGTTCGGTTTTTCAGTTCCCGGATCGTATCCATGACGTTGTCCTTCTTTTGTCTGCCGGCCGTGCACGGCTCTTTTATCCCTTGTCCACCGTGATGACCGCGTAATAATTTTTACCGAGCTGCCTGATCTTTTTTTCGATGTCGGCTTTTATTTCGGCCGACGGTTTGTCTGTTTCGAAAGGGATCAGAAGATCGAAGATCAGGTTGCTGTGCGTGGGTCCCTCGACCATACGGAAATCATGCATCGTCAGGTCCGGGTCATATCCGCGGATCACGGCGCTGACTTTGTCCCTCAGTTCGCTGACGCGTTCGTCGTCCGTTACGATCGGGTCGAGATGGACGGCGCAGTGTATGCCGTACATCGCGGACAGTTCCCTTTCGATGTTGTCGATGACGTCATGCGTGTCGAAAATGTTTTTTTTGCCGTCGACTTCGACGTGCAGGGATGAAAAACAGCGGCCGGGGCCGTAATTATGGATCACTATATCGTGAACGCCCAGAACTCCGTCGTGCTTTTTCACATATTCCGTGATATGGCGGACCATTTCCGGATCGGGCGGTTCACCGAGCAGGCTGTTCTTTGCGTCATTCAGTATTTTCAGTCCCGAGATAAAGATCAGCACGGCTACGATCATACCGATATATCCGTCGGTATGTATGCCCGTCAGTTCGGAAACGACGGCGGACAGCAGGACGGCCGACGTCGCCGCCACATCCGACAGGCTGTCCGCGGCAGCAGCCCGGACGACCTGAGATTCGATCTTACGCCCGATTTTTCTGTTCATGAAATAAAGCCCGAGTTTTGCCGCGACGGAAAACGAAAGCACGGCCGCGGCGGCCGGGCCGAACAATACTTCCGCGGGATGCCGGATCCGGTCAAACGATTCGGTCAGAAGACCAATCGCAACGTGCATGATAAAAAAAGAGACCAGCATCGAAGCGACATATTCGATCCGCGCGTGTCCGAAGGGATGTTCGCGGTCGGCCGGTTTGGACGCGATCTTAAAGCTCGCGAGCGATATGACCGAATTGCCCGCGTCGGACAGGTTGTTGATGGCGTCCGCCCGGATCGAAACGCTCATGGTCAGCGTCCCGATGATAAATTTGCCGCAGAAAAGCAGGACGTTGACAACAACGCCGATGATGCCCGTCAGATTTCCGTAACCGGTCCTGACCTTCGGGTCTTTTATGTCCTTCCAGTCGCGAATGAACAGCCGCGCCAAAAAATCCATCAAGAATGATTACCTGTTTCTCCGGTTTCGATTTTAACTCCCGACGGCAGATTTTACCGGAAACAATACGCCGCCGTCATCCGCAATTCATAAATAAACGGTATAATAAACCATACTGCGGAACCGGGCATGAAAACAAAGCAAAACCGCGCGCCTTTTCCGTATTCCTTTTATTGTAGCGCAGATGCGGATGTTTGTCAATAAACAATACGGGCGGACGGCATTTTCACCTGCTTTTCACGGAAGGACGGCAGTGATCCCCGTATGTTTTGCGGGCAGGTCAAAAAAAACACAACTCAAAGGACATAGCGTGAACGACATCATTACCGGCGCCGCTGTCTGCGCCCTGCTGATTTTTTTAATATGCGCGCTGTACAACGGCCTTACGGTCCGTTATTACACGGTTTCGAGCAGCAAGATAACAAAGCCTGTGCGCATTCTGCAGATCACCGACCTGCACGGCTCGCGCTACGGCGCCGGTCAGAAAAAACTGCTGGCAAAAATCGATGAATGCAGACCGGATATCGTCTGCATGACCGGCGATATTTTCGACGAACGCGTAGCGCCGGAGAATTCCGCGGCGCTTATCCGCGCGCTGCGCGGATACAGGACATTTTTCTGCTCCGGGAATCACGAACTATACATGCGGGACCTTCCGGAGATTTTTAAATCTCTCGGGGAAAACGGCGTCGCCGTCCTCGACGGGAACGCCGTACGCGCCTGCGGCATCAGCGTCTGCGGTGTTTCCGATCCGAAAAAAGAAGAATGCGGGGAAGCGCCGGACGATCCTGTTTTTGCCCGCAGGCTATCATCGGCCCGTTCTTCATGCCGGGAAGACGATTTTAAGCTCCTGCTTTCGCACCGTCCCGAAAGGATCTCCGAATATCTGCCGCACGGCTTCGACCTTGTCCTGTCGGGCCACGCGCACGGAGGACAGTGGCGCCTGCCGCATCTCGTAAACGGCCTGTGGGCGCCCCACCAGGGCTTTTTCCCCAAATATGCCGGCGGAATTTACAGATATGCCGGAACGACGCACATCGTCAGCCGCGGTCTGTCGAAATTTCTGATGATCCCGCGGTTATATAACCCGGTCGAAATCTGCTGCATCGACCTGAAAGCACCCTGAAAACAAATTCCGAAGCAAACGGCGCGGTCAACGGACCGCGCCCCTTTTATTTTACGTATTTCTTCCGCCGGTAAAATCAGTCCTTTTCGTAAAAGCCTTCGTGCAGTTCGTTTACAAGTCGTATGACCGACTGGATGTATTCGTTCACTTCCTTGCCGCCTCTGTCATAATTCGACATGACGGAAACAACATACGGATTTTCGGCGTATACGATCGCCATGTCGTTGTATGCGCCTTCATCCCAGCCGTATTTGTGAGCCGCCTCATAGGGTGCAACCGCATACGGGATCATGGTGAGATGGGCGCTGCCGATCATCGCGTCCTTCATGAAAGCGGCGTAATACGCCCCGCTTTCGGTAAATTCGTAGATCGCCTTCATGCACTTGCAGGCATCCGCAGCCGACATTCCGGAGGGTTTGCGGACCATGGAATCCGCGCTGAGCCGGACGGCAAGGCTTCCGTAATAGCCGGTCCCGTATGTTTTCTTAAGGATGTCGTAAGCCACGTTGTCGCTGCATTCAAGCACATGGTAGAACAGGTCCCGGTATGTATATTCGGTGCCGTCTTCGCTTTTGATAATTTCTCCGGAACCGGACTGGTAATACGCGTCTTTGGTGTATGTGATTTTTTTCGTCATGTCAAACAGGCGTTCGGGTTCGGTATAGGCAGTATCCCCCGCTTTCTGGGCGGCGGCCTTCGCCTGACCGATCCTCTCTTCCTCGGCCGAAGCTTCTTCGAGCAGCGACAGGATAAAAGGCGCCTTGATCATGCTTGCCGGATCGAAAACCTTGTCCGCGTTAAACGCGTATTTGTATCCGTTTTCGATGTCTTCGTAATAAAGCGCTATTTTCGGTTCTATATGGATGATCTCTTCCGTAAAAGTTCCGTCTTCGTTTTTGACCGTGTTTTTGATCACGATCGGGAGAGGATCCGCAAGCAGGGCGTTGATCTCGCCGATGAGTTCCAGCTGCGCGGCGATATCTATCCTGTAGACGCCCTCAAGCTTTTCGATGTTGTATTTCAGCTGTTCGATGGCGCTGTCGCGCAGCGCGATCTCGGCGTTGAGCGATTCGAATTTTTTGTTCAGCTCGCCGTACAGACTGTCCTTGTCCCCGAATGAAGCGATGATCTCTTCTTTTTCGCCGATCGCCGCAGCCAGCTCGCTTTCAAGCGCGTCCTTTTCGGACTCGAGTGACGCGATCCTTCCGGTCAGTTCCGCGGCTTCTTTTTCCGCGTCCTGTTTCAGAGAAGCATAAGCCTCCCCGGCCTGCCGCTGTTCCCGTATTTTTCCGGCAAGAAAGAAAGCCGTGACAACGGCGGCCGCCGCCAGGAGCGATGTGATGATGATAAAAATCAGGATGATCTTTCTGCGCTTCATATCCTAAGTCCTCTGCAATATACGAAATATCCGATGATTTGCCTTTTTGATTAAAGGACGGCTTCCGCGTGCCGCATGGCGTGGCAGCAGACGTTGACCGCGACCGGCAGGCCCGCGATGTGCGTGGGCATATATTCGATGTTCACGGCGAAGGCGGTCGTATTTCCTCCGAATCCCTGCGGACCGATCCCGAGCGCGTTTACCTCATCGAGCATATCTTTTTCGAGAGCCGCATAATCCGGATTCGGATTGCGCGCCGAAACGGGGCGGACAACCGCCCTTTTGGCTAGAACGGCACATGAATCGAACGTTCCGCCTATCCCGACGCCCAGCAGGATCGGAGGACAGGGGTTGCTGCCCGCTTTTTTTGCCGTCCGAACGACAAAATCAAGGATGTCGCGGCGCGTCGCTGAAGGATTGAACATCATCAGGGCGCTCATGTTTTCGCTGCCGAATCCTTTGGGCGCGGCGGTCAGGGTGATTTTATCTCCTTCCGTCAGCCTCGTGTAGATAACGGCGGGGGTGTTGTCGCCCGTGTTGACGCGGCAAAACAGCGGGTCGTCCACAACAGACATCCGCAGGTATCCGCCGCCGTATGCGCGCCGGACGCCTTCGTTGACCGCGTCCTCAAAGAGGGCGCCTTCGATGACGACCTGCTGGCCGACGTCCGCAAAAAGCACCGCCATGCCCGTATCCTGGCAGACAGGTACGTCCAGCCGGGCAGCCGTTTCCAGATTTTCGGCTATGCGCCCGAGGACCGCCCTGCCCAGCCTGCTTTTT
>CAZVPD010000034.1:9586-13820 GCA_964628455.1 uncultured Lachnospiraceae bacterium
GAGGGCAAAGCGCGCGGCCAGTTCGGCCGGCGCCGGCAGGCAGGCGTCCGGTGCTGTCGCAAGGATCAGCCCGGCCGCATCGAGGGGAAGCCGGTAGTTCGCCTCTGTGAAAAGCTTCCGGACCGCTTCCGTTATGTCTTCCGATTTTATGATCCGCATATGCCCACCGCTTACCTGACGGCTTTGCCGTCGATGTATACCTGTTTCACCCTCGTCATGATCTCAAGAGGGTTTCCGTCAAAAAGCACAAGGTCAGCGTCTTTCCCCGGCTTGAGCGAACCTACCCTGCCGTCGATGCCGAGGATCCGTGCCGGATGGATGGTGATCGCTCTGAAGGCCGTGTCGAGATCCATACCCGCCTTGACCGCGAGCGATGCGCAAAGCGTCAGATACTGCAGGGGTATGACCGGATGGTCGGTCGTTATCGCTACCATGACGCCGGCTTCCGAAAGCTTCGCCGGATTGACAAACGAAAGGGAGGTCAGCTCCGGCTTGCTGCGGTCGCAGAGATTGGGGCCGACGATCGCGGTCACTCCTTCTTTTTTCAGTTCATCCGCGATCAGATATCCCTCCGTGCAGTGGACAAGGGTGTAGCGCAGGCCGAACTCCCTGGAGATGCGGATGGCGGTGAATATATCGTCAGCCCGGTGGGCATGAAAATGGGCGGGTATTTCTCCCCGGACCAGCGGAAGCAGAGCTTCCATCTTCATGTCGAATTCGGGCTCCTCGGCCTCGTCATCGTCTTCTTTTTCCGGGGGCGTGTGCGCTTTGATCATGGCTTCGGAGTATTTTTTTGCCTTGAATAAGTTTTCGCGTATCAGAGCGGCGATCGCCATGCGGGTTTCGGGCGACTGATTCTTCACGTGATAGACGTTTTTCGGATTCTCCCCCATCGCGAATTTCATGGCGGCGGGTGCGCTGAGCGTCATATCGTCTATCCGGACGCCGGCGGTCTTGAGGGCGCAGAACTGCCCCCCGATCGGATTGGCGCTGCCGGGTCCCGACGCGACGCAGGTAATGCCGCAGGCACGCGCCTCGGAAAAACAGCGGTCAAAAGGATTGATGGCGTCCAGCCCGCGCATGTGGGGCGTGACCGAATCGCATGCCTCGTTGACGTCGTCCCCCTCGAAAGTCAGCGAATCCCCGACGATCCCGAGATGGGTGTGAGCGTCGATCAGCCCCGGAAAAAGCCATCCTCCGGACCCGTCTCCGTCCTGTTGTCCGATTTCGGCGATTTTTCCGCCGTCGATGACGACATAACCGCAGCTGATGACGCCCGTGTCGTTTTCCATGGTGTAAATTCTTACATTTTCGATTCTGAACAATATGATTTCCCGGATTTTTCATCATGGCGCGCTGATCCGTGATGAAAATACTTCCTTTCGGTTGTTTTATTCTGTTTTATCCGCCGATAAAGCCGCGGACGCGTCCCGGTCCCGTGACATCCGAACGGCGGGAGCACGCCCCCGCCGTTCCGTCTGATGTGGTGCGTATGTCAGCGCCTGCCCGGGTTTTTACGCGTAAAACCCGGACTTGATTTTTTTACTTCCAGAGACTTCTTCAGGTCGGAAATCTTTTCTTCGCTTTCGGACTTGAATTTACTCATCATATCTTCAAACGGATCTCCCGATGACGAAAGCCTCTTTTTGGGCGGAGCGTTCCAAGACGACGGGGCGGACGCCGCCGGCGGCCCGGCCGAAACCGCCTCTGCGGTCCCCTCTTCCGGACGGACGCGCTTTAATGACAGGGCAATCTTGCCGTTTTCGTCGATGCTGACGACTTTTACGCGGACCTGTTGATTTTCGGTCAGAAAATCACGGATCTCACGCACGAATTCCGTCGAAACTTCCGAAATATGCACCATCCCCGACTTCCCGCCGGGCAAAGCGACAAACGCCCCGTATTTAGTGATCCCGGTGATCTTACCCTCCAGAACCGAACCGGCCTCGATTTGAACAACTGACAAACGAACCCCCCCTGACTTCAACAAGCTTTTCTCTGTGCGGTCGGACAGGAAACAGATTTTATCCTGCAAGGTCATTATAGAATAGGATCTCCTGGGGAAGGTGGTATTTTAATCTGGAGCGTGCGATCTTCATGATATAATCGTCGTCAAAAGGACGCGCGATGTCTTCTTTCAGCTCTTCAGCCTGCTGCTTTTTATCGCTGATGGCGCGCTGCAGCTGCAGCCGGGTTTCATTCAGATCATAGAACTCGACCAGCTGCGATACGACGGTCACCGCGCAAAAAACAATAAAAGTAAAAACGACGGCCTTGACGAAGATGTTGACCCTTTTTTTTATCCGGCGCATCCCTGTACCCCGCTGCTTCCTGCCGGCGGATAAAAATCACGCTCAGGTGATAACTTCATATAATGCGGACGCGTCGGCTTTTGACGTGAACTCCCTGATGCCGGCGACGCGGACCTTCAGCTTCCGCTCGCCGAAGGTGATCTCCAGGATGTCGTTTTCCTTCACTTCATAGGAAGCCTTTGCGCTCCGCCCGTTGACGGTCACATGCTCGGTGTCACAGGCGTCGTTTGCCACCGAACGGCGTTTTATGATACGCGAAACCTTCAGATATTTATCCAGTCTCATAGGCGTCTCCTTTAAAAACGGGGCTCCGGGCGGTCCCGGTTAATTCTTGATCTTCGCCCTGAATATTTTTCCCGGAACGAATGCGGGATACCGTGAGGGCTGTATGATAAGACTTTCGCCGGTAAAGGGGTTTCTGCCTTTTCTTTCTCCGCGTTCCCGCACCTCAAAGGTGCCGAAACCGGTGATCTGGACTTTTTCTCCGGCCGCGAGATTCTCGCAGATCAAATCGATCGCGGCGCTTATCGCCCTGTCGGACTGATCTCTGGTGAGTGAGGTTTTTTTTGCGACTGCGGCAATCAGTTTGTTTCTGGTCATGGTCATATTACCTTTCAGTATATATAAAAATTAATATTTATAAGCAAGTATAGCATTGTTGATGCGGTTAATCAAGAGTTTTTTATAAAAGTTTTTCCGGGTTCTTTAAAATTATTCCCGCGGTATCCGGCGTCATGTTTCACCGGATGACGCGATGACTTTTTCACAGCTGTCGTAAAGCGCCTTTTCCGGGTCGTATCCGGCCAGCGCGCACTCGGCCGCAAGCGCAAACAGCGCGCCGCCGTAGCCCGATTCGCTCAGTTCCCGCGGAACGGGAAAGTCACAGCCGTTCTTCGCCATTTTTTTCGCTATTTTACCTGCACGCATCAGCGCCGGAAGCGACTTCGCGATCCCGTCCAGTATCCCGGGAAGCCCGCTGCGCTGCTTTGAATCCTGTTTGATCCGCTCCCAGTTGCGCAGGACAGCCTCTGTCGTGTCCGCTTTCACCGTGCCGAAGATGTGGGGATGGCGCGTGATCAGCTTGGCGCAGATGTCGTTTACCACTTCGTCAAACGAAAAACAGCCTTCCTCCTCGCTGATGCGGGCGTGAAAGATCACCTGCAGCAGAACATCCCCGAGCTCCTCGCGCAGCAGGACCCTGTCTCCGTTGTCGATGGCTTCGATGACTTCGTAGGTCTCCTCGATGAAGTTCTGACGGATAGACCTGTGGTCCTGTTCACGGTCCCAGGGGCATCCGTTTTCGGAACGCAGGATCTCCATGATCTTCCGGAGGTCAAGGATATCATAGGCCGTCTTTTCGTTCAGTTTTTTGATCTCTTCGTTCATATTTCCGTTCTCCGTATTCTTTGATGCCGCGTGCGCGGTTTGATCCGGCGGTCACCGGCTCATCAGCCCGGCCCGCTGCAGCAGGCCGAATATTTTCTGTCCTTTCGGAAGAAGCAGGATGTCTTCCCTGCTGATACAGCGCAGGAGAAACACGGCTATGATATATATGAAAGCGGCAACCGCTATCGCGCCCAGAGTCGCCGCCTTCTGCGGCAGCAGCATTCCGAACAGCCGGTATGACCCGAAAGCCGCGGCTCCGCAGACCAGGGAGGCTGCGAGCGGGCGGAAAAGCAGAAGGCGGATGTTCGGAACGAGCTTCACGTATTTCGCCAGGAAATAAAAATTGATCAGGGCGATGACGCCGTAGCACAGGAATGTTCCCAGCGGAGCCCCGTAGACGCCGACCGCGGGAATGCCGATCAGGATATAACTCGCCGCAAGCTTGACCGCGGACCCGGCGATCATGGAGACGATGGGTTTTCGTTCGAGTTTATGCGCCTGAAGCATCGCGCTTGTCACGGCGACCATTCCGACAA
>CAZVPD010000034.1:13830-25227 GCA_964628455.1 uncultured Lachnospiraceae bacterium
CGCGGCGGAAAGTACCGACAGCAGGGGGGCCGCGCGGACGGCCGATTCGTCGTCGAAGATCATGATCAGGATGGGCTCGGATAAAACCGACATTCCGACCGAACACGGAAGGGCGATGAGCGCCGCGGTTTTCAGCGTGCTGTTCATGATAAAATCGACGCGTTTCCGGTCGCCCGTCGCAATGGACGCCGAGATCAGGGGAATGACGGAATACGAGATGGGATAGATAAGCGCCGGAGGAAGATTGAACATGGAGACGACAAGCGTATCGTAATTCCCGAATATTTCGCGGGTCAGCTGTTCCGTAAAGCCGATGGCCTGCAGCCGGCGCGACAGGATCATCCCGTCCAGCATGCCTGTAAAGGACATCACGGAAGAGGACAGCATGATCGGGACCGACGTGATGACCAGCAGCCACAAAAGCGTTTTTACGGACCGGAGCGGCATCACGCCGCTGTCGGGCCGCCTGTATTCCTCATTGAAAGCCGTTTCCCTGAACAGCAGTTTGGACACGCACAAGAACAGCATGGCGGCGGCGACGCCTATCGTAAGGCCCAGTATCGTCAGGGCGGCCACAACCGGCAGGGAATAACCCTGCCTGATCCCGTAAAGCGCGAAGAGGATGCCGATGGTCAGCTTTCCGGCAGCCTCGATGATCTGCGAGATCGCGGTCGGGAACATGTTCTGATAACCCTGAAAAAAACCGCGTATCGCGCTCGATATGCAGATAAAGAACAGCGTCGGCGCGATGGCCAGAATCGTGATATCGGAGTCCCCGAATTTATACGCGGCCGCGAAGAATTTCGAACCGCCCATCATGACCCCCATGCCGAACAGCCCGATGACCACAAACAATGCGAGCGTTATGCGGAAAATGCGTTTCGCTTCACGGAAGTTGCCTTTGGCACGGCTCTCCGAAATCAGGATGGAAACCGCGACCGGAAGTCCGGCGGTGGAGATCATATAGAACCAGACGTATATCCTGTAAGCCACGTTATAATAGGCCATTCCCTCGTCGCCGAGGATGTGGTGAAGGGGGATCTTGAGCGTAAGGCCGATCACTTTGATCAGAATATTCGAGAAGGTCAGTATCAGCACACCCGAAAGGAAGAGTCTGTTACTTTTCTTTGAAGTATCCGGCACAGGTACACCTCATGTCATATCTGAGTTTTTCAATGTCAATCGTCGTGAAGCAGCCCTTCTCGTAAAGGATCCTGCCGTCCGACATGGTCAAAAGGACATTGGAGGAGTTGGCCGAATAGACTGCCGCGTACGAAAGGTCATAAAACGGCACGTTGTTCGGCGCGTCAAGGTCGATCAGGACCAGGTCGGCGCGGCAGCCGGCTTCCAGCCTGCCGCAGCCGGTCCTCCCCTGCGAGAGGGCCCCGTTTTCCGAAGCGGCCTTCAGGACCGTTCCGGCGGTGATTTTTTCCGGGCTGCGTCCGATGCCTTTGTGCAGGATCGCGGCGAGATACATCTCTTTCATGATGTCGAGCGTGTTGTTGGACGCGGCGCCGTCCGTTCCGAGCGTGACGCCGACCCCTTTTTCCAGCATCCTTGTCATAGGCATGACTCCGCTCCCGAGCTTGAGGTTGCTCGCCGGATTATGGGCCGCCCAGACGCCGTGCCCGGACAGGATCTCCATATCTTCTTCTTCGACCCAAACGCAGTGGGCTGCGGTCGCGGGAACGTCAAACACGCCGTTGTCCGCAAAAAAGCGCGCCGGCGTCACGCCGTGCCTCTGTTTGCATTCCCTGTGTTCGGACTCGGTTTCGGACAGGTGGATATGCATATTGCTTCCCGTCCGGGCGGCGTAATCCGCCATGAATCGCGCCGAATTCGCCGTGTTGGTGTATTCGGCATGGAGGGACATATCGATCCTTATGCGCCCGTCCTCGGCGTTGTGATACTCCTCGAACAGACTTTTCGCCTCCAGAAAGCGCACGGACCGCGCCATGTCCTCAAGGGGGTCAAAAGACAGGACCGCCCTGCTCAGATTTGCCTTGATCCCGGTCCCGGCGGCAGCCCGCGCGGTTTCGGGGCAGTACATATACATGTCGGAAAAAGATACGATGCCGTTTTTGATCATCTCCGCGATCGCCCACAGCGACGCCGTGTAAACCGCCTCGGGGGTCAGCTTTTCTTCGGCCGGGAAAATTGCCTCCTCAAGCCAGCGCCCGAGGGGCATATCCTCCCCGTAGCCGCGGAAAAGCGTCATCGCGGCATGCGTGTGGCAGTTGTAGAATCCGGGCAGCAGCATTCCGCCGCCGCAGTCGATGACCCGGTCGAAGGGACCTTCGGGCCGGACATTGCCCGCATAGCCGATCAGAGGGCCGGAAACGGCAAGGAAAGTGTCGCCGTATCCGATGGTTCTGGCATTTTCGAATAAAATTTTCATGGATGACGATCCCTTAAGGCGCGGCATACGGACGCGCCGTTATTTTTATAAAGAAGTTATGACCGACGAAAGCAGGGTCCTGAATTTCTGCGAGATCACTCTGCCCGTATCGAGGACTTCTTTTTCGGTGATGGCCGTGCCCGTGATGCCCGCGGCCATATTGGTCACGCAGGAGATGCACAAAACGGCGATCCTGCACTGCGCGGCCTGGATGACCTCCGCAACGGTGGACATGCCCGCAAGGGTCGCTCCCATGGTGCGCAGCATATTGATCTCGGCGGGCGTCTCATACTGCGGACCCGCCATGAAACCGTAAACGCCTTCTTTGAGTTCGATGCCCAGTTCCCGCGCCTTGCGCTGCGCCAGTATATTCAGCCCCATATCGTAGACCCGCTGCATGTCGAAGAAGCGGTCGCCGAACTCGGCGATATTCGGGCCCCGGCAGGGCGAATCGGGTACCAGCTTGATGTGGTCGCGCACGCTGACCAGGTCGCCGAGTCTGTATTTGTCCGAGATCCCGCCCGCCGCGTTCGTGATGATCAGCTTGCGGACCCCGAGCAGCTTAAAAACGCAGACAGGATAGGCCGTTTCCCACATCTCGTAGCCTTCGTAATAGTGGAAGCGTCCGTTCATGACATAAACGCGCTTCCCTTCGAGCGTTCCGCACACCAGCTCCCCCTTCTGATAGGAAACGGTGGAGCGCGGGAAATGGGGTATTTCCGCATAGGGTATGACGACTTTATCCGCGACCGCGTCCGCGAATCCGCCCAGACCGCTCCCCAGAATAACGGCGATGTCCGCGGTCCCGCCGCTCCTGGCTTTGATGTAATTGGCGCTTTCGACATAGGCGCCCAGTTCCGCTTTTTTATACATTGGATCTATCCCCTTTACGGTTTTATTAAAAACTGCCCATAAATTCCCTGTAGACAGAGTTCTTCGGCAGATAACGTTTGTTGATGGCGGGAATCGCATCAAAACGGGAGCTCAGGGAAACGCATTCGTCATAATACCGGCTGTCCGGTTTCACCTGACCGATGATTTCGAGAAAATCTTCTTTGATCATATTCATTTCGTAAAGCAGCAGCGAATTGATCCGTATCCCGATGCCGCCGACATACGGCATGATGTTGATGTCCTCGTTGCGCGTCACGCTGTCCCATAAAAACAAAGTGAATTCGGGCGACGCCCCCCTGAATTTATAGTCTCGCACGATGCGCCTGATCAGCCGGATCTCCCGCCGCGTAAAGAACCGGCCGGATACGGTGAGGTCGTCTTCGACCGAAATATGAAGCTGCGCGTATTTATCCGGAGGGAAAAGGGAAAGCACCTCGGGATATACGGCCTGAAGCCCCTCGAAGATCACATAATAATCTTCATACGGTTCAAACAGGGTGTAGGAACTGCGCCTGCCCGTTAAAAAATCGAAAGCCGGCAGATAAACGTGTTCTTTATCGGTGATCTTCCGCACGCATTCCTCAAGATAGCCGAGGTCCAGGGCATCGGCGCTGTCATAATCCTTTTCATCGGTGAGACTAACGGTCCTGCGGTCCGTTTCCGGGCTGCCCCGGAAAAAATTATCGATCGATACGGTCCTGACCCTGTGGCCGCGGCGGTTGAACTCCTCGGTCAGGCGTTTGGCGGTCGTCGTTTTTCCGGAGCAGGTGGGGCCCGACAGCATGATGAATGTCAGGGCGGGATTGGCTGTCAGAAGCCGCGCCGCCTCCGTGATCTGCTCGTCGTAGCCTGCTTCCGCGCTTGCGATGCAGCCGGTGATCTCCGCCTCATCCTCGAATTTAAAGTTCTGTGTCATCATATCCGTACTTTCCCGGTCAAAAAATCGTTTATTTTTCCGAAAAACGGCCCGACGCCGCTTTCCTCGTTCATATTCAGATATTCATAGGGATATTTCGGCATAAACAGCCTTTGGATCTTTGCCTGTCCGCCCTGCGGGTCCGCGCCCTGCACCAGCTTTGTGACCGATCCGGCTCCGACGGCAAAGATGCTGTGTATTTCCTCCATGATCGCTATATTATACACTCCCTCGCATCCCGGAAGCGAAAAGCCGGTGTTCTCCAGATTCCCGGCGGCATTCTTCTGCCTGTAGATATAATAAGGCCTGTATCCGGCTTCTTTTGTTTTGAGCTGCGCGTAATCCACGCTTTCTCGCGCCCCGTTTCCGGAGTCCGCATACGGCGCCGCGCTCCGCGCTTTTATATCGGATGACTTTTTCACGCAGAAGGTGTGGACGGTGATGTTGTCCGGACGCAGGGCGATCACGCCGTCCGTGCTGCGAGCGAACGACTCCGCGCTGTCGCCGGGCAGTCCGGCTATAAGATCCGTGTTGATATGTTCTATGCCGCTTTCCTTCGCGGTCTCATAAGCGCGGAAAAAATCATCGCGGGTATGATTGCGTCCGATCGCCCGCAGGACGCCGTCGTCGAGCGTCTGCGGATTGACGCTCACCCTTGTCACGCCGTAAAAGCGCGCCGCGGCCAGCTTTTCGGCGGTCACGGTATCCGGTCTCCCCGCTTCAAGCGTGAATTCGCGCGGAGTTCCGTTCTGAAGCCGCAGATTTTGATCGGTCCGGCTGAGAAGCCGGTTCAGCTGGGCGGCGGTCAGCACCGTCGGCGTTCCTCCCCCGATGTAAACGGAGACGATCCGAAGGCCCGCGCTCCGCACCGTTTCAAACATTCTGTCAAGGTCCGCGCACAGCCGGTCCAGATAAGCGGGGATCATGGACATGAGCCTCGGTGTCGAATAGGAAACAAACGAGCAGTAGGAGCATCTCGACGGGCAGAACGGTATGGATATATACAGGCTGCAGGCTTTCGGGGGCAGCGAGCGGATGACTTCGGCTTCGGTGCGGGCGACGGACACCGCGAGCGCGGCTTTTTCCCCGCTGACGAGATAATCCTCCGACAGTCTTGCTGCGGCCGATTCGGCAGACATGCCCCCGCCGGTCAGTTTCATGGCCGGCTTTGACGGACGGACCCCCGTCAGGGTCCCCCAGGCCGGCCACTCCCCCAGAAGTTCGCCGCATGCCCGGCGGACCGCCCTGCCCGCCGCTATTTTTATCGTCCGTTCCCGGTCATAATCCGTCCTGTACGGTTCGGCATGGACAAACGTCTCCGTTCTGCCTCCGGCGGTCACCGACACGCTGCATATTGCGGCGCCGGGATCCTCCCGGACACTCAGCGTCATAACGGGTTCGCCGGCGGTGCCGGCTCCCGGTGCGGAAAAACGTTCGCCGGGAAAATACAGCATGCACAGCGTCTGCACAAAATAGGGCTTTATACTGCCTTCGACCGTAAGCTTCATCCGGTCAGCACCCCGCTGTCCATGATGATGGTGACCGGACCGTCGTTTACCAGCGAAACACGCATGTCCGCGCCGAAAACACCTGTTTCCACGCTTCCCTGACCGACGCGCGCGCGCAAAGCCTCCGTAAAAAGCCCGTACAGCGCTTCGGCCTCGTCCGGGGGCGCGGCAAGCAGATAATCGGGACGGTTTCCGTGCGTGTAATCGGCGCACAGAGTGAACTGGGAAACGACCAGCGCGCTCCCCCCGATATCCCTGACGGACAGATTCATTTTCCCGTTTTCATCGGAAAATATCCTGAGTTTCGATATTTTTTCGGCAAGTACGGACGCGTCCCGCCCGGTATCGCCTTTTTTTACGCCCAGCAGGATCAGCAGGCCGTTTTTGCACTGCCCCCTGACCCGGCCTTCCGCGGAAACCGACGCTTCGGTCACCCGCTGCAGCACAGCAATCATGGTCACTCCGTTTGTTTCTGATCTTTTTTTATCGGGCACGCTTTACGAATAGCCGCGTTCGACGCTTTCGACATTTTTGATCGTGCGCAGCCGCGCCAGGATCGATTTCATATGGTCCAGATTCCTGCAGCTGACGACCATGCTCAGTATGATCTCGCTGTCGCTCTTTTTCTGCGTGTTGATCTGAAGAATGGACACCTTCATATCGGCAAGCGCGGCTGAGATGTCCGATATGAGGGTGATGCGGTTCCGCGCCGTGATCTGCAGCATAGCCTCAAAAAGACTTTCGCCGGAGTTTTCGGGCATCTGCCAGTTCGCGGCTACCCAGCGGTCGCTGTTCAGCGGATTGCCGCTGTTGGCGACGACATTCGGACAGTCCCTCTTGTGTATGGAAATGCCGTATCCTTTCGTGATAAATCCGATCAGCTTGTCGCCGGGAACGGGATTGCAGCAGCGCGCGAATTTTACGTACAGGTCCTCGACGCCGTCGACCAGGACGCAGGAAGCGGATTTTTTATTCTTCGGAATAGGAGCCGTGACGACCTGTTCCGGGGCAAGCGCTTCGGGTTCCTGCTCGATTTTTATCACACGGTCGAATTCGTCGCGCAGCTTGGCGGACAGTTTGGTGACGGTGAGTCCGCCGTAGCCGATGGTATTGTACAGGTCCTCCACCGAGTTGATGCCGATGCGTTCGGCGACGTTGCTTAAAATCTCTTCTTTCTGGGCTTCGGTATACGGACGGTTGTATTTTTTGAGTTCCCTCTCGATATCGGCACGCCCGACGACGATGTTTTCGGACCGTTTTTCCTTTTTGAACCACTGCCGGATCTTCGTCCGGGCCTCACTCGTCTTGACGATCTTCAGCCAGTCGCGGCTGGGGCCCTTCGAGGAGGCGGAAGTCAAAATTTCGACGATCTCGCCGTTCTGCGGCACCCGGTCGATCGGGGCTATCATGCCGTTTATTTTCGCGCCGATCATTTTATTGCCGACGCCCGAGTGAATGGCATAGGCGAAATCGATGACGGTCGCGCCCTGCGGCAGGGTGATCACATCCCCTTTGGGGGTGAAGACAAACGTGTCGTCATGGAAGATGTCTATTTTCAAAGCGCGCAGGAATTCATCGGGATCGCGCGTCTCGTCCTCGGCTTCGATCAGTTTGGCGATCCACTCGAGTTTTTTATCGATCTCCGCTTTGCTCCGGTCGCCCGATTTGTATTTCCAGTGCGCGGCAATGCCGTATTCGGCGATCTGATGCATTTCCCATGTCCGTATCTGCACTTCAAAAGGGATGCCGTCGCGCCCGATGACCGTCGTATGAAGCGAGCGGTACATGTTCGGCTTGGGGGTGGACAGATAATCCTTGAACCGTCCGGGCATGGAGTTGAACATATCGTGGATGATGCCGAGGACCGTGTAGCACTCGAGTTCCGTCTTGACGATGACCCGCAGGGCGTAGAAGTCATAGATCTCATCGAAGCTTTTGTTCTGCTCGTACATTTTTTTATAAATGCTGTAAACGGATTTGACCCTTCCTTCAAGGGTGAAATCGATCCCCGAGTCGGTCAGCTTGTTTGAAACCAGACTCCGCGCGTTGTCGATGAAGTTGCGGTTCTCGCCGTATTTCTTTTCGATGTCCGACTTGACTTCGGCGTATCCTATGGGGTCGAGATAGCCGAGGGCAAGGTTTTCAAGCTCCTGCTTCATGCGCTGCATACCCAGCCGGTGAGCCAGGGGCGCGTATACCTGCATGGTTTCAAGCGCGGTGATGCGCCGCTTGCCCTCGGGCTTTACGTCAAGGGTGCGCATATTGTGCAGGCGGTCGCACAGTTTTATGAAGATGACCCGTATGTCGCGTGCCATGGCAAGAAACATCTTGCGCAGGTTCTCCATATGTTCTTCTTCTTTGTCTTCAAACGGTATCCTTACCAGATTGGTAAGACCGTCTACCAGAAGCGACACATCGGGTCCGAATTCGGTGCGCAGAAAGTTGCAGTCCACCTTTGAACCGCAGTCTTCGATGGTGTCGTGAAGCAGCGCCGCGCAGACGGAATCGGTATCCAGTTCCAGCCCCGCCACGATCTCGGCAACCGCCACGGGATGCGAGATATATTCCTCTCCGCTTACGCGGTATTGTCCTTCGTGAAGCTGCCTGGCGTATAAGTACGCCTTTTTGATCTTTTCGATATCGTAGTTCTTGCCCGTTTTTTCGAGCATAAGCAGCAGCTTTTCTATAGCTTCATACATGTCCGGTCACCTGCCCCGATGAGATTCCGATCCGTTGATTTTTTATTCCGTGCCGCATGCTCCCTGCTTCAGTCTGCGGTAGATGCACGAGCACTCGAGATTGACTTTTTCACCGATGCAGCTCAGGGTGAATCTGAACAGGTCGTCGCCTGCTTCTTCCGAGATGAAAATACCCGTTTCGTTGAAAATATCGATGATCAGTTTCGTTTTGACGTAACCGATCCCGCCGTCTCCGGCATAATGGCAGACGTCACTCACGCTTATAACACCGTTTCCGTTCCTGATCTCATTCTTTATATATAGATAGACAGCCGAAAAATCCTCCCGTCCGGGGACCACATCTTCCCCGCACAGGATCTTTTTGCCCTGCTTGATTTCTTCGTAACGTATTTTCTGACGGGCGAGTTCCGCACACCTGTCTTCGCACAGGCTGATATCGCGTATGACCAGCTGTACCGACTGACTGTTCTGAAATTCATTGATATCGAGATTGAAAAGGATATCGGCTCTGTCGCCGGGATACAGATCAAGCGACCGCGGGTCGGAGCCGAAAAAGATCCCGCCGAACAGCTCTCCGTCCGCCCTGAGCTGTATGCGCGAATGGCGGTTGCCGCCGACCGGAACGACTTCCTCAAGGACGGCTCCCGAAAGCATAAAGACCGGCGCCGGGTTCCCGACCCCGTAGGGTTCAAGCAGCCTGAGCTCGCCCGCCTGACGGATCGTCAGGTCGGAAGCCGTCAGAAGCGCGTCGACAGGCACCGTGACCGCCGGGTCTTCCTCCGGCATCATGCGGGCGGCATATTCGTTGATCCTGCGCCTGAACTCTTCCGTCATGCCCCGCTCGATGGACAGTCCGGCCGCAAGTTCGTGTCCGCCGTATTTGATCAGCAGGTCGCCGCATGCATGCAGGGCTTCGACCAGATTGAGTCCCTTGACGCTCCTGCCCGAACCTTTGCCCGTGTCCCCTTCAAAAGAGATCAGAACGGACGGAAGTCCGAAGTGCTCCGTTATGCGCGATGCGACGATGCCTATGATCCCGTGATGCCAGTCATCCTGCGCCAGCACGATCACACGGTCTTTTTTAAAATCATGCCCGGTCCTGATCATCTCGAAGGCTTCGCTGATGATCTTCTGCTCCTGGTTCTGCCTCTCACTGTTTGTCCTGCACAGCTCCTGCGCTATTTCGTCGGCCTTTGCCTGTGAATCGGTCAGAAAAAGTTCCACGGCTTTCGAGGCGTTTGTGATGCGTCCCGCGGCATTGATCCGCGGCGCTATGACAAAACCGACAAGGGATGAGTTTATCCTCCTGCGGTGATAGGCGCGCGCGCTGCGGTCGCCCGACGTAGCGGCTGTTTTCAGCAGCGCCGCGATCCCGGGACGGGCCTGTGCCTCCATGCTGCGCAGCCCGGCGCTTACGATCAGCCGGTTTTCGCCGACAAGGGGCATGACGTCGGCGATCGTGCCTATGGCGACAAGATCCGCGTATTTTTCGCAGAGCTGTCCGCAGCCGCCGTATCCGGCAGGATCAGAGGTCTGTTCCAGCGCGCAGATCAGCTTGAAAGCCACGCCCACGCCGGCCATCTCCCTGAACGGATACACGCTGTCCGGGCGCCTCGGATTGATGACCGCCGCGGCTGCCGGTATGCAGCTGTGGCATTCGTGGTGGTCGGTGATGATCATATCCATGCCGAGTTCCGAGGCGTATTCCGCTTCGGAACAGGCGGTAATGCCGGTATCCACCGTGATCACAAGTCTGACGCCCTCGCGGGCAAAGGCTTCGACAGCCGTCCGGCTGACGCCGTAACCCTCTCCCGCCCTGCTGGGGATATAATAGCCGGCGTCCGCTCCCTTCGAGCGGAGATATAAAAAAAGCAGGCTGACCGAAGTGACGCCGTCCACGTCGTAATCCCCGTAAATCCGGATCTTTTCCTTGTTTTTTACGGCATACAGGATGCGGCTGACGGCCTTGTCCATATCACGGAGCAGAAACGGGTCGTGAAGAGCCGAAAGCTGCGGTCTGATAAAACAGCCCGCGGACTCCGGTTCGGTATATCCGCGGCTGTAGAGCAGAGCGGCTGTGGCGGGGAGTATATTCAGCGCGTCCGATATCTTTTCGATTTCATCGCGGTGCGCGGCCGGCACGTCCGATACGACCTTTTTTTTTCTTAAGCCGGTAACGGTCTTCATCCCTGTTTATACCTCCCCGTCCCTGTCGTTCTCCGCGCTGCGCAGCACTTCGGTTACGGTGATATCCGGATGCTTTTTGATCAGCCGGTTGATGAACAGGCATGACGCGGCAAAAAGGAGCGCGAACAGCAGAACAGGCAGCGCATGAACGAGGATGCCGTTTTCCGGAAAGAAAGAATCCGTTATATAATAGCAAAAAATACCGGCCGCAGGCGGTATCACGAATACCGCGGCGGCATAACCGACGATCCGGGCCGAGGAGGATTCCACGGTCACAAGATCGCCCGGAACCGCTCCGGCTTGGTTTTTTGCCCTTGCCTCCGCAATGTTTTCGCAGGCAAAACAAGTCGCGCTTCCGGCGCAGCCCGCGCAGGCCGAAGTCCTGCTGACCCGGACAGTCGCATAGCCGCTTTCGGCTGCCGTTACTTTTGCCGTCTGTTTCATGACCGGTCCACCGCACGGCCGTGTCCGGCCGCTTCCTTTTCCTTTGAATTCTTTTGATCTGTCTGAGATATATGATCTATCCGCGGCCGTATCGTTTCATGATCTCCAGCGCGCAGGCGATGCCGTCCGCGGCGGCGCTGGTGATCCCTCCCGCATAGCCCGCCCCCTCACCCGCCGGGTAGGCGTTGGAAAAGGCCCAGGAACAGCCTTCAGGGCTGCGCCTGATGCGTACGGGAGCCGATGTCCGCGTTTCCACGCCGGTCAGCACCGCATACGGAGCGTCAAACCCTTTGAGCTGACGCCCGAAATCGGTCAGACCGATCTTCAGCATATCGGTAATATCGCGGGGCA
>CAZVPD010000035.1:0-723 GCA_964628455.1 uncultured Lachnospiraceae bacterium
CAAGTCTGAATGATTTTTGTTCGAGTGTTCTGGATGAGCCTCCGAATATTCGTAAGCCGGCATCCTGATTGATCGTTCTGCCTTCTTCGCCGTTTATGATCTCGATATGAGCCGGACGTTCCCATTCCTTGCCGGACATGGTCGGATTCGCCATGATCCCGTCTTCGCCGTAGAGATATTGTGCATCCGCCGAAATCGACACGATATAATTCGCAAAACGGCCGTCTGTATTTTTTATATAGGTATTGGTCACCACATTCCCCAGTATCTCTCCGCTGCGGTTAAAACAGGCCGCACGAACAACAACGCTTTCCCTTGAAGCCAGTAAAAGGACAGGCTTTTCATATTTAACCGAAGATTTTACGGGTTCATCCCCGTTTACGGTATAGCGAACGGCATACACTCCCGGAATGTTTTCGGAAACGGTAAGTTCGAGTGAAATTGTGTCGGTATATAAGCCGCCCTCATGTGAAAACACGGGATTTATTATACCGGTTCCGGCAGGTTCCTCAATCGTTTCGGGTACTTTTTCGGTGATGCCTGCAGTTTCGGTTATTGCCTGTTCGGAAATTACGGTATCAGAATTTACCGGCCGGCCGGTTTCCGTTCCGCATGCAGGGAAAAAGACAAGAATCAGTAAGCTGTATAAAAAAAGAAAATATATTTTTAAAATATGCATCGATATTTATGGCCCTCCGCTAGGTTATATTTTTATACCGGGAA
>CAZVPD010000035.1:733-25157 GCA_964628455.1 uncultured Lachnospiraceae bacterium
AAACAGGATCACAAAAATTATATCATATATCGGTATTGTTTACAATAAAAATAATTCCGTTTATTTCATATGATAAAAACACGGTCGTTTCCGCCGTAGTCTTTCAGGACTTCGCCTCCGCCGAACAGACGCATAACAGACGCTGCCTGACTGCTGCCGATTTCAAAAATACCGATACCGCCGGGTTTCAGCAATTTTTTTCGCAGTAGGTACAGCGCGCGGTAAAAACGAAGGCCGTCGCGACCGCCGTCAAGCGCGATACGGGGTTCCGCCTGGACTTCCGGTTGAAGACGGCCGATTGTTTTCGAAACAATATAGGGCGGATTGGAGAGCAGCGCGTCAAATTGTCTGTCTCCAGCCGCGGTTTCCGAAAAACTTTCCGATGTTATATCGCCGCATAAAAAATTCAGGCGTTTGTCGACACCGTTCAGGACGGCATTTTCTTGTGCTATAATCAACGCCGCACAGGAAATATCCGCGGCGATTGCCGTAAGGTCAGGCCGGTGACATAAAACCGATATGGCAATGCAGCCGCTTCCGGTACAAAGATCTGCGAAAATCCCTTTAAAAGGGATGCGTTTTACAGCTGTTTCCACAAGGATTTCAGTATCGGACCGGGGAATGAGCACATCGGGAGTAACGAGATATTTTTCGCCGTAAAAATACCACTCGCCCAGAATGTAAGCGAGCGGTTCATGTGCCTCAAGCCGCCGGTACGCTTCGCTGCGTTCGGCGGTCGAGACAAATTTTTCATCGATCAGTTGTTTTTCGTAAACAGTCATTTTTATTTAAGATAAATATTGTATGCGAACTGATTGGTTTTCAAAGAGATCCCGCTGATATCTTCTATACGTGTCCCGTTTATGTAAAGCCCGTCTATGGTGATATCGTGCGTCTGATGTTCGGCGTTCACCCCGGTAAAGGTCGAAGGGGGAAGCGGGAGCCCGCTGTCAGTCTGCACCCTGATGTTGCGGAAAGAGATGTTATAATTTTCACCCCACAGATAATCCTTTGACCATATACCGTTATACAGATGCGCAAAAAATAATTCCGGTAAAAATCCTTCTTTGCCAGTATATAGCATTTCATCGGAATTCTGATAGACGGGTTCAAGGGTATACTTTGAATATTCGACCCGAATATTGTCAAACAAAAGGTCATGGACCCGTGCACGGTCGCCGTTTTGCAAATCCATGTGCATATGAGCGCCATGAATCAAATCACAGTCTTCAAAAATGATATTACGGTATTCATCGGCACAGGTTTCGGCGCCGATTTCAAGTCCACGGCCCCAGTCACACCAAATGACGCATCCGGAAACGAGAATGTTCTCCACATTTCGGGTGTCCCATCCCTTGAGCCCTTTTAGTACGACGCAATCATCGAAATTCCGCAGAAAACAGTTTTTTATTACTCCGTTCGCGGAATTTACAAAATCGATGCCGTCGGAATTATAACGCCACATACCGATGGCTTTGACGGAATCGAATAGGACATTGTCGGAATTAAATACGGTAGCTGTCCACACTACGGAGTCCCGGCAGATGACGCCTGTAACCTCCGCGTTTTTACATCGGTAGAATTTCATGCAGCCGTTGGGACCCCGGTCCGTTTTATCGCGTTCTTCCCATGAATCATCCAGAATACCTTCACCGATAATACGGATATTCGACGCGTTTTTTGCAATGACCGATGCGTGAAGAACCGCTCCTGCGTCAATATATAGTGTCTGTCCGGATTTGAGTTCGATATAACCGGCGTCATGAATTCCGGCGCCGTAATAAATAACACCGGGATCATCGGGCGATACGCCGAAATCAAATACAGGATTGGCAAAAATATGAAGGGCATGATGGAATCCGTCCAGTTCCACGGTATACTGACCCGGCTTTTCGATTCTGAAACCGATATTTCTTCCGTTTATCACAGGTTTTATGTTTTTTGACAGGGGGCGGATCTGTATATCCGAAAAATCCTTTTCAGCTGTCAGGGTGACATTTACCTCTTCGTCCATGGCAAAATAAAAAAACGACGCAAGTTCCGTTTGCCCGACCGGACGCTGTTTTCCGGGCCAGACCCGGTTGAAAGGAATAGCGGATACTCTGGCTGTATATGCATTGACCGGTTGTCCGTTTAATTGAATTTTGAAATCAGACGAAATACTTTCTCCCTCGGGAACAGGATAAATTTTCAGCATTTTTCTCACCCCTTAATTCATGTATGTTATTTTATCTTTATACCGATTCATAATTTTTGCGTTATATTCGTCTCCGCCGTCTATATTAGCGCTCATGAAAACAGGAGGTTCGACGCCTGCTTCAACAAAAAGCTGGACAGATTCGGCACAGACGGCATTCACGATGGCTGCGCCGGTTACGGTGGATGTGGGAGAAACGAGGCCGGAAAATCCTTCGACATGAATCGCCGCGTCGCCGAAAATACCGCAGTCATCGATAACAAGATCGGCTGCTTCAAAGAGCCGCCTGCCGCTGCTGTGACGGGAGACCGATTTCACGGAATAATCCATATTGGTGATCGCAACCGTGTAAACCCCGCGTAAAACCGATTCGAGCGCAAGTTCGACCGGAACGCTGTTCCGACCCGATACCGAATGAATAAACAGCATATCACCCCGATTGAATCCGACCGAATCCGCTATTATTTTTCCGTAACCGTTCTGCCTTTCCAGTGCCGACGTTAAAGTGATCGGAGCAACATCGCATGTAAGACCGGGGGGAAAAATCGGGTTGATTACCGCCAGCCCTCCTGTCCGGTAAAATGCTTCCTGAGACAGTATACCGGCGTGCGTACATCCGAAAAAATAAATTCTGTTGCCGGAGACGACAGTCGAAACAACTTTCGACGCTGCGGTTCGGATATTCTCCCCCTGTTCCGCACAAACTCGTTTCAGCTGAGAGATCACGGTATCGAAATATTTGTCTGTATATGACATTCTATCCTCCTGAAAATCCCTGCAGGGATTTATTTAATCAAAGCAAAACCCGTGAAACTGTAATATTCGAATGTATGATCGGATTTAATACCGCAGTCGATCGTTTTAAAATAAAGCAGTATCCTGTCCGTCAAATTGTATTTTATCACCCTGTCGTCTGTGTTTTCGGGACTGGAGTTTTCCGAGACAGCAAGAATAAAATCAGTCAGGTCGTAATCAGTGTTTTCTACAGAAACGATAAAACGCCCGTTTGATATCCTGCCGGCTTCATTTATCTCAATAAGACGGTTATAACCCGATATATCGAATTCGGAGGACTGTTTGCCGAAATGGCTGAAATACCGAATGTCATCCCTGGAATAAACGTCCTGATCAAATCCGAAAAGATCCTTAAAAGTCATATCGCCTTTAAGGTAGGAAGGAACTTTTTGCTGATAAATCAGATAATTATAACTGCTGCGTATATCCGCTTTATCCCGGTCGCTGATATCGGCGGCAGGTGTAATTCTGTCACCGGACAGCATATTGTTTTTTTCGAGCACCCGCTCCAGCCGCATAGTCTGATTATAAACAGGCACATCGATGATATTGAGAGGTGTTACAGAGACAAGAAAGACGACTCCTGCTGCGATTAAAAGCACATGCCTGAGATAACGGCCTTTGCGTATAAGGGATGCGATGATAAATATCAATGCGATGAATGTCAAAACGACAGATGCGTATCGGGCGGAAGTGATCCCGTATGCACTGAGCCTGATATAAACCGCTATGTATTGCGCCGCGAGGATCGGTATCATCAGATATCCGCCGAAGCGTGTAAAATATCTTGTGATCTTATAATCAAATTGTACGATTGTAAACCGGAAAAAAATGAAGAAAAGCGAAGCAAAAGAAGCGAATAAATTGATCTGTCCGCCGGGCATGTTCATTGTTATCAGGATTTTTCCCAGATAAACATATAATACAGCAAGCAAAAGCAGATATATAGGAAAAGCGACATATAAAACCAGTATCTTAAAAGCTTTCGGTATATGAAGTTCCTCATCCATACGCGGAAGGCCGGAAAGGAATACATTCAAAGCCAGGATCTGGTAGGCAAATGCGAATATCGTTATAATATATTTTTCAACATCGGCAAATTCGTATATCAAATAGTTTACCGCATATATACATAAGACAACACCGCCCGAAAACAGCAGACCGATAAAAACCGCAAAAAATAAATTTTTGATGAGATACGGAATAACCGAATTTTGATTCCCGTCCGTAAACAGCAGGTACAGAGCGCATACGGCGACGGCAGCCGTGATGCCCCCATACCCGAGAACGGTATAAGAACTCTGTATGTTTTTTAATAAAAAGAAACAGGGCACGGCGGCCGATGCCGAAAGTATTTTTTGAATCAGATCACCGGTATGATTTAGTCCGAAGTGCAGACTGAGCAGCTGTGACAATATCGAGACAATGACCGCAAAAAACACAGACAGTATCAGCCTGATCATTAAATTCTCGTCCGGTTCGGCATATATAAAAAAAGCTGTAAGAAGAAACAATATACAGCTGCCGTAAAAAGCAACGATATAGCGAGAAATTCCCGAACGCAGCTGACCCGTCAGCTGTTTTAAAAAATTCATAGACGTCTCCTGTCATCAACGTGAAAATAATTATGAAGTTTAATATAAAATATAGCATAAATTTCTATAATATACAAGTCAAATAAAAAAATAATCATGATACGCAACGAACGCTTGACATGTTCTATCATTATTGCTATAATACATACAGGAAGGAGGGAAATTATTGAACATATTATATAAATATTCGTTATACATAGTATTGGCATTTTGTATCCTGCTTTTTTTCTCGTGTGACAATTCCGGAACGGCGCCGGAGGAAGATTTCATAAACATCACAGAATCCAAGGCGGAACCCGATAGTATTGATCATTACGTGATAGTGCGCAGTGACATGGCATCCGATATCGAAATTAAAGCTGCGGTCAGGCTTCGAAGCGCGCTTTCCGATATTTACGGTTATGATTTTGCCATCGAGACCGACTGGGAATATAAAGACAAACCGGTTTCGCCTTCCCGTCCCGAAATCCTTGTCGGAATTACCAACCGTCCCGAATCGGCGGAAAAATCAGCCGGACTGCGATATGATGATTACATCATTGACACGTCCGGCCAAAAGATCGTCGTCAGCGGCGGCAGTTCCGAAGCGGTCGCCGAAGCGGTGGAATACTTTATTACAGCCTGTGATCAAGCACATCCTCCGGATTCGGTCAAACCCTATACATATACCCGTGTTTACGAAATACCCGATCCGAAAATCGGGGGTGTTTCACTTGATAAATATATCCTTTCGGTGACACTTGACGACAAATGGAAGGAAAGGGACACGGCGGAACGGATCCGGAAATATTTCCTGGAAAAGAGCGGGATTGAACTGGAAATCAAATATGAGGCAAACAAACCGGCAGTTTATGAAATTCTTCTCGGCTCTTCTTTAAGGGAAGAAGCCAAATCACTCCGGAACACCCTGGAGCCCGACGGTTATGCTTTCGGGTTATACGGCAGTAAATTTATTCTGACAGGCGGCAACATGCTCGGATTTAAATACGGATATTCTGTTTTTGAAGGAGAATATATGAAAAACAACCGGATCGAAATCAATGAAAGCGATAAAAAAAAGGGCACTGCAGAATACACCTCTTATTCACTGTATGCCGATGCAGAGAAGGGCAGGGAGAACGGTGACGGAAGTGAATCATCTCCCTTCAAATCGATCCATGATGTCCTCGGTGCGGCTGCATTCCTGGCAGCGGAAAATCCCTGCGACATAACGGTTTATCTTGCCGGCGGTTCATATAGTCTCCGTGAGCCTTTAAAGCTGAATGAGGAATTATTTTCCGGGATGCCCTGCAGCATAAAAATCAAATCAAACGGCGGGACACCTGTCATCTCGGCAGCTGTGCCGGTCAGCGGATTTAAAGAAACGGTTTTTAAAGGCCTGACCGTCTGGGGTGCATCTCTGCCTGTGATCAAAGACGCGGAAGGAAACGAAAAGCAGATTTATCCCCATCAGGCATTCAAAGCATCCGGTGAAAGACTTGCGAGACCCCGTTTGCCTGCTGAAGGCTTTTATTATGTATCCGGTGTTCCCGGATATGAGGAACCTTTCAATACGGAATACCGCGTCTCGATGACTGAAATGAATTTCAACAAAGGCGAAATCACCGGAATTTCAAACCTGCAGGACATTCAGATACGCATGTTCCATTACTGGGATGACGAAAGGCTTGAAATAGCCGAAATCGATTATGGCCGCAATACTATCAAATTCGGAAATCCGAGTTCCTTTGCTTTAAAGCAGGAAAGCAGCACGACGCGCGGAGCGCCTTATTTTCTTGATAATGTTCCGGAAGCACTCGACAGCCCGGGTGAATTTTATGCCGACAGGATTTCCGGCATGCTGTATTATATTCCGGAAAAAGGAGAAATCATGGAGGATACGGTCATATATGTTTCTGCACTGACGGAAATTATGACCATTGACGGTTTGAACGGCTCGGAAAACAAACCGGCGGTCGAATTTGACGGGATTTCTTTTTCGGGCAGCGACTGGTTTGTCACCGCGCGAAGCCCGTCGCAGGCGGCTTCCGATATATCTGCAGCCGTCGAGATAAACAACAGCAGTTATATTGCTTTCAGAGAATGCAGTTTCAGCGGCATCGGCACTACGGCGGTTAAAGCAGACAAAGGCGTTCACAACCTTGAATTCAGTCACTGTATTTTTTCGGATATCGGAGGAGGAGGAATCCACATAGCCGGGACAAACGACGTACCCGCATCCGAAACGACCCTGCATGATATCCATGTTACGGATTGCTGGATCGACGGTTACGGGCGTGTATATGCCAATGCGGTCGGGATATTACTCCGGTACGCGTATGACTGCGTCCTTTCGCATAACGAGATATGCGACGGATTTTATACAGGCATATCTGTCGGCTGGGTTTGGGGATACGGGCCGCACGTAACAAACAATATAAAAGTGGAATACAATCATATTTATAATATCGGACAGCGGTTGTTATCCGATATGGGCGGGATCTATACTTTGGGAATACAGCCCGAAACCGTTCTTCGCAACAATCTGATTCACGATATACAGATGGCCTGCTACGGCGGATGGGGAATCTATCCCGATGAAGGTTCATCCGATATTCTGATAGAGAACAATATATGCTATAATATGTCTGCACAGCCCTTTCATCAGCATTACGGACGAAACAATACCGTGCGCAACAACATTTTCGCTTTCGGTGAAGGCGGTCAGTTTATTATAACACGCAAAGAGGAGCACAACAGCCTGGTCCTTGAAAAGAACATACTGCTGTCGGACGGAAGTGCGATTTACGCGAAACATCCGAATGATATGAATATGACGGACGATTCGAATTTGATCTGGGATTATTCGGGCGAAGCATTCAGCGGTTATATGGATTATGACGTGACAGGCAGGCTATACAGTTTCCCCATACAAAACAGGCTCAATACAGGCGAGATGCGGAAATACGGCTTATATAAAAACACCGTTATCGCAGATCCGCTGTTTGCAGATCCGAAAAACGGCGATTTTACTCCGGCTGAAAATTCACCCGTATTTGACCTTGGATTTATACCGATCGATATAAAAACAACGGGAGTCAGAAAATAATATGCTGAATATTTACAAAACCGTCAACAACGAATTGACCGGTACGGAAACTTTGGATGAAGGAGTCTGGGTCAATCTGATCAATCCGGATGAGGAGGAGCTGAACAGAGTAAAAAATGCTTATGCTATCGAACCGGACTATCTGAAAGCAGCGCTCGATGAGGAGGAAAGAGCGCGGATCGAAAGCGAAAACGGTCAGACGCTGATCGTTATCGACACCCCTATGATAGAAAAAGACAGCAACATGGGTATCTATACCACTATTCCTCTGGCAATCATCCTGGCTGACCGTGTTATCATTACCGTTTGCCTGAAAGACGACACTCTGCTCAACGATTTTATCAACAAAAAAGTAAAAATGTTTCTGACTCAATATAAAACCAGATTTGTGCTTCAGATCCTGTATAAAAATTCCGCAAGATATCTGCAGTATTTGAAATACATCGATAAAACAAGCAACAGAATCGAACAGGATCTGCATAAATCTATGAAGAACAAGGAACTTATCCAGATGCTGAAACTCGAAAAAAGCCTGGTGTTTTTTTCAACGGCATTAAAATCCAATGAAGCTGTTTTGGAAAGACTCCTGAGGAACGAATATCTTAAGAGTTATCCGGAAGACAGGGAACTGCTCGAAGACGTCATCATTGAAAACAAACAGGCGATAGAAATGGCAAATATATACAGCAGCATTCTGTCTGGAACGATGGACGCGTTTGCTTCGATCATATCCAACAATGTAAACATCGTCATGAAATTCCTGGCTTCGGTTACCATAGTCATGGCTATTCCTACTATGATTTCAAGTTTTTACGGCATGAATGTATTGATACCCGATCTGGGACCGGGAGCTTTCTGGATCATCATCGGAATATCCCTGGCGATCAGTTTTACGGCCGCTTTCATATTATTCAAGAAGAAAATGTTTTAAATCCCGGAATCCGGATCCATAACAGAAACAATACGCGCCGTATCCGCTACGGGAATATTTTTTGAACAAGAAACATATACACCGCGGTACCTCCGCAAATACTTAAAAGCGTATTGTTTTTCCACACATGAAGCAGTAAAACAACCGTGACCGCAATAAGTTCGGGCAAGCCGTACGGAAACGTTAAAGGCGTAATATTCTTCAGACTGTAAACAACGAGGAATCCCATCATCGCGGAAGGAAGTGTTTTTCCGAGATAGTTCACAAATTGATGCGGGTCTTTGTTTTCCGGAAATAAGACAAAGGGTAAAAATCTTGTGATAACCGTTCCCGCAGTCACAGCCAGAATCATGACCGCCGTCTGAATAACTGTCAGCTGCATATCTGATTCCGGCCTACCGCCAAAACAGCAAGGATGACAAACATGGAGGGAATAACCATATTTCCGGGACCGAAAATCAACAGTCCCGCGATTGTTCCTGCTGTCCCGATTATCGCAGGCCGTCTGTTCTCTGCTTTTTTAAATTGCTCCGCAAGTAAAACAACAAATAAAGCCGTCAAAACAAAATCAAGCCCCTTTATATCAAATATTAAAAAATTACCGAGTATGCTTCCTATAAAGGTACCCGAGATCCAGTATAGATAATTCAGTAAGGAAACAAAAAAGAAGAAATACTTTCTGCTGACATCCGGGGGCGGATTAATACCGCTGGATATGGAAAAGGTTTCATCGCAAAGCGTATATATCAGGAAATATTTTATTTTACCCAATCCTTTGTATTTATCAAGCATCGATATGCCGTAAAACAGATGACGCGCATTGACCATAATGCTCAAAAAAAACGCCTGGACTGGATTGAAAACAGCGGTCAGAAGCGTAATTGCGACAAACTGCATGCTTCCGCAAAAAGCTGCCGCGCTGAATAAAACGGACCAGCCAGTACCGTAACCTTTTGTCTGCATTAAAAATCCGTATGCGGCGCCCAATACCGAAAAGCCGGTCAATACGGGCATCGTATGCGGAAAAGCAGTGATTAGAGCTTTTATTATATCCGGTTTGCTGCTGTTCATATGTCCACCATATTTACAAAGATTCGCAAACAGAAAAGCTGCAGTGAACGGTTTGAAAGTCGTTTTGCTGCAGATCTGTCAATACACACAGGCAACCGCATTAAATATCGGTTTTTACGGTGTTGCGCTGTTCTTTTAATTCCCGCAGTTCATCCATGAACGTTTCGACATCTTTGAATTCACGATATACAGAAGCAAAACGTACATACGAAACTTCATCCAGAACGCGAAGTTTCTGCATAACCATGACACCCACTTCGTTTGAAAAATGCTCTGTTTTCAGCGAATTCTGCAGTTCGGATTCAATTTCCGCAGCAAGTTCATTTATCTGATTTAAATTAACCGGCCGTTTATAGCAGGCTTTGAGCAGTCCCGAAACGATTTTATTACGGTCGAAAATCTCTCTCGTACCGTCCTTTTTAATGATAATGATCGGGATGGTATCAATAATCTCATAAGTGGTAAATCTTTTTTTGCAGGATAAACATTCTCGGCGGCGGCGGATACTGTCATTTTCCGTCGGACGCGAGTCTACAACCTTGCTGTCATTATAACCGCAAACGGGACATTTCATTTAAACACCACCTGTTGTATAATTTATATTATTATAACACATTTTATCGGACTTGTAAACACGATTTACACAAATGACGATATATTTTTACTGAAAGATTATCAGGAAAACGGATTTATTACGATTTTATGATTTTATGCATGTCACCCGAAAATTCCGTATACGACATATTTTAATTATATTTGTAAAAATAGACTTGATTTAATCGGCGAACGGATGTAAAATATAAAAAATACTATATTCTCCGTCATACGATGCGAGTCATATAAAGAATAAGGGAGTGGATAATTATGTCTCTGATTACAACAAAAGAAATGTTTAAAAAAGCTTATAACGGCGGTTATGCCGTAGGAGCATTCAATATCAACAATATGGAGATCATTCAGGCGATCACCGAGTCTGCTGCGGAAAATAAGTCTCCGGTTATTTTACAGGTTTCCGCCGGCGCACGCAAATATGCAAAACACGCTTATCTTATGGCACTCGCAGATGCGGCTGTAAAGGATACGGGAATCGATCTGGCACTGCACCTTGATCATGGCGACGACTTTGAAATCTGCAGGTCCTGTATTGACGGCGGTTTTACTTCGGTTATGATCGACGGTTCGAAGAATTCTTTCAAAGAAAATATCGAGCTGACAAAAAAAGTTGTCGATTATGCCCATTCGCGCGGCGTAGTCGTAGAAGGCGAACTCGGTAAACTGGCAGGGGTGGAAGACGATGTTCATGTAACCGAAGAAGATGCTATGTTCACCAATCCGGCGGAGGTAGAAGAATTTGTTTATAAAACAAAAGTAGATTCGCTGGCTATTGCCATCGGCACCAGCCACGGTGCATTCAAATTCAAGGGAGAGCCTCGTCTTCGCTTTGATATTCTGGAAAAAATCGAAAAACTGCTTCCGGGTTTTCCTATTGTTTTGCACGGTGCATCAACCGTTATACCCGAACTGGTTCATGAAATTAATGCTTACGGCGGAAAAATGGAGGGAGCTCAGGGTGTTCCGGAAGAAATGCTGCGCCAGGCCGCTTCCATGGCTGTATGTAAAATCAACATCGATTCGGATATAAGGCTTGCGTTTACGGCGGCCGTGCGAAGGGTGTTTGCAAAAGAACCGGAATTATTCGACCCTCGCGGATACCTCAAAGTAGCACGCGAAGAAGTTAAAAAGATGGTAACCCACAAAATTGTCCGTGTTCTCGGTTCAAACGGAAAAGCATGATTATTCCGGCATGAAATGGATCGAAAATTATCATGTCAGTCCCCATGACACAGACATTAACGGAATAGTCCGTCCTTCGCCGGTTTTACGTTATTTACAGGAAACCGCAAATCTGCAGCTCCATAATCTGGGTCCTTCAAATGAATATCTCCGTGAAAAGGGGATGGCTTTCATTTTAAGCCGGATCTCCATGCGCCTTTATGCGCCTTTGTTTCCTTATGATAAAATAAGTGTTCAAAGCTGGGCATGTGAAAGCCGTCTTTCCTCATTCTACCGCTGCGGAAGAATATTCCGCGGCAAAGAAATGATTACAGAACTGATGTCGGTTTGGGCTCTTGTAGATACAGCGGACAGGCATATTTATAAAACTTCGGCAATAACCGTTCCTTTCGAAACCGATGAAATGCTCAATCCCGAAATATTTCTTAAAATACGGATACCGCGGGAGACAGAATTTATACAGACGGGCGAACGCAGGATCGGTTACGGAGACGCCGATATAAATTTCCATATGAACAATACAAATTATCCGGATATGTTTTGCGATGCTGCCGGCGATATGACCGGACGCCGTGTTACGTCTTTATCGATCAATTTTTTCGCCGAAGCACAACTCGGTGAAAAAATTAAAATACTGACGGCAAACGATGGTGAAACCTATTATTACCGGACCACGAAAGAAGACGGGACTGTCGGTGCCGAAGCGATATTTGAAATCAGGGCATTTTGACGGAATTATAAGTAAAGGCGGTTTTTAATGCTGCACAACTTTGAGGTCGTAATCCTGTCCGATGATGCCGTATTTTCACGCATGATGGTTTTGGAACTCGCAATAAAAAAAATCAACGCTTCTGTTTCGCATTCAACCGAAATTACAAAGAATTTCAAAGGGATTTATATAGCAGACGCAGACTATATCAACGAAAAAACAACCGAGCGTTTGATTGCGGATTTTCCGGGCCGTATCCTGTTGTTTTCTTATTCCGTTCCGGGCTTTTTAAAAAACACATACAACATAACCTGGATACAGAGACCGTTTCTGACTGCGGATTTTATTATAAAAATATCCGATATACTCGGTGAAAAAAGCATTTCAACCAATGTAAACGTCCCAAAACCGCCCGTCAGCGATAAAATACAACTTGAAGGAAATGGCAGAATCATTTTCGGCGGGAAAAACATATTACTGACAAAGCGGGAATATGAACTGCTTGAATATTTATACAAAAATTGCGGACGCACAGTTTCCAGAGACGAAGCAGTGAATAATGTCTGGAATTATGAATTCACCGGCAATACGAATGTAGTCGATGTATATATCCGTTATATCAGGGGAAAAGTGGATGAAACGGTCGGAGTGAAACTCATATACACCGTCAGAAACAAAGGTTACATGATAAAATAATGACATTAGAACAAAACAACGACGGCAGTTATGACATTCCCGCTTTTATAGATATGCATTGTCATCTGCGAGAACCCGGATTTGAATATAAAGAAGATATAGAAAGCGGAACAAAAGCCGCAAAAGCGGGCGGATATTATGCGGTTGTCAACATGCCGAATACCATGCCCGCAGCCGACAATCCTGAAACGCTCGAATATATACGGAACAGGGCTGAAATAGCGGGACACTGCGTTGTTTATCAGACCGCAGCTATCACCGTCGGGCAAAGAGGTGCCGAACTGTGTGATTTTAAGCTGCTTGCATCCTGCGGAGCGGCAGCATTTACCGATGACGGCAGGCCGGTACCCGATTCGGCAGTCATGCTCGAAGCGATGAAACGGTGTTCCTCGCTCGGATTATTGATCATATCTCACTGTGAAGATCTTTCGATTTCCAAAGGTGTTATCAATGAAGGCGAAGTATCAGGCCGCTTAGGGCTCGCAGGCATACCCAATGCGGCGGAAGATATCATAACCGCAAGAGATATCATTCTGTCCGAATGGACCGGATGCAGGCTTCATATAGCTCATGTCAGCACCAGAGGAAGCGTCCGCCTGATCCGGGATGCAAAATCCCGCGGAGTAAGAGTTACCGCCGAAACCTGTCCGCATTATTTTTCTCTGTGTGATGAAGATACGGAAGTTATCGGCACCAACGCGAAAATGAACCCTCCCCTCAGAAACCGAAGTGATGTTGCCGCAATCAAAGAAGCTCTCGCTGACGGCACCCTGGATTGTATATCAACCGACCATGCCCCCCACAGCGAAGAAGAAAAAAAAAGGGGATTGGAGAACGCTCCGAACGGAATTATCGGACTGCAAACCGCATTTTCTGCTGCCATTACCTACCTCGTTCGTCCGGGTTATATTTCACTGGAAAAATTATGTGATTTGCTGTCGGATAATCCGGCAAAAATTCTGGGCATTAAACCGCCGGTTAAAAAAATCACAGTATTTCCGGACCGGAAAATAACCTATACGTCGGAAATGATTGTAAGCAAATCAAAAAATTCGCCGTTTATCGGACGTGATCTGTACGGTGTGATAAAATCAAATTGATCCGGGGGCTTTTATGTCGTTTGATAAACTTTCTGAAAATATGGAAAGAAAAAAATCCGCCGTAATTTTGGGTCTCGATCCGAAATTCGAACTTATCCCCTCTTTTATCCGCGAAAACAAAACGATTGAAGATGCGCTGTTTGATTTTAACAGGAACCTGATCGACTGCTGCGCCGATCTTATAGCAGCTGTCAAACCGCAGTCCGCTTTCTATGAAATGTATGGACCGGGCGGGCTTGCCGCACTCGATAAAACCATCCGTTATGCAAAAGAAGCGGGATTATACGTTATACTGGACGCAAAACGCGGAGATATCGGCTCTACAGCAGAAGCTTACGCGGAAGCCTATCTCGGGGCCGGTTCCTCCGGCTCAGACTGTCTGACTGTTAATCCTTATCTTGGATACGACGGGGTCAAGCCGTTTATCGACGCCGCGATATGTGAAAATAAAGCTTTGTTTATTCTGGTAAAAACATCCAATCCTTCGTCGTCGGAATTTCAGGATGTATTGTGCGGCAATAAACCTCTTTACAGAATCGTTGCGGAAAAGGTAGAAAAATGGGGGGCGGAAAATATCGGTACATACGGTTTCAGCCGCTGCGGGGCAGTGGTCGGAGCTACATATCCCCGTCAGCTTGCTGAACTGAGGGAAATCATGCCGCATACTTTCTTTCTGATACCGGGTTACGGAGCACAGGGAGGAACCGCAGCCGACGTTGCGTATGCATTTAAAAACGGCCGGGGAGCGGCAGTAAATTCATCCCGCGGTTTGATTTATGCTTATATAAACAAGAATGATCCGAAAAATTTCAAATCTCATACACGGACAGCGGTTATCGAAATGAATGAAGCGCTTTCCGCAGCAGTCGGTTTACCGCTATAATATCATAAAAATAAATTTAATTACAGAAACAAGGAGAATCACTCATGGGTATGAAAATCGGTGTTATGGTTGAATCATTCCGCTGTGACTTTATCAACGGGGTGAAAAAGGCCGCGGCTCTCGGTATCGGGGGCATTCAGAAATACGCAACCAGCGGTGAAATTCACTGGAGCGAAGCTCAGATCAAAGAAATACTTGATATCGTAAGATCCAACGGTCTTGTCTTTTCGGCTTTATGCGGTGATTTCGGCCATGGATTCGCAAACGAATCGGAGAATGCCGACATCATCGAAAAATCCAAAAGAGTCGTCGATCTTGCAAAAAAACTCGAATGTAATGTGGTAACCACCCACATCGGAGTGGTTCCTGCCGAAGAGAACAAGACGAAAGAGATCATGCGGAAAGCATGCAGGGAACTTGCTTTGTATGCAGACTCGGTTCAGGCGGCATTCGCAGTTGAAACAGGTCCCGAAACAGCAGTGATCCTGGGTGATTTCCTTGACAGCCTCGGTGCGATGGGTGTCCGGGTAAACTTTGATCCCGCAAATCTCGTTATGTGCGTCGGGGACGATCCCGTGACTGCAGTCGAACGTCTGAAGAAATATATAGTGCATACACACGCCAAGGACGGCGTCATGCTCAAGGACGGCGGTTATCTTGAACTTCCGCTCGGTAAAGGCGGCGTTCATTTCGATACTTATCTGCCCGCATTAAAAAAGGCGGGATTTGACGGATTCCTTACCATTGAACGGGAAGTCGGGGAAACGCCGGAAAAAGATATCGGCCTTGCTGTTGAATTTCTCCGCGAAAAAATCGCAAAATTCGATCTTTGATTTAATTCCGCATGCAACGGATGTATCGTGTTTGATGCATCCGTTTTTTTGTCCTTTATTTGACATAACCAAATTCATCATAGATACGCAAGAAAAATATCCGGCGGATCTCAGCAGTCCGGCGTCAGTACTGAGGATGATTTATAGTATATATGTTTTATTTATTCCGTTGACAACGTAATAAATTGATGTTATACTTTTACTGATTTAATATGAAGCGGAGGCATTCAATGAATCTGATTATTTCGGGTTACGGAAAATCGCCCGACCAATCTATCGGGCTATACGGAGTTGCGAACGGCAGATTTACAGGACAGGGATGGAGTGACGATATAAATTCCCCATCGTTTGTCTGCCGGGGCAGCGGGTATGTTTTTGCCGCGGCGGAAACAGAAAAACGATCCGAATTTTATATATATCGCAGCGGTAAATGTCTCGGAAGCATCGGGCTTGAGGGCTGCGGTTCCCTGTGCCATATCACATTTTCTCGGAAACATTCGATATTATACGGTGCATGCTACGGAACAGGCAATATCCGCGCCGCTTCCGTAAACACCGTTTCGGGCTGTTTTACCGGGGAGCTTCGGGATTATGTGCAGGGCGGGCGGGTTCACAGCGTACTTCTGACCAGAGATGAGGATATCCTCTACTCGGCTAATATCGCCGGGGATATCATCTATAAATATAATATCGACCAAGGCCTGCTGATTCAATCGGGCATGTTTGAGACGGGAAAGGGAAGGGGACCGCGGCACATCGCTCTTTCCGATGATGAAAACCTTTTATATGTGATTACCGAATATTCAAATGAAATACTGGTGATCGAAACGAAAACAGGAAAGCTGATACAGGCTGTATCGACACTTCCCGAACCGTTAAAAGAGACCAGCCACTGCTCGGTGCTTTGCTTTTCACCGGACAGAAAAAAACTTTACGGAGCAAACCGATTCACGGATACGATCGCCGAATTCGATGTCGCAGGAGACGGTACTCTCCGGCGGAACCGCTGGTTCGGCTGCGGCGGTCATATACCCCGCCATATGATCATGCTGTCCGACGGCATACTCGCGGTATGCAATCAGGAATCAAATTCCGTAGATCTGATAAATCCCGAAAACGGACAGAAAACAGATACGCTTGTTTTTGTCAAACCGGCGGGAATCATGGAAATATAGATAACAACTTATAATAACAAAGGGAAGAGACGGTGTTACCATGTCTGAAGTAAAAATACGAAATATCAGGGCTATCTGCACGGCACCGGCAGGGATCAATCTGATCGTCGTCAAAGTCGAAACAAGCGTGCCGGGATTATACGGTCTCGGCTGCGCTACTTTTGCATACAGGCATAAGGCCGTGCGCCTTATGGTGGATGAGTATCTTTCTCCGCTGCTGACCGGACGTGATGCCGCTGATATTGAAGATATCTGGCAGATCATGAACAACAATTCCTATTGGCGAAACGGTCCCGTAACCAACAACGCTATTTCCGGGGTGGATATGGCGCTGTGGGATATAAAAGGCAAAATAGCCGGTATGCCTCTTTATGAACTTCTCGGCGGGCGTTCACGTACAGCGGTTCGGGTGTATCGTCACGCCGACGGCGGAACACTTGAACAGGTGGCGTCCAATGTAAAAAAATTTATGGACGAAGGCGTAAGTCATGTCAGAATTCAATGGGGAGGATACGGCGGCAGAGGGCGCGGAAATCAAAGACCCGTATCAGCACCCGAAGGCGTTTATTATGATCCCGATCAGTATATACGCGATACTGTCAGACTTTTCGAATATATACGAGAAAATATAGGGTGGGACGTCGAACTTCTCCATGATACGCATGAACGCGTCCCTGCAGTCAGAGCGCTTCAGCTGGCGAAAGAACTCGAACGTTTCCGCCTGTTCTTTCTTGAGGACTTACTGTCACCCGAACAAAGCGACTGGTTCAGGATCATCCGTCAGCAGGTGTCGACACCGATCGCTATGGGTGAACTTTTTAACAATCCGAAAGAATGGGATTATCTTATAGCCGGACGTCTGATCGATTTTATACGTGTGCACATCAGTCAGATCGGGGGCATCACACCTGCCAGGAAACTTATGACATTCTGCGAAACATTCGGAGTCCGTACCGCATGGCACGGACCCGGCGATGTGTCTCCCGTCGGTCATGCTGCCAATATTCATCTTGATATGGTAGCGCCGAATTTCGGAATACAGGAATGGGCGGGAATCAGCGAACGACTCTATGAAGTGTTCCCCGGCGCTCCGGAGCAAAAAGGAGGATTTGTTTATATCCATGATAAACCCGGACTGGGTATCGATATAAACGAAGAAAAAGCAGCCGAATATCCGTGCAATGAGGGTGTAACAACCTGGACTCAGACACGGCTGCCTGACGGAACGGCGAATACCCCGTAAATTATTCAATTTATAATAATATGTGAGGATAATATGGCAAAAAAAGCGATAGTAACAGGGGGAAGCCGCGGAATCGGCCGCGGCGTAGCGCAGGTATTGTCCGACGAAGGATATGACATAGCCATAACTTATCATACGGCCGAAAAAGAAGCAGCGGAATTAATCGGTGATATCGAAGCGAAAGGCCGCCGTGCTTTTATGTATCAGGCCAATATGGAGCAGGACGGAGTGGCCGAAAAGGTTACGGCACAGGCAATCACCGACCTGGGAGGAATCGACCTTTTGGTATGCAACGCCGGCAGAACCATTCATCACAGTATCCTGAAAGTGACAGAAGAACAAATAAGTTCGCATTTTAACCTGATATACAGAAGTTACATCATGTGTTCCAAAGCAGCGGCTAACCACATGGTAAACAATGGCATAAAAGGCTCAATCATATTTATGACTTCGACGCGCGGCATTCGCGCTTATCCGGAAGACATACTCTACGGAGGATACAAAGCGGCATTACAGAGGAGTTCGCAGTCGATGGCGCTTGAACTGGCGAAATACGGCATCAGAGTAAATTCAATAGCGCCGGGTATGACGGCCATCCGAGGCAACTTTACTCCGGAAGAGTTATCAGCCGGCAGTTTTCCTCCGAAAATCCCTCTGGGACGTATGGGTTCACCGCGTGAAGTCGGTTATCTGATAGCTTTCCTGGCTTCGGAAAAGGCAGCTTATATTACGGGAAATATTGAACGAATAGACGGCGGACTTATTCTGCCGGGTATGCCGGAAAGGTAAAAGCCTATTAAGTTATGATCGGAGTATGATACTGTATGTCTGAAACATATGTAAAAATCGACCGCGAAAAAATTATCAACGATGATTATACCGGTTCCTGCGGAGTTTATCACGGCTTCTCCTATATGCCCGTGCCGGAAACTATGGGACTTACCGGTCAGGCGCGTGAACGTGAATTTCGGCGGGTCGCTGCGATGAGGCTGAAAGTAGCCCGTACCTGGTACCGCCCCGATTATTCCAGAGAGATGACCGACCGTTTTAATTTATGGCTTGAGAAGATGCAGAAAACCGGCGTCGATGTTGCGCTTCAGGCAGGCTGGTGGTTTACAAAAGATGTCTGGTATTTCGCTCATGAGAAGCACAACGATCCCGAATATACTAAAAATGCCGACAATTTTAAATTATGCTGCGATAAATTCGCCGCATGGATAGCGAAAGCGCTCGAATATTTTATTGTTGTCCGCGGGTATACGCATATTAAATATCTTGTTTTATTTACAGAGCCCGTCAGTTATGCTTCCGGACCCGTTCCCGAAGGCATCGAACCGTTTAAGGCCTATGAAATCTGCTGCAGAAAGATCCACGAAAAATTAAAAACATATCATCTGCGCGATAAAATAAAGCTCATGGGGCCAAACGGCGTCTTTTTGAGTTATGAAGACGAGCAGCTGAAGAATGCCGTGAACCATATGGATGATATCATCGACATATACACGATTCATACGTATTCCTGGACCGATTCCAGCTGGATGAAAAATCCCGGTTTTATCATGTCGGGATATGAAGAATGGAAACGTCATGCCGAATATATCCGCGGTATCGCGGAAAAAACCGGAAAAGCGATTTGGATTGATGAATACGGGCTTTCGGGACAGGCAGAAAGCTACCGCGATACGGCATGGTACGGTAATTTTATCGCACAGGCCAATGCGGCATTCATAAACGGCGGTCTTAACGGATCTTTCATCTGGCTCCTGTTCGACCAGAAATATTTCTCGGATACAACGAACAACGATTCGTTTTATCATGGTGTTCACCGCTGGGGAACCTGCTATATGCCGGGTGACGACGTCCCGGAACCCGAAAACGCCCGTCCTTCCTGGTATGTATTGTCGCTTCTTTCCCGTTATATGTCTGACGGCCGCGCAAAAGTATACGGCGTTGACTTCGGAAAAAATATATGCGCCGCAGCGACCGAACCCTCTGCCGGAAAAACATCCCTGCTTCTGGTAAACCTTAAAGACGAAGAAACCGAAATCGACGTCGCAGCAGGCGTTCCGGGACTCAGACGCTTTCTTTACGATCCCAACACCATAAAACCGCAACCCGATCTTATCATGATCGAAGCCGACAAAACGGTCGAAACGGAAAATTTCACCGTAAAACTGCCTCCGTTCGGAGTCGCCGTTTACAGCGATTTTAACCCGTTCGAATAGGAGAAAATCAAATGGACAGATCAAAGCTTTTAATCGGAGCATATTATTACGATAAGGCATTGTATGACGACAAACATATGAAAGAACTTGCCGACGCGGGAATCGAATTTATCGTCGGAGTTCCCGCTGACGAAGAACTGCTTCTCCTTTGTGAAAAATATCATATTAAAATCGTAACGACGTCGAATTTTCCGTTATGGTGGGGCGGAACCGGCGAAACCGGCGGAACATACCATGAAAAAATGACGCTGTCCATGATGGATGAAATCGCAGACAAATATAAACATTATCCGGCTATTTGGGGAGATTATCCCGTTGATGAACCGAATTCCAAGGACTTCGACCATATCGGCATGGTTCTGAACCATTACAGTAAACTTCTGCCCGGAAAGCTTCCCTTCATCAATCTTCACCCGTATTATGAGGATGTCCGGTGCACCCAATGGCTGGGCAATCCATACAGAGAGTACCTGCAGCTATATCTGGACAAGATACAAAACGATTACATAGCATTCGATATATATCCGTTTTCGCACGAGCTCTATGTCACCACTTATTTATACGGTATGGATATAATCGCGGATGCATGCAGACGCAGCGGAAGGGATATGTGGGTGATCATCCAGTCGGGGGCGTGGAAACCGGAAAATATTCTTAAGGAATATCAGATCCGATGGCAATGCGCGGTTGCGCTGGCATACGGAGCACGGGTCATCATGCACGCTTCCTACAGTCCGGGGTGGTGGGATGAAACCACATCCTGCGTCGATAAAAAAGGCGATAAAAATGTCACCTTCGATTATGTAAAAACCGTAAACAAAGAAATGCATCTTTTATCGGATCGTTTCATGCGTTACAGAAACACGGGAGTCCTGCCCTGCGGAAATTCCGACAGAACAGTTTCCGCGACCTCGGAACAGCTTCATGAGCAGGCAAGAATAAACCGCGAACTTTATTCGTTTGAAGGCAACACAGTATCCAGAGGAATATCATCTGACAGCGCGCTTCTGTGCGGCTGTTTTACCGATGGAAACGGAGGGGAAGCTGTTATGCTTGTCAATATGAAAAATCCGTATGACGAAAACGCGGATGCCGATGTCGAGTGTTCTTTTAACGGCAGAACGGCGGATTTTTACATCAGGGGACAAAAAACCTGTATTCCGAAGGATAACGGCACATATAAACTCCGTTTAAAATCCTGCGACGCGTCGTTTATTTTAGTTCATTAAAGGGGAATAATCATGAACAGAAACAAACTTCTTACAGGGGCATACTTTTTTGGTGAAAACATGTATTCTGCCAAACATGTAAAAGCGCTTGCGGATATGGGAGTCGACATCCTTGTGGCGGTTCCTCCGGACAGGGAACTGCTCGATTTATGTGAAAAATACGGTATAAAAGTCATCCTTTCGGGTGCCGTGCCCAGCTGGTGGGGAGATAACGGACAGAAGGCAGGCCAATATAAAGACACGCTTGACCTTGCTGTGTTTGATAAAATAAAAGAAACATATTTAAAACATCCGGCAATCTGGGGTGATTATCCCGTTGACGAACCCAATGCCAAAGATTTCGGTCATATCGATGCCATGATGAAAAAATACAGGGAAACATTTCCCGGACAGCTTCCCTTTGTCAATTTATATCCGAATTATGCTTCTGTCCTCCCCGCGCCCGATTCGGATGTCCTGTCACAACTGGGAAACGTCACTTATAAAGATCATATCGAACAGTATGCCCGTGAAGTCGACGATGATTACATTTGCTTTGACAGTTATCCGTATGGCAGCGTTTTTTCCGGATATCTCGAAAATCTGGACAATGTATCCGAGGTCTGCCGAAGAAGCGGAAGAGATATGTGGGTGATCATTCAGACCGGTGCCTGGAAGCCCGAAGCGATTCTCGATGAACATCAGATTTACTGGCAAACGAACTTATGTCTTGCCTACGGGACTAAAATCATCATGCATGCATGTTATTATCACGGCTGGTGGGACCATACCACATCGTGTGTCGACAATGAAGGAAACCTTAATCCGACCTATTATTACGCTAAAAATGTCAACCGCGACCTGCACTTGTTATCCGATGAATTTATGAAATACAGGCATCTCGGAGTTGCTGTTTACGGTGATCTGACAACAACCGAAGAGCGTATCCGCGTTCAGCTCGAAAAACAAAAAAGCCGCAGTCCGTTCCGCGGTATCCGGGGAATTGAAATCGAAGCCGACGGAGCGATTGTCGCGGGTTGTTTCGAGAAAAAAAACGGAAAAGGATATGCGCTCATGCTTGTCAATACAGAAAATCCTTTCAGCTGGAATGCCGATGTAAAAATCAATGTAAAAACAAGCGGCTCTGAAAAAACAACCGCTTTTTTCAAAGGAACGGCTGTATCGTTTAACGGGAGCAGCAGCCTCGATATCAAGAGCGGAGACGGCGTTTTTCTGACTGTCGAATAACCGAGACAATCCAAAGGAGATTATGCACGGATGAATAATATCGCTTATTACAACGGCAAATGTTCAGCCATAGATGAAATGACGATACCTATGAAAGACCGGGCTGTATATTTCGGCGACGGCGTTTATGATGTCGCGTTTATCAAAAACGGACGGATATTTGCGCTTGACGAACATATCGCCAGATTCAGAAACAGCTGCCGCCTGATTGAAATTGATTTTACAATGACGGACAGTGAACTCAAAGCTGTTTTTAACGGAATGCTCGATAAACTCGAAGGTTTTACAGACGGGATACTTTACTGGCAGTCTTCCCGCGGAACAGCCGACCGAGATCATGCATATCCCGAAAATACGGTCCCCGCGAATTTACTTTCCTATATAAAGCCGAAAAAACTGCCGGATATAACAAAAAAAATCAAACTGATCACACTTCCGGATCTGCGTTATTCAATCTGCCATATCAAGACGATCAATCTGATTCCCAATGTTATGGCAAGCGAAAAAGCGAAAGCTGCCGGTTGTGACGAAGCGGTATTTATCCGGGAAGGAAGAGTGACGGAATGTTCACACAGCAATATATCGATACTTAAAAACGGTCTGTTTATAACAGCTCCCCTGGATCATAGAATTCTGCCCGGCATCGCACGCGGGCATGTAATCGAAATCTGTAAAGGCCACGGGATACCGGTTGAACTCCGCGCATTTACGCCCGAAGAAATGATGGAAGCCGACGAAATACTGGTTACAAGCACAACCACATTATGCCGCAGTGCATGTGAAATCGACGGCAAACCCGCAGGCGGAAAGGCACAGGATAAAGTCGTGGAAATACAAAACAGTTATCTGAAAAAAATCGGCTGAATCACACAGACATATGTTTATATAATCGGATATTTACCTATATAAACAACTCGCTCCGGAGATTATATCGAATCCCCGGAGCGAGCTGTTTATTTTAGATGATCGATCTTTTCTTTTTGTATGTGTTCAAACGCAGCTTCTGAGATATCAGAACGAACAGTATTATAATAAATCCTATGCTGTCCGATAAAAGACCCGGGACAATCAGCGCAAGACCGCCGCCGATCAAAAGCAGGGATTCATACCATTTATTATTGTCCATGATAAAACCTGCCAGGCCGCCCGATACTCCGTACATGCCGATAAGCGATGTGATGATAATCAAAATGATTTCAATGATATGCGTGTCGATCATAAGCATTTCGGGGTTTAAAACAAAGATATAGGGAACGATAAAGGCTCCGATTGCGATCCGGGTTGCGGTAACACCTGTTTTAAACGGATCTGCTTTGGCAATCGCGGCACCGGCCATTGCGGCAAGCGCCACGGGCGGAGTGATGTCGGCAACGATACCAAAGTAAAACACGAACAGATGCGCGCTTATCGTAATCGCTTTTGTGGGACCGTCCAGCCCGCCGAGGTTTACAAGCATGGTTATAATGGCAGGAGCGCAAATGGTGGACGTTATCAGGTAATTTGCGGTTGTCGGCACTCCCATACCTAAAATAAGTGAAGCCAGCATAGTGAAGAAAAGCATCAGATACAGGTTTCCGCCCGAGAGATTTGCAAGACCGGTTGCGAATTTCATACCTACACCTGTCAAAGTCAC
>CAZVPD010000036.1:0-25075 GCA_964628455.1 uncultured Lachnospiraceae bacterium
CAAAGGTGGTTCCGACCTTCTGATGGATCTTCGTAAGTTCGGTCCTCATCTGTGCTCTCAGCTTGGCGTCGAGGTTGGAAAGCGGTTCGTCAAGCAGGAATACTTTCGGTTCGCGGACGATGGCGCGTCCAAGTGCAACACGCTGTTTCTGACCGCCGGAAAGAGCCTTCGGACGTCTGTCGAGAAGATGCGTTATATCGAGTATGCGGGCAGCCTCTTCAACTCTGCGCTTGATTTCTTCTTTGGGTGTCTTGCGAAGCTTAAGTCCGAACGCCATATTATCGAATACGGTCATGTGCGGATAAAGAGCGTAGTTCTGGAAAACCATCGCAATATCCCTGTCTTTGGGTGCGATATCGTTTACGAGTCTGTCGCTGATGAAAAGTTCGCCTTCGGTAATCTCTTCAAGGCCTGCGATCATACGAAGCGTTGTTGTTTTTCCGCAGCCGGAAGGCCCGACGAGGATCAGAAATTCCTTGTCCTTGATTTCGAGCGAGAAATCGGAAACAGCCGTGACTCCGCCCGGATATTTCTTATAAATATGCTTTAATGATAAACTTGCCATGTAATCCTCCTCATAATCTCAGAAACTGCTTAACGGCGTTTTATGCTGTACCGGGATAAAACGGTTATCCGTTTGCGATGTTCTGATTTTTTTATCTTCATCTATTCTATCAAATTTTTCGTCTGATTTAAAGAGATTAATTCCCCAAATATTCATCAAATCATTTATATACAATGCACAACAGAAAAAAATAATTTATGAATGCAAAGAAAAAGGTTTCGGTTTTTATTCTAATATATTAGAATACGGGATGAAGTGTTCTATATTTTCATGGTCAGTGATATTCTGTTTTTTGCCGTATCGACCGATAAAACTCGGACTTTTACAACATCGCCGACCGAGAGCAGCTCCGAAGGGTGCTTTATATACCGGTCCGAAATCTGGGACACATGCACCAGGCCGTCCTGATGCACTCCGATATCGACAAAGGCACCGAAATCGATGACATTGCGCACGGTGCCCGTCAGGAGCATTTGCGGGCGCAGGTCGCTGATATCCATAACATCCGTACGCATAACCGGCTGTGGAAGACTGTCGCGAACATCTCTTCCGGGTTTTTCGAGTTCTTTTATAATATCGCGTAAAGTGGGTTCCCCGGTATTCAGTATTTCGCAGAGCCTGTTTATGCCGCGTTCTTCCGCTGCTTTACCCAGACCCGACAATTTGTTCTGACGTACGTCCTCCGGCCTGTATTTGAACAGATCCAGCAGACGCCGTGCGGTATCATAGGATTCGGGATGAACGCCGGTGCAGTCGAGAATCTCCTTTGAACCCGACACTCTGAGAAAGCCTGCGCATTGTTCGTAAGCTTTGGCCCCCAAACGCGGTACTTTCAATATTTCGGCACGCGACGTGAATTCACCTTTTTCTTCACGGTATTTAACAATATTTTTTGCCGTGGAGGCACCGATCCCCGCAACATGCGAAAGCAGGGAAAAGGAAGCCGTATTCAGGTCGACGCCTACCGTATTGACCGCGTCCTCCACCACCCCGGTTAACGCTTCATCAAGCCGAGCCGGCTTCATGTCGTGCTGATATTGTCCGACGCCTATGGACTTGGGATCGATCTTTATCAGTTCCGCAAGCGGGTCCTGCAGTCGCCTGGCAATCGAAACGGCGCTTCGCTGGGTGACGTCAAAGTCCGGAAATTCCTCCGCGGCCAGTTTCGACGCCGAATAAACCGAAGCTCCCGCTTCACTCACCATGACGTATTTAACCTCCTCGGGTATTTCGTGCAGCAGCCCGGCGACAAACAATTCGCTTTCGCGTGACGCGGTCCCGTTTCCGATGGCGATCACATCGACCCCGTGATTGCGAATAAGCTTTTTCATGATATTCTTCGCTTCTTCTGTCCTGTTCTCGCTTTTGATCGTCGGATAAATAACTGCCGTGTCGAGTACGCGCCCGGTTTTATCCACGACTGCCAGTTTGCATCCGGTTCGGTAACCCGGGTCGAGTCCCATGGCCGTCATGCCTTTGACAGGTGCCTGCATAAGCAGTTTTTTTAAATTTTCGGCAAACAGTCTGATGGCGCTTTCCGACGCTCTGTCGAAAATATCCGACCGGATTTCGCGTTCGATGGAAGGGGCGATCAGCCTGTCATAACTGTCGATGACAGCGCGGGATACGTATTTCCGTGCCGGATTTTCATACGGCACCGTAACCCGCTGAAAAAGATAATTCAACGTAATGTCGCCTGACATTTCCAGATCCACCCTGATGATGCCTTCTTTTTCGGCCCGGTTGATAGCCAGTATACGGTGCTCGGGCATGGAGGAAAGTTTTTCGGTGTAATCGTGGTATATTTCATAAGTGGATGCCTTTGCGTCTGTTTTTAGGGCTTTTTCGCCTTTGGAATCCAGGCGTTTCGTCTTTATAAAACCGTATTCATACGTAAGGCGGCGTATCTCACGGCGATATTCGGCGTTGTCGGAAATGTCCTCGGCTATGATGTCACAGGCGCCGTCGAACGCGTCTTCAGCCGTCATAACGCCTTTTTCGGCGTCAATAAAGGAAGCCGCTATATCCGAAAGCGGACGCTCATATTCTTTTTCCTGCAGGAGAAGCGTGATTGCCAGGTCTTCAAGACCTTTTTCGCGGGCGGCCGAAGCCCGTGTTTTACGGTGAGGTTTAAAAGGTCTGTAGATATCCTCAAGTTCGGTGAGGGTGGACGCGCTCAATAATGATTTCTCGATATCACCGGTCATTTTATCCTGTTCGGTAACGGATGCCCGTATTTCGTCCCGACGTTTTTCCATATTGCGCAGATAGGTCAGACGGTCGTTCAAATCGCGGAGCGTAACGTCATCAAGCGAACCGGTGGCTTCCTTGCGATAGCGTGCGATAAAGGGGATCGTGTTCCCCTCGTCTATTAATTTAACGGCCGATTCGACCTGTCCCTGATTGATTTTGAATTCATCGGCCAGCAATTTCGTAATGATCATTTGTTCCAAACTTTCACCTTTCGGGTATTGATACATCCGGCTGCTGTTTTGTCAGCAGCGCTGTTTCTGTTTCGTTAAGAAAACGCCATTCACCCCGTCTTAAACCGGGATCAAGTTCAATACCGGCAAAACTTATTCTTTCAAGAGAAGTGATTTTATTCCCGACAGCGGCAAACATGCGCTTTATCTGATGATATTTCCCCTCTGTGAGCGTTATCCTGCCCTGACATCCGCCGCTGAGTACGACTTTTGCGGGAAGGGTCAGATAACCGTCATCCAGCAGGACACCGGTTTCCAGCGTCCGGATATCCGGATCGGACAGCGTTTCGGCGCAGTGGAAGGCGTAAACTTTTTCGGCGTGATGTTTGGGCGACAGCAGTCTGTGCGCTGTTTCTCCGTCGTCGGTCAGGATCAGCAGTCCGAGCGTGTCGATATCAAGCCTTCCGCAGGGAAAAATTCTCCCGCGGTACCGCTCGTCGATCAGTTCAAGCACCGTTTTTTTCCGCGGGTCATCGGTCGATGAAATATATCCGTCCGGTTTGTTGAGCATGATATACAGATTGCGGCGGTAGACGATTTCACAGCCGAGATAGGTCACCCTGTTTTTTTCCGGGTCTATATGAAGTCCGGTATCACGGACGGGGACCCCGTCGATCAGTATTCCTCCGTGCCGCGCCGCTTTCGAAGCTTCGGAACGGGTTGCCGTTCCGGTGGATGATATGAATTTATCGATTCTCATGGATTTTATATTCCTGTTTGTTCAGTAAACGGAAGCAGGGCGGGACCGGCGTTTCCGGAAATCCGGCTGCGCCCGTGATTCTCAGCGTGTCCCGATTTTTATTACGGACATCCGCATAATATCGACTCTGTTATTTTAACATATTCGGACTCGCTTGTAAAGACTTTTTCGGAGTATTCCATTGACATTGCCCGTCACATCATGTACAATAAGCGTAAATTATACGTATCAAGAAGCGTCTGATTTGTTTTTATATTTTTTATTGATTTCAGGAGGTATGCCATGTCCCGCATAAACGTAACAGTCTGGAACGAATTTACACATGAAAAAAACGATGAATTCGTAAAGAGCATCTATCCGGACGGACTTCACGCAGCCATTAAACAATATCTGGAAAAGGACCCGAACTTCAGCGTCAGACTCGCTGCACTCGACGACCCCGACCAGGGTCTGCCCGATGATGTGCTCAATTCCACCGATGTGCTTTTCTGGTGGGGGCATATGCGCCACGGGGATGTACGCGACGAGTTGGTCGCAAAAATACGCCGCCGGATCATTTCCGAAGGAATGGGTTTTATACCTCTTCATTCAGCCCATGCTTCCAAGATCTTCTGCTCCGTCATAGGCACGGACGGTGCGCTGTCCTGGGGTGACGACCAGCCTGAAATAGTTTGGAACCTGCTTCCCGCGCACCCCATCGCTGCCGGCATACCGGACCATTTCCTGCTTGATATAGAAGAATTATACGGGGAACCCTTTAATATCCCTCAGCCGGACGAACTTGTTTTTACGAGCTGGTTCAAAAACGGGAATATTTTCAGATCCGGATGCTGTTTTTACCGCGGTCTGGGCAAGGTGTTCTATTTTCAGCCCGGTCACGAATCCTGCCGCTCCTTTCATAATCCTTACGTGCACAAGATACTCTCAAATGCTGTATACTGGGCTGCCCCGAATAAATTCGGCGTAAATGTTCCCACCACGTTCCCGTGGATCCCTTCGGTTACCGCAAAATACGGTATATAGGCGTGCTGCATTTCAGATGAAAGGATTTACAGAATGATTTTTTTTCCGGATTATTTTAAAAGACAGGAAATACTCCATATCGGATGTGAGGAACCGCGCGCATATTTTATACCGTTTGATGACCGGACAGATGCCGCTGCGGGAAACCGGGGTAAATCCCCGTTCTTTAAATCCCTGTGCGGCGAATGGAATTTCCGTTATTACCCGACGGTAAATGACGTTGAAAATTTCACGGCCGGCGATTTTTCGGTTGCGGGAATGGATAAACTGACCGTACCGATGAACTGGCAGATTGCACTCGGCCGCGGCTATGACATGCCCAATTATACAAATGTAAACTATCCGTTTCCCTGCGACCCCCCGAATATCCCCGACGAAAATCCCTGCGGATTATACATACGCGATTTCGCCGTTCCGGCAGAGATGCTTGCCGAAAAAGACATATATTTAAACTTCGAAGGCGTAGACTCCTGTTTTTATGTCTGGATAAACGACCGGTTCGCCGCCTACAGTCAGGTAAGTCATCTGACAAGCGAAATAAATATTACGCAGTATCTTAATCCCGGACAGAACAGAATAAAAATACTGGTGCTTAAATGGTGCGAAGGCAGTTATCTTGAAGACCAGGATATGTGGCGTATGTCAGGTATATTCCGCGAAGTATACCTGCTTTACCGCGACCGTGTATGTATAAACGATATTTATATCAGACCTGTTTTGTCCGAAGACTTCAAATCGGCTTCACTCACGGTGGAATTAAAAGCAAACGGTGCGATACAGCCTTTTTTTTCAATGGCTGAAGGCGGCAATCTTCTTGAAGGTTCATGTAAAATAGACGGCAGCGGCAGTTTTTCGTTTGATCTGCGCAATCCCTTGCTGTGGTCCGACGAAGAACCGAATCTGTATGAACTTTTTATCCGTTCAGGCAGCGAAACAATAAAACTCGGTGTCGGATTCAGGCGTTATGAAATAAAAAATAAAATTGTTCTGATTAACGGCAAAAAAGTGAAGGCAAAAGGCGTCAACCGGCATGACAGTCATCCCTTCCTGGGGCATGCCGCGCCCTATGACCATATCCTGAAAGACCTGTATATCATGAAAGCGCATAATATCAATATGATCAGAACATCGCATTATCCGAATGATCCCCGCCTGACGGAATTGTGCGATATCATCGGACTGTATGTTGTGGACGAAACGGATATCGAAACGCACGGCATGGGTTCCGGTTTATCGGGCTGGAGCGGTATTTCCGACGATCCGTCGTGGGAAAATTCCTATGTCGACCGTGCCCGGCGAATGGTTGAGAGAGACAAAAATCATGCCTGCATCATCATGTGGTCACTCGGCAACGAATCGGGTTACGGCTGCAACCATAAAGCGATGAGCCGTTATATAAAAGAACGGGACGGCAGCCGTTTTATTCACTACGAAGGCGCATCGCTGAATTATACGCAGGGCATACAGCAGACGGATATTGTTGATATAGAAAGCCGCATGTATACGCATCCCGATAAAATTACGGAATATCTGCAGGACGAAAAATACAGCCAGCCGTTCTTCCTCTGCGAATATTGTCACGCCATGGGCAACGGACCGGGCGATCTTGCGGATTATTGGGATAAAATTTATAAATACGATAACTTTTTCGGCGGATGTGTCTGGGAATTTACGGATCATTCGGTCGCTGTGCGCGATGAAAAAACCGGGAAATCCCGGTTTACCTACGGCGGTGATTTCGATGATTTCCCGAATGACGGCAACTTCTGCATCGACGGTCTGGTTTATCCTGACCGCCGTATATCAAACAGTCTGCTTGAATTAAAGCAGGCGGTAAAGCCTGTTGCCGTGACGGATCTTGGAAAAGGCAGATATCTTATAAAAAACCTTCGGTATTTCAGCAGTCTGTCCGATATCGATTTATACTGGGTTCTTGAACGCAACGGAAAAAAAGTATCTGACGGAATCGTCCCTCTTATGGCAGAGCCCCAGGCAGTGCAGGAATTTAAACCGGATTTTAAGGCAAAGCAGCCGGGTTATTATTATTTAATGCTGTCTTTCCGCCGCAATACTGCATCTCCGTGGGCTGAAGCCGGTCATGAGGTAGGTTTTGTGCAGTTCGGAGTTGAGCCGGTACCGGAAATCATTCGGGATTTTACCGCTCCGCTGCTCTATAAACCCGAAATAAGTTTTTACGGCAACTGTGTTAAAGTAACAGCCGGGGAAACCGAATATATATTTGACCGTATAAAAGGAATGCTGTCGGGCATCGCCGATAACGGAAAGAGTTTGCTGACATCGCCGGCTTGTCTGACCGTCTGGCGCGCACCGACCGACAATGACCGGAATATCCGATGGCAGTGGCAGAATTCGGCGTTCCGCCGCGCGGCCGAGAAATGCTATTCTTTCGGACAGACAGATTTTGCCGGACCCGGTATTCAGCTGAAGGCGTCGCTTTCTCTCTCGGGTTATACCAATGCTCCGGTTCTGCACGCCGATGTTTATTATACCGTTCATCCGGACGGAGCGCTTGCGGTTTCCTATGATGTTAAAGTAAATCCCGGCGTTCCCTTTCTTCCCCGCTTCGGACTTGAATTTTCGATGCCTGAAATGACGGAGAATTTTGTTTACTTCGGACGCGGACCGATGGAAAGCTATTGCGACAAAAGGCTTGCCTCGCATGTCTCTTTGTTTAAAACGACAGTTTCGGAGAATTTCGAACCCTATATCTTCCCCCAGGAAAATTCAAGCCATGACGATACCGTCTGGGCAGCTGTTTCTTCATTTGCCGGTCACGGACTGCATATATCGGCGGGCGGAGCCTGTTTCTCGGTGAATGCTTCTCACTTCAGCACAAAACAACTCACCGAAGCCGCGCATGACTACGAATTGACACCTTCAAAAGAAACTTTTGTCAATATCGATTACAAACAGAGCGGAATCGGTTCCAACTCCTGCGGCCCTGCTCTGGATAAAAAATGGCAGCTCTGTGAAAAAGAATTTAATTTTTATCTGCGCATAAAGCCTGTGTTCGTGAATGATACCGACCCGTTTGCGGAAGTTATAAAATACCTGAATAACTGATATATATCATCTGCGGCTTTTTGGGTGATGCATGGTTTTGGGTCCGGCAATCAAAAAAAGAGATATTACAAAACTCATCCGGTTTTATAATATCTCTTTTTATTTTTATTCTTATATGTTTTCAGCCCTCGACTTCGAGATACAGGCTGACAAGATCGTCGAGTTTTGTCTGAACCGACGTTTCTATTTTAGCATAATGCGATGCAAAATCCGATTTCTTCCCGCTCATCAGGTCGCGCATCACAAGACCGATATTTCCGAGCGCATAATTATAGATATAGGCAAAATCCGTGACCGGATTGTCGTGTATCATATCGACAATCTGCATGGCCATGTCGTCGCTGTCGCGGAAATACTTCATTTTAAGGGCAACTTCATAATACGAAGGTATGACCGTTTTATATCCCTCGAAAGCCATAGCTTCCATGACGGCCGCGCTCATTTCCACGGTTGTGCATGTGATCGGCAGGCAGTAAATGGTTGCTATGTCATGGGGAAGTGAAAGATAGGTTTCCTGTGTTTCGTCGAATTTCGGGAAAGGGATGACCCCGTAATCGCCCGGCATGTCACGCAGATAATCCGCCGTGTGGAACCATCCGAAAAGAAGCAGAAGCTCATTATTTTTCAGTTTGCCGGGCAGAGTGATATAGTTTGTCTCATCGGTCGGGGGATATACATATACCCCGTCGTTTTCGTAAAACAGACTGTATAATTTTTGCGTGAAAGCGATCGTTTTTTCATTGTTTATCGTGAGCTCGGGTATATCGTCGGTATTTCGGGTCGTGGCCCTTATGCCCGCGTCGTATGTAAAATGATCCGTCAGGTTTGAAACGATGACGCCGGCGCCGTAATAGTCGTCCTTATCTTTCATTCCGTCTCCGTTCACGTCGCCGTAACATGTTTTTGCATATTCGCCGAATGTATCGAGGGTCCATTTCCCGCTGTATACCAGCTGATAAAAATCATTCGTATCTCCGAAATAGTTTTCGTAAACCGCTTTATTGAAGAATGCGCAGCTCATGTCGCGGATATGACCGAGTGATATGTCGCCGGATGCAAAGAAAATCTTGTTATTTCCGATGGTTCCTTCTTTTATATAATCGGTTGCCCACCATGCGGCATCGAAATTAAGATATTCGAGTCCGGCCATATTCAGGAAGTAATTATTCAGCAGCTGCTGCGCAGCGGAATACTGCACGCCGTGTATAATATCGTATTCGTCGCTGTCGGCCATGATCACCGAGGATATCAGTTTTCCGAAATCTTCGCCGTTCATCGTGAATTTATCCGTAAAGACGAATTCTGTATTAAGTCGTTCGGAAACGGCTTCATTCCTCAGATATACGGCGTCTTTGATGATATCGCCTGTCTGCTCGGTTACGTTCAGGATATAGGCGTCTTCTCCGAAATAATTATAGTTTAATATCCGGACATTAGCCCCTTCGTAATTCAAGTCATCGGGCAGCTCGCAGTCGGGTTCTGTTTCGGCTGCGGTTGTATCGGAGACGGCTGCGGTTTCTGCGGGTTCGACCTCGGCTGTTTCGGAACAAGCAGAGGCTGTGACGAATAAAAAAGAAAGAATGAGCAGGACAGATGATATCCGAAGGCAAAAAACCGGATTTCTCATTGAATTATCCCCTTGTTCATTAAATATCATAAAGCCGTTCGTTTTATTGTTTGTCAGGGACTGAACGACATTATGTCGCGGAACATCCGAAGCTGGTTTTCATAGCGTATGGATTCTTTTTTTTCTGATTTGAAAGCCGTCGCCGTGGACATCCGGCGGACGCAGAGGACAGTGTCTGCGGGAAAGTACTGCAGTGCCGTAAAATATCCGGCGGCTCCGGTATCATGAAGATAAATCGAATATTCGTCGATTGCCTTATCGGGTGTATAGCCGAGTGCGTCAGATAATTTTATAAAACCGCCGTTTTCATATATATCGGGATACCAGTTCGGATCGAGCAGACATATAACGGTTTCTCCCGCGAATATCTGCGTCGAAAACTGAGAACGGTTTTGAATAAGCGCCGCGCTGTTATACAGCACAACATTTCCGGACTCGGCGGCGTTTTTTCGGGCCTTTTCGAGCTGTTCCTGCGTCATCAGCAGTATGCTGATGACCTGCACGTGTTTCTCGCCGTCTCCGTTGAAGTCGGCACTCATGACCGATTTCAGCGCTGTCTGAATTTCGCGGGTTTCATTGGGAGTAAACTGATGCGGACCGGCATACAGGATGATGACATCATCGTTTGTTTTCGTGATCATCTGCCCGGCTGCCACGGCGGCAACCAGCGTAAAAAAAGCGATGAATACGATCTGCCACTTGTTATGATACCAGAAATTATCGATCTTTTCGTATATTTTTTTAAACATCGGAATGCGATTTTTTATTGGTTCAGCGGCTTCATCGTCGGGAACAGCAGCACGTCGCGTATAGACGGACTGTCTGTCAGCAGCATCACAAGCCTGTCCACACCGATCCCGAGTCCTCCCGTAGGCGGCATTCCGTATTCGAGCGCGCATAGAAAGTCCTCGTCAACCTCGGCGCGGATCCCCTGAGAGCGTTTTTCCGCAACCTGTTTTTCAAAACGCCCGCGCTGGTCTGACGGGTCGTTGAGCTCGGAAAAAGCGTTGCCCATTTCGCGCGCGCATATGAAAAATTCAAATCGTTCGGTAAACATCGCATCGGAACGCCTGCGCTTTGCCAGCGGTGAAACCTCGACGGGATAGTCACAGATAAATGTCGGCTGAATCAGATTCGCTTCCGCAAATTCCTCGAAAAGTGCGGAAAGTACGTCACCTTTGGTCGCGCTTTCGCTGACTTTTACATGCAGCGATTTTGCCGTTTCACGCGCCGACGCGTCGTCCTGCCAGTTATCGTATTCCGCGCCGCTGTAGAGACGGACGGCTTCCTTCATCGTCATTCTTCTCCAGGGTTTGTCCATGTTTATTTCGGTTCCCTGATAATTTATATGGGTCGAGCCGCATACTTTTTCGGTTATGCTGACGTACATGTCCTCAACGAGATCCATCATGCCCTCATAATCGGTATATGCCTCGTATAATTCGACGGTTGTAAATTCCGGATTGTGTTTTGTATCCATCCCTTCGTTTCTGAAAATACGGCCTACTTCGTAGACACGGTCAAATCCGCCGACAATCAGCCGTTTAAGGTAAAGCTCCGTCTCTATGCGCAGGTACATATCGATATCAAGCGTGTTGTGATGGGTTCTGAAGGGACGGGCGGCGGCTCCCGTTTCGATGGTATGCAATACGGGAGTATCGACTTCAAGATATCCGCGGGCATCAAGATAAGCGCGGAGTTCTTTCAGTATCCGGGAGCGCCGGATAAACGTATCGCGCACCTCGGGGTTGACAATCAGGTCAACGTATCGCTGGCGATACCGGATATCCGTGTCGCGCAATCCGTGCCATTTTTCCGGAAGCGGACGAAGCGACTTTGACAGCAGAATTATTTTTTCGGCGTGGATCGATATTTCTCCTGTCTGCGTACGGAAAACAACGCCTTCTATGCCGATAATATCCCCGATATCCCATTTTTTAAAATCGGTATACAGATCGGTCCCGACATCGTCCCTTTTCACATAGACCTGTATCTGTCCTTTTCCGTCCCTTATATGACAGAAGGAAGCTTTGCCCATGATACGCCGGCTTACCATGCGTCCTGCCGCGGTCACTTTCTTTTTTTCATCGGGATCTGTTTTTTCGAATTCCGCTTTGATATCTTCGCTTGCGGCGCTGACATCGAAGCGGGTGATTTCAAACGGGTCGGCGCCCGCGTCCTGATATGCCGAGAGCTTTTCTCTCCGGATACGGAATATTTCGTTCAGATCCTCCTGGGCGTCGGTTTCCGTCATCATGCTGTTTTGATCGGTATTGTCCATTTATTCTGTCCTTGCCTTCTTCCCAAGCGTTTATTTTGCCGGCTGCCGTTCTGTTAAGGCCTTCTGCCGGAAGCTGCTATTTGCTTATTTCGATGATTTTAAATTTCAGTTCTCCGCCCGGCGTCATCGCCGTGACAACATCACCCAGTTTTGCACCTATCAGCGCATTTCCGATGGGTGACTGATCGGAAAGGCGATGCGTCAGGGGATCGGCTTCGGTAGATCCGACAATGCTGTATTCGATTTCTTCATCGTATACGATATCGTAAACTTTGACGCGTGCTCCGACATTGACCGATTCCGTACTGATGTCGCTGTCGCTGATCACCTTGACCTGTTTGAGGAGTTCTTCAAGTTCCTTTATCTGAATCTCCACTTTGCCCTGTTCTTCTCTCGCTTCGTCATATTCGCTGTTCTCCGACAGATCACCGAACGAACGGGCTTTGCTGATTGCCTCGATCACTTCTTTGCGTTTGACATTTTTTAAATAATCGAGGGTATCCGTCATTTTCTTAAGGCCCTCGTCCGTTATGATAATCGACTTTGACGACATGGTATAATTCTCCTTAATATTATTATAAGGGCGGCAATGAATGCCACCCTGTGTGATGTTATTGATTTATATTTCAGCTGTTTTTCAGGCGGGTTATTGCTTCGGACAGTTGGTTGTCTTCGGTGTCTTTTAAATTATAGAGGTTCTTTTTTGCTGCATCAACCGATAATTCGGTGGTATAATCCGGTATAAGTCCTGTCCCGTTATAATTTTCGGAAAACGGGGGGCTGTACATTTTATAGGTGACGCGGATCGCGGAATTATCGGCAAGGCGTACGATGGTCTGCATAGAGCCTTTTCCGTATGTCCGGACACCGACCAGAAAAGCCTTTTCATAGTCCCGCATGGCTGCCGCGAAAAGCTCCGCTGCGCTTGCAGTGGTGCGGTTCACCAGCACAGCCGATTTTGCGTCGAGTTCGCCCGCTTCCGAATTCATGACTGTTTCATTGCCGTCGCCGTCCGTTATTCTGATAACAGGACCTTCGGGAAGAAGATAATCCAGTATGCTGACAACACTGTTCAATTCCCCGCCCGAGTTGTTGCGGACATCAAAGACATATGCCGTAGCGCCTTTTGATCGTAAATCCTCAACGGCAGCGATAAATTGTTCGGGCGTTTTTTCATCGAACTGAAGTATTTTAACGATCCCTATGCTGCTTGTGCCGTCTTCGTATATATGGGAAAGGACGGTCTGTTCGGTTACAAATCCCCTTTTGACCGTCATCTTCAGCCGTTCGCTGTAACTTTCGTTTCTGGCCACGGTAAAACTGGCATATGTATCTGCTTTTCCCTGCATACGCGCGACCGCTCCGTAATAGCCCAATACGGAAACATCGAGATCATCCACTTCGATAATCAGGTCTCCCGGAAGAAGTCCGGCTTCGAGTGCCGGAGAATCGGGCATTACACCCGCGATTTCCAGGGCTTTATACTCGTCGTTGTAAATGACGATGATCCCTATCCCTTCCAGTTCTCCGCCGAGGTCGTTCATGAATCGTTTGAATTCCTCGGAATTCATGTATTCGGCGTAAGCGTCTCCGGTCCCCTGTATATATCCCCGGATGATTGCGTCCGTCAGTTCCTCTTCATCGATTTCACCGATATACAGGCTTCTGAAAAGTTCGTCCACGCTGCTGAGTTTGCTGTATAGATTATACTGAGGGCTTGCTTCCAGGTTGTTGAGCTCGGTTTCATACTTGTTTGCGGCCGACAGGTACGTGATCTGAAAAGTAACGAGAACCGCAAGCAGAATAAGGACAGCAGCGGCGCCGAACGGAATTTTTTTTAACATAATCTCGCAATTCTTTATTTCTGTTGTTTAAAGAGAAACAGGCACCCGGGTTCACTGAGCCGTTACATATTCGATCGGATCTGTGGTCACTCCGTTGATTCTGACTTCGAAATGTATATGGTTGCCCGTCGAATAACCTGTCGAACCTGCCAGTGCTATCACATCGCCCCGCTTGACTGTGTCGCCGACGGAAACAAGAAGTTTGCTGTTATGAGCGTAAAGAGTCGCCTGACCGCCGCCGTGGTCGATGACGATATAGTTTCCGTAACTGAAATGATAAGCGGCGATGGCGATCACCCCTGAGTTTGCGGCGTAAACGTCGGTACCGTATCCTGCCGGTATATCGATACCGAGGTGAAATTCTCTGCCCCTGTAGCCGTAACCCGAGGAAATGCGGGTATAATCGCTCTGCGCGGGCCACATGTAGGTACCGCCGACATATATGGAATTCTGAAGGGCGATTTTTTCGAGAAGAGTTATAAGTTCCTGATTGAGTATTTCAAGCTGTCTTTCGGATTCCAGTTTCTGAGCTTCCAGCTGCGTCCTGTTCTGCTCCAGGTCGGATATGTAATTGGCTGATTTTACGGCAAGGTCTGCCATTTTTGTTTTTTGCTGCTCAAGTTTGGTTTTGGTCGTCAGTTGCGCGTTTTTATAAATCTCAAGCGCCTCTTTATCCTGCTGAAGTTTCGCTAACGCTATGTCGAGTTCTTCCATCAGCCGATTCTGATAATCGATGATATTGGCGATTCTTTCGGTGCTGCTCAGAAAATCCGTAAAATCATCCGTACTTAAGATCATCCGGATATAACTGACGTCACCGTTTTCAGCCGTCATTCTGATCCATTCTTCAAATTCCGCATACTTTGATTCGATTTTGCTTTCCATATCGGCGATCTCTTTTTCCTTCGCCTCAATTTCTGTGCTGTAAGCGCCGACAAGACTGGAAGCATAATCGATGCTGCTGCTCACAAGGGTCAGTTCGGTGTCGATATTTTTCTTTTCCTGTATTTTCGACTCCAGGGTTGATTCGGTATTCACAATATCATCTTCAAGCCGACTGAGTTTGTCTTCGATATTGGCAAGCTGTGATTCGATTTTTTTGACATCGGATTCATCCACCTTAGCGTTGATGTTAAAATACCCCGCGGGTGCGGCTGTGAGTATCAGCGCCAGCGACATCAATAAAGCCGTCAATAAAAGTATTCTGCTCTTTTTCTGCTTATTAAACATATCGGTTACCGTTTCTTTGTTTATTTGACAGGAAAATTGTTTTTATGCCTATTGGGCATAATCGTAAAGCGACTGATAATTCTCTGTCATTTTCGATTCGTTTTTGGCATACCAGGACGCAAGATCCGTGCTCTTGGCGTTTATGAGCGAAGTCAGGACAATGAGGTTGAGATTCGTGCAGTAACTTGTGCCGAAGTCGTAAATCAGGTTGCCGAATACAATATCGAGCATTTCTTCCGATTCGTCGTCGCGGGTGTGTTTACCGAGAAGAACCTTTTCATAATACGCCGGTACGATATATTTCGAACTGGCTGCACAGAGGGATTCGACGATGATGCCGTTGAACTCCGGGTCCGAAGCGGTGGAGGGCATGACGCATGATAATCCCCACTGGTCGGATGTCGAACAGTATTTTTCCTGTGCGGCGTCATACTTGGGATATGGCAGTATGCCGAAATCACTGTCAAAGGAACGGAAAAATTCGCCGTGTTCGAGTGTGGCGAGCATAAAGAGAGCGCGGTCGTCAAAGAAGATCTTCACTCCTTCGCTGTCCTTTGCATAATCAAAGCTGTCTACATAAGACGTGTTGTTTTCGTAACAGAGCTTGTAGACGTAATCGACGATGGACTGCATTTTATCGGTCAGTATATTCATCGTGAATTCGCCGTTGCCCTTGTATACCGTATGGTAATCGGCTGCGGATACAAAGGAATAAATCCCGACGATTTTATTCTGAATGCAGCCGTATTTATCGGTTTTTGTAAATTTCCCGTCACCGTCTATGTCGGCGGGGATCTGTGATGCGATTTTGTATAATTCATCAAACGTCCAATTGTTTTCCTTGACCGTTGTATAAAGGTTTTCTATATTATGATCTGCGGCCACGGGCTTGTTGAAGAAACAGACCGCGGTCTCGTTCATAGTCGTCCAGTTGATATCTCCGACAAGGATATATATCCTGTCGTTGATCGCAAGCGATTCGGTTATATTCTGATTCCACCATGGTTTGTCCGTATCCACAAAAGGAACGTCGTTCCAGGGCATTGCGAATCCGCTTGTAACCATACCGACACCCCCCTGCATAAAACCCAGAGCTATAAGGTCAACCGAATCGTCTCCGGCAAGCAGCATGGGAGTCAGGTCTTTGTACTGGGCATCCGTATAACCGGCGGCAAAGGTATCGATCAATACATTGAAGCGCTGTTCTATTTCCGTGTTGCGCGTGTATATGGCATCATTCAGCACGTCTCCGTTGGATTCATCGCGGTCATAAAAAACACATCCCAGGTCTTCGGGCTTCGGACAGGCTATCGAGAATACCGCGCCCGCGAAATCATATTCATTGGGAATACCGTCGTCATATGGGTCTGCCGTCACGGCTTCGGTGGTTTCGCCGGTATTATCGGGCTCTGCGCCCGATTCTTGTTCAACGGCCGCACAGGCAGTAATCGCCGAAAGCAGAAAAACCGCACCGAGTATCAGAATAAGCAAACGTTTCATATAATCCCTATACCCCCTGATAATTAAATAGATTCGGAATTACAGAATATCGAAACAGCCGCGCTGCTCTGCATCCGGATATCATGAGTCCCGCCCGGCTGCTTTAAGCGCTCAGATATTTTCTGAGCGATACTCCGCTCCCGATGATTCCCGTCAGAATGCCGACGCCGGCAAAACCGAACAAAACCGGCATTTTGATTTCGCTGAACATCAGGATCGATATCATCCGGAAAGTTTCGAGCATCATATTCTGCACATAGACATATATATAAAACTGGAATAAAAAAGCAATAACGGACGCCATCAGCCCGATGATGATCCCCTCAAAAACGAAAGGAAGGGTGATAAACCAGTTGGTTGCGCCCACATACCGCATAATGACGATTTCCTGACGGCGGGAAAACACGGCCAGTTTGATCGTATTGATAATGATGGCTATGCTTACGACAAAAAGGATGGCGAGAAACCATGTGAAAATCAAAATAACACCCTGTTTGATATTATCGATCGTATGGGCGATGTCCGTATAGCAGTTGACTTTGTAAAGCATCGGATTCAGATTTTCGAGCTGATATTTAAGGGTGTTTACTTTGGAGTTGTCGTTGTATGTGATGATGAACTGGTCGGGCAGCGGATTTATCCTTAAATTGTTGAACAGATAGGGATATTCTATATACTTCACTTTCAGCTCCTCGAGTCCCGCGGCTTTGGAACTAAAAACCGTCGAAACGACATTCGGGAGCGTGTTGATTTCGATTTCGAGGGAGGCAATGGAACTGATCCGGTATGCCGCACGGTCGAAAGCTTCGATGATCCTGTTGAAATAAAGCTGCTGATTTGCGCGTTCGGAAGGGTCCGGTACGGCGTCGATCGCGGTCTGCATGGACGGCAGCCGCTGTTCGATCTCGTTTACAGCGTCGTATGCTTTCGTTATGTCGGTAAAATTCTCCAGCAGGACAACCTGTTTTTCCATATCAAGGATCGACTGAGCCGACTCGCCCGTTATATCGATGACCGGCAGTTCGGTTTCCGCCGGTGTTTCGGGCGCGGGATTTCCGCTGTCCGTTTCGGCTGACGGTTCGTTTTCTATCGATGTGTCGACCGAAACGACGATTTCGTTTAAAACATCGAGTTTATTCAGATTTAAGTTGAGGTTCAGTACGAGAAGCGCAAAACTCCCCATGACCACAAGACAGGACATAAGCACCATAACAGACGCAAGACTCATAACGCCGTTGCGCCAAAGCCCCTTGACGCTCTGTCCGATAAAATATACGACGCTATACCTGCGCATTAAACATACCACCTACCCTGTCGTCCGTAATTTTTCCGCCCTTCAGGGTAACGACACGCTGCTGAAAATAATCCACCAGGCTTTTTTCATGGGTAACGACAATAACCGTTTTGTTTTTTTTATGTATTTTAATAAGCAGATTCATAATGTCAAGGCTGAGCTGCGGGTCGATGTTTCCGGTCGGCTCGTCCGCTATGATGGTCCGAGGGTTGTTTGCCATTGCGCGGGCAAGCGCAACACGCTGCTGTTCTCCGCCTGACAGCTGGGTGGGAAAGCATTTGTATTTTTCCTGCAAACTAACGATGCTGAGGATCGTGGGTACACGGCGCCGGATGACGCTTGCGGGTTCGCCTATGACTCTCATGGCAAAAGCGACGTTTTCGTAAACCGTTTTATTGGGAAAAAGGCGGAAGTCCTGGAAAACCACCCCGATTTGCCGGCGGTAATAAGGAACTTTATAATTCGGCAGTTTGACAAGGTCGAATTCGTCAACCGTTAGGCGTCCCGATGTGACTCTTTCCTCGCGCAGGAGAAGTTTCATGAGTGTTGATTTGCCCGCTCCCGATTCACCCACGACAAATAAAAATTCTCCGTCATTCACCTTCAGATTGACGCCGTCCAGTGCACACGTTCCGTTATCATAAACCTTTCTTACATTTCGAAATTCTATCATTTATACGGTTCTTTCTGTGTTTCGGAAAAGTTTCGGGGAAATCCGTGCATTTAAAATTTTACGGGCTTCGACGTAAGATATTTTTTTACCATGAGTGCGACTTTAAAAGTGATGGCATGTTCGAACTCACGCAGGTCAAGACCCGTAAGCTTGCGGATTTTCTCAAGCCTGTAGACCAGCGTATTCCGGTGAACAAACAGTTTACGCGATGTTTCCGAAACGTTCAGGTTGTTTTCAAAAAAGCATTGGATGGTCATCAGGGTTTCACGGTCAAGGGATTCGAGGGAACCCTTCTTGAAAACCTCCTGCAAAAACATTTCGCAAAGCGTTGTGGGCAGCTGATATATCAGTCTGCCTATACCCAAGTTTTCATAGCTGATGATATTTTTTTCCGTATCGAATACTTTACCCACCTCAAGCGCGACCTGAGCTTCTTTGAATGAGCGGGCTAGATCCTTGATGTTATCAACCGCAGTGCCTATACCGATGGTGACTTTTGTATAAAACTCCGATGAAATGGTGTCGGCAATCTGTTTCGCGGTTTTTTCGATTTCTTTCGAGTCGTAATTCGGTTTGGTTTCTTTTACAAGAACGATCTCCTGTTCGCCGACAGAGATGACATAATCTTTATTTTTATCGGGAAACATGTTCTGGATCATGTCATAGGGTATCATTTCGTTTTTACCGAAAAATTTTATTAAAAAGACGATCCGCATCATATCGGCGGAAAAACGAAGTTCTTTGGACTTTATATAAATATCACTCGGCAGGATGTTGTCGAGTATAATATTTTTGATAAAAGAACTTTTGTCGTATTTTTCATCGTAAAGATTTTTTATGTTGCTCAGTGATATCGCAAGCACCATGGAAAGCTTTTCGGCTGTTTTGTCTTCCCCTTCCACAAACACCACATATTCCGATTTTATACCGGTTCCTATAGGGCGGTAGGTGTATCCCCCCGAAGTAACCACGTCTGTGGTGTATGCGAGTTCATCGCGTATACCCTGCCTGGATTCTCCGATTTTGACCAGTTCGCTGCATGATATGATAACTCCGTTTTCATCGATTAATCCGATAATGCGATCAACAGCATCTTTCATCTGATGAATAATACCCTGAAATAATCTGTTTGACACACTGGCACCTCCTTTCGGTTAGTAGATATATACTAAATTCAATAAATAATTTCTCATAATGTTAGAAACTATCATACACTATTATTTTTTGTTTTTCAATACTTAATTTATTAATTTTAAAAAAACTACATCATTTTTACCGTGTATATGATTGCGATCAGCAAATATGCGGCAAGAAGCAGGATGATCGAATAGAGCATGATCCCGGGGATGAACAGAACCGCGGCTGAGCCGGCAAACGTTATGACAGCCGCTGTCAGGAAGGGATAATACCTGTATTCTTTTTTCATGATCTTTACTTTTTTCCCGTTCAGCATGATATATCCCTGTGCCCGTCTGAGTATCAGTATAGCAGCGATAAAAATAAGGGGCAGAAGGACAGCCGAACCCTTTGCGGCTGTCTTGACGATGTTTTTCAACGGTATTGCCGTGGAGCCGAGAGAACCGGTGTATAAAAACACCGTTCCCGCAGCGGTTATGACAGAAAACCAGAAAAAATCGCGCTGATAAAAACAATAGATAAAATAAAGTACGGTGGCGGTTATCAGACATATCACGGTTCCCGTTACAAGCAGGTAGGTAAAAACAAGGGATAGACCGGACAGCAGCGCAGCGCTTCCGAGAAGCAGGAAACTGCCGATAAACTTCCTGCTGTCATCGATTTTCCGTTTTTTTTGTATGATATAATAAACAAGCGAGGATATAAACGCAATTCCGAGTCCGATCCGGAAAAAAGGGAGCGCATATATGATAAATTGTGCTTCAAAATGAATGTTGTTTTTTTTCAAAAGAAGGAGCGTGACAATGACGGCGGTTACTGCAATCAGCAAGGCCATCATTCGGTTGGCTAAAAAATCATCCCGTTCTTCAATATCCGTTTTGGTTTTTCCGGCAGGGATGTTTATGTTGTTGGCACTCAAAAAAGATCACTCCAAGTTCTGTTTATTATATTTGTTCTTCTGACCGGGACCGGCTCAGTTCGTATTCGTATGCCAGGCATGAAAGCACAAAAACCGGGGCTGTTTCACATCGCAGTATCCGCTTCCCCAGTCCGGCGGTACAGAGTCCTGCCTCTTTGGCTGCCGAGATCTCTGCAGATGAAAAACCGCCTTCGGAACCGATCATAAAACGGATATTTTTCGGCATGCTTTTTTGCGACCGCAATAAAACTCCGATCGGAACGGTTTCTTCTCCTTCATAACAGATAAATCTCAGGTCTCCTCCGGCGGCTTTTGTAACCGCCTGCCCGAATTCCAGCATCGGCATTACCTGCGGAATGATCCCTCTGCCGCACTGCATCGCGGCTTCTCTCGCAATCTTTTGAAGGCGTTCAGCCTTTCTTTGAGCCGCTTTAACATCGGGACGCGAAACACATCGTTCTGAAAGAAAGGGTGTCAGCGTGCTGACGCCTGTTTCAACCGCTTTCTGGAGAATCGTCTCTAGTTTGTCTCCTTTGGGCATTGCCTGGTATAAATGCACCGCATAAGGAGGTTCCGAACGAGTGGTCCGGACATTTGTGATTTCCGACGTTATTCTATCGGCTGACGAAGACGTTATGATGCATTCGTATTCATGACCGGAAAAATCAACGGCAGTTATCCGGTCGCCTTCCTTCATACGCAGGGAATTTTTTATGTGACGCGCATCGCTTCCCGTGATGATGACGTTCGTTCCGTCAATATTTTCAGCAGGCAAAAAAAATTTAGGCATATTGTATTGTTCCGGTTTTTTTGATGGATATCGGATGACCGATGTTTGCTGACGTTCGGCTGTTGTTTTTGCCGTTTTTCATGGTTGTATATTGTATAGCCTTATGTCTGCCGGGATATATGTCGTTATGTATATAAATTTCTGTGCTTTTTTTGCTTCTTTATACGAAATAACGGGATTACCGTATAAAATATCAATCAATTATACTATACGTATTATGATTTGTCAAATTTTTTTTTCCGGATATCCTGTTTATATCCGCGGTGTTATTTTTGTTTTATGCCGCCGTAAACAAACAGCAGTCCGCTCCAGCCGTTGTTGTGGATTTCATCGGATAACAGAAATCCTTCGGAAAAAAAGGCTTTTTTTACTTCACCGCATTGTTCGTCTATAACACCCGAAACGGCGACGACCCCTCCCGGTCTGATATTTTTCCCCGCGCTTTTGGACAGCCTGATGAGTATTTCGGCCGTGATATTCGCGGTCATAAAATCATACGTGCCTTCTGCGGCGGAAAGCAGGTCGGATATGCCGCAGGTGACATTACGGCAGCCGTTTTTCAGGATGTTTTCACGGGCTATTTTCACGGCCATGGGGTCGATATCATATGCGCTGACTTCGGCTGCGCCCAATTTCGACGCGGCAATGGCGAGGATACCGCTTCCGGTGCCGGCGTCAAGGACCCTGGAACCTGCCGGAAGGTTTTTTTCAAGCAATTCGGCACATAACTGTGTGCTTTCGTGCGTTCCTGTCCCGAAAGCCATTCCGGGGTCCATCGTGATGATGATCTGACCGGATTCGGTTTCCTCATACGTTTCCCATTCTGGGACGATGACCAGTTTCCGCCCTATCCTGATCGGTTTATAAAATTGCTTCCAGTTGTCCGCCCAGTCTTCTTCGTCGATTTCGGTCAATTCGATCTGATAAGTTTTCCCCAGCGAAGTGAAGCGTTCGCTGATGAAAGTCCGGTATTCTTCGGCCTTTCGATCTTCGGACAGGAACAGGCTGACCGATGCTTCGCCGCGCCGCTGAAGCAGCTGACTGTCGATCAATTCACCGTATACGGGATTGTATTCGATGACATCGCTGAAATCTTCGATCATCAGGTTCGTATCGAGAATGCTCATGACGGCACAGACGGTGTCGACGTCGGAAGGAGTGCATATTGTTTTTAGCCGGGTCCATTTCATGACGGATTCCTCACTTTATCAAGCGGTTATTGGTTCCGGTGCAGCTGACATTCCGGATGAGTACGGTTCAAAAAAAGGCGGGAGTATCTCTCCCGCCCGGTATTATTTTTTTCTGAAAATTTTATCAAAAAACGACTTTTTCCTCGAATGATTCGCATCGCAGCATTTGGATGAAAACTGCCGCAGCATTTCTTTTTGCTCGTTGTTTAAATTCGTCGGAACCTCCACCGTTACCCTGAACCGCAGGTCGCCGCGGACGCGCGGGTTGTTGGGCTGCTGGATTCCCTTGCCGCGTATGGTAAAGGATGTGCCTGTCTGCGTCCCTTCGGATATCGTGTAACCGACAGGTCCCTCAAGGGTCGGAACTTCGATTTCGGCTCCGAGCGCGGCATCGGTAAACGTGATCGGTACCTCGCAGTAAATATCGTAACCGTCACGCTGAAATATTTCATGCGGCTTCACGGTCACTACAATGATAAGGTCTCCAGAGGCCCCCCCGTTGCGGCCTTCGTTGCCCTGTCCGCGGGTGGCGACTTTTTGTCCGTCGTCAATACCTGCCGGAATTGCGATTTCGATTTTTTTGGTTACTTTTATAAACCCTTTGCCGGAGCAGTTCGGACAGGGAGTTTTGATGATTTTACCGGTTCCGTGACAGCTGTCGCAGGGTCTTTGCGTCTTCATCATTCCCAAAGCTGTTCGCTGGGTTATATGCTGGGTCCCGCTGCCCTGGCAGACGGAACAGGTTTCGGCGGAGGATCCTTTCGCAGCGCCGCTGCTCTTGCATTCCGGGCATTTTTCGATGCGGTTATACGAAATTTCTTTTTTCGCGCCGAAAGCCGCTTCTTCGAAAGTGAGTGTCAGGCGGTACATGATATCGTCGCCGCGCTGAGGTCCGTTCCGGCGTGCGGATGAGTTTGCGCTGCCGCCCCCGAAGAAACTCCCGAATATATCTCCGAGGTCTCCGAAATCGAATCCGCCGAATCCGCCGAAGTCGCCGAAACCGGCTCCGCCCATACTGGGATCGATACCTTCAAAACCGTACTGGTCATAACGCGATTTTTTTTCGGAGTCGCTCAGCACTGCGTATGCTTCGTTTATTTCTTTGAATTTAACCTCGGCTTCGGCGTTGCCCGGATTCATATCGGGGTGGTATTTTTTTGCCAGTTTGCGGTATGCTTTTTTGATTTCATCGTCATCCGCTCCCTTTGACAGACCCAACACCTCGTAATAATCGCGTTTGTTGTCAGCCATTTATAAACCCTCTGCGTATGTTATTTGGCGGCAGAGGGGGTACGGATACCGGATCCGTCCCCCGCTTGCCCGTTAGGAATGCATTTTATGACCGTTTATTTTTTATCGTCGGTTTTATCTTCAAAGTCGGCATTGTAAAAAGTATCACCCGATCCGCCCTGTGCTCCTGCGCCGGGATTGGCGTAACCGCCTCCGGTCGGGTCGCCTCCTGCTCCGTCTCCGCTCTGTTTGTATAATTTTTCAGACATCTCGTAGAATTTTTTCTGCAGAGTTTCGGTATCCGCTTTGATCGCATCCGGACTCCCGCTTTTCACTGTTTCTCTCAGTTTGTCTATAGCCGCTTTGATTCCGCTCTTTTCGCTTTCGGAAACTTTGTCACCGAGATCGTTCAGTGTCTTTTCGCTCTGGAAGATGAGATTTTCCGCATGATTTTTTGTTTCGACTTCTTCTTTGAGCTTTCTGTCTTCCTCGGCGAATTTTTCCGCGGCTTTGACAGCCGCTTCTACATCTTCCTTGCTCATATTGGTGGAGGACGTGATGGTGATATGCTGCGCTTTACCCGTTCCTTTATCGGTCGCGGTCACGTTTACAATGCCGTTTGCGTCGATATCAAAAGTTACTTCGATCTGCGGAACGCCGCGCGGTGCAGCCGGTATGCCGTCGAGCATAAAACGGCCGAGTGTCGTGTTGCCGCGGGCCATGTCGCGTTCGCCCTGAAGCACATGGATTTCCACCGATGTCTGGCCGTCGGCTGCCGTTGAGTATACCTGGCTTTTCTTGACCGGGATGGTCGTATTGCGGTCGATGATGCGATTGAAAACACCGCCCAGTGTTTCTATGCCCAGGGACAGAGGGGTGACATCCAGCAGCAGCAGGTCTTTTACTTCACCGCCCAAAACGCCTGCCTGTATAGCCGCACCTATGGCTACGCATTCATCGGGATTTATTCCTTTGAAGGGTTCTTTTCCGGTAAATGCTTTCACGGCATCCTGAACCGCAGGAGTGCGGGTCGAACCGCCGACAAGCAGGACACGGTCGATCTGAGAAGGCGACAGACCTGCGTCGGATAATACGCGTTTTGTGGGGGTCATGGTAGCCTCTACCAGATCGGCTGTAAGTTCGTTGAACTTTGCGCGGGTCAGTGTGATTTCGAAATGTTTCGGACCGTTTGCATCCGCCGTTATAAACGGAAGGTTGATGGATGCCGTTGCCATTCCCGAAAGTTCGATTTTCGCTTTTTCCGCAGCTTCCTTGATGCGCTGATGGGCCATTTTATCCTGACGGAGATCGATGCCTCCGTTGTCTTTTTTAAATTGTTCGGCAATCCAGTCGATAATGCGCTTGTCAAAATCATCGCCGCCGAGGCGGTTGTTGCCCGCGGTTGCAAGCACTTCGAAAACGCCGTCGCCTATTTCAAGCAGGGAAACGTCGAACGTACCGCCGCCGAGGTCGAATATCATGATTTTCTGCTCTGTCTTTTCTTT
>CAZVPD010000037.1:0-24736 GCA_964628455.1 uncultured Lachnospiraceae bacterium
AACGGCCCGGACCTCTCGGACACGGCGAGTATTTTCGATTATCCGGGCGGTTATCAAAACCCCCTTTCGAAAGTCAGTCTGGTCGAGGACAAGCTCCATAAGAAACTGAACGCAATGGACCCTTCCGCTGTTCAGAAACTGCTTGAATACGGCGAATTTCCGACTTCCGACGGAATAACGGCCACACTTGCGCTGATCAATGACCTGAGCAATGTCGCCGGCACTCCCGGAGGGAGCGCCGCCCTGCTCAAGCTGTTTTCACAGGGCACACTGAATAAAATGGGACCCGTTTTTCTGGCGGTCGGCGCTGCGGCAACCATCACGCGATGCGTTTACCAGTGGAATCAGGGTGACAGCGCCTGGAATATTATTAAGGACAACGGTGTGAATCTGGCGGAACTGGGACTTACGGCCGGCGGACTGTTATACGGGTCTCCGGTCCTGCTGGCCGGCGCCGCGGGTATATGGGCTGCGGGACTGGCATACGAACATTATCCGAAAGCCGAATACGATTCTGTTGTCGAAAAAGCCTATTATCAGTTCAACACGGACCATATGTGCTTTGTCACGGATCTCGGTAGATTCGTCCCCTACGGAGAATACTATACAGGCAATTCCGACGAGAAGTATTTCATCCATACGGCAGTTGACGGTAAGTATGATTACGAAGTGATATTCCATGATCTGGAAAAAACCTATCTGACCAAGAAAAAAGATCCCGGGCGTCTTGCCGGGATCATCACGGATATGGTCGATACCTACTGCGATTCCTTTTGGCAGATCGACGGAACCAAACGGATGCTGTACATCGATTCCGTCAATGAGAAAGAACCGCATATCAATGAAACCGCGGACAAACGGGTTTTATCCCTTTATGAAAAAGACTGGTCTTACACGGCGGAACAGATTACAGCCTACAAAGAAAACATGAAAAACAGCATGATCGCCGAAATGCAGCCTTATCTCGAACGAGTGATATGGAATCTGATCTATCAGATACGAAAAGACCTGATCGACCGCATCCGGGCGGATCTGGAACCATGGCTGAACCGGACAATCTCCGTTGAGATCACAGATCCATCGCTGAAAAAAGACGAGACTTTCGATCAATCGGCCATGGCAGCCTATGAAATGCGTTTTATTTACAATTCGGAGATCAGGATCACAGATCCCGAAAACCGGAACTTCAGGGTCCGTGAAAAATCAAACAAAGTTTTCGAGATGACGGTTTTCAACTATATAAAAGCGGGTTTTCCCCGTGAGGTCGGATTTTTCGAAAAAGGCTCGGACAAACCCGTACTGACCGCCTCCTTCGAATACAATGAGCCTGTCATAAACGTCATCCTCGATAACCCGGATTACAGCGGTATCTATACGGGCACAAGTTACGGGCAGCCGCTGACGGGCGGAGAAAAATTCGAACTCGCTTATAAAGCCGTCCGAATCAAAGAAACCGAAACCGGTCTGCTGGCCGGCCCGTGTCTCGAAAACGGAGATTACGAAAGCGAACTTCAGGTACCCTGCACATATAACGCCGAGACAGGCCGGTATGAAGGAACAGTCCTGCTCGAAGACGGCAGTCAGTGGACGGAACTGATCTTTTCGGTATCGTTCCGATACGACGGAAATAAACCCAAAGCGGAAGTCGCCTACATTCAGCACTTTTCCGGGCGCCGGAGCATGGGATACGCGTATGACGTAACGCGGACACTGCCGTTATCCGGCACGGCAATATCCAGGCAGGAGGCTTATGCCTCAGCCGGAACCGAGGCGCCCTCATCCTACGGAAAACCGGTCGGCGGATTCTGATACGGCCGGACCGGATTATAAAAAGGTCAGGAGCAAGTATGACGGAACAAATGACATGGATCATGCAAACGAGCGCGCCGGGCATCACACCCGCGATCTTTTCGGAATATGTCCTGAACGATCTCGGGGTTTTCATCAAACAGGAAAGGCGCGTGCCGAAAAATGCCCCCCTGCACGCAGTCACGGGGTTTCGCGCGGGATATACCGCCGTACCCGGCACGGATTACCGTGCCGCGCCGGCTGCCCGTGATGTGATCCTGTGGCATAAGATCACATCGGCCGAGGAATGCGGCCCGGACGGGCTGATGATCCGCGGAAACCGGAGCAGCGAAATCTATCTCCGTTTCCCGCCCGAAGACCGCGATGACGTGCTGCGCTTTATCGAAAACCGCAGAAACCTTTATCCGCCGGTTATCGCGGCCGACCCCGCGGCAGCGTCCTGGCTCTGCTGGCGGGATGACGACGACCGGGGCGACCCTTACGCTACCCTTGCCGAAATGATCGAAAACGAATCGGGGACCGAACGGACCATCGAACCCGAAATTCTGGAGGAAACGGTCCTCCCGGAACCGCCCCGCACAGACTTGCATGCCGCAGCGCCGGCCGGTGCCGAAAAGCCGAAGTTCTGCAGAGAATGCGGCGCGGCCCTCTATCCCGACAGCCTTTTCTGCGAAAAATGCGGCTGCCGTATCCCATGAAAAATAAAAAACGAATAAAAACGATCCGGAACGAATCATCATTATACAAACGATCTGAAGGGAGTGCCGGATATGAATGAACCGGGAGTGTTTTTGGCGATCGCGGACTATCTGCCTGTGATTTTTTTCGGGACAGGTTTCCTTTATTTGCTGCGCATCGGATATGCATATCTTTCCCGCGGCTATTATACCGCCATGGCAGCGGGAGCCGTTCTTTGTTTTACCGGCGGTTTATATAAAGCGACGTCGAAACTCCTCGAAACAACGTTCGGATACAACATTCCCGCCCTGCAGTCAAGCCAGTTCATCATGCTGGCACCCGGTTTCACACTGCTTTTTATTGCTTCCCTCGGATTGTTCGGTAAAACGAAAACAGCCTGCCTGCAGGCTGCCGCACCGGGTATGGAGCTATGGAAAATCCCCTTCATTGCTGTCATGACCCTCTCCAACATCGGTTTCCTGATCGTGATGACCGTTTTCTCGTGTAAAAACAAGCTGAAGCTGCCGGGTTTTCTTTATGTTTTTTCCATTCTGACTCTCCTGCTCATGTCCTATCTCTCAACGCAGACCATGACGGTCAGGACGCAGTGGATCGCCCAGGGGATCAACAGCATCGTGCAGATCCTGGCTATGGCCGGCCACATCCTCCTGTACCGCGGGCTGAAAGAGAAGATAAGCAAAAACTCAACGCATAAAAATCAAATATAAAACGGGGGGTATTTATGTCACGGGATCTTGTTTCTTCGGCAGTCAGGCGTTTGTTTTACGCTGCGGGAACCATGCTGATACTCATATCCGTCATGGTCGCAGCCATCCTGCTGTTCGTTTCTTTCGGCAGCGGTCCGAGCATACAGAGGGGGATTGCGGGGATGATCCTGACCCTTCTGTTTTTTGTCCTGTTATGGATCTCCCTGAAAAAAGACAGGACTGTCGGCGCCTCGTGGGCCGGCATTTTTTCCGGTATGACCGCCTGGATGGTCATCGGTGAAATTTCACATCAGTTCGGTTTTGTGAAAACAGAAGACGAAAAGGGTCTTGTCCTTCTTCTTTTTGCCACAGCCGTCCCGGTCATGCTCGCGGTAAAAACAGAACTCCCCTGGGGTTTCCGGGTTTTTACCGCGTCTTTCCTGCTGAACTGGTGGGGGCACGCGCTGCTTCTGCCTCAGCTGTATCTGGCGGAATATTTGAATCAGCCCGTTTTTAAAACAACCTACAGGATAACCGGATTCATCTGTCTGGCATTCTTCGCGGTTCTTGTGATCTGCATCATACGCAAGCCCGCCGACAAACCGCGGCTGATCTGTTACGGACTCTGGCTCTATATGCTGCTTGTGACCGGGGTCGAAGGTGTGACCAATATAACGGGAAATACGTTCGGCCATTGAAAACAACGTATAATCTTCCCGTCCGTTCATTCTGCATTCTCCGGGATAAATATTCGCAAAGTATTGACACAACGTTAACAGAATATTATAATAGCATTAAGCTTTTCCGAATAAGAAAAATCAAAGTTATTTATAACGGGGGGACGCACCATGAATAAATTCATCGCACTGTTTCTGGCCATCCTGACGATCGCCGCGGCCGCTGCCTGCGCAAAAACCGACGCAGCGGATCCGGACACCGGCACGACCGCCGCCGATACCGAGGCTGAAACCACAGACGGCATCGCACGGACAAACCTGCCCGACGACCTCAGTTACGACGGACGCCTCTTCACGCTGCTTTCGTCCAACTACAATCAGTACCACACCTCCACGGTCGAGGAAATGAACGGCGATGTGCTGAACGACGCGATCTACAGCATGGAGCTTGCGGTCGAAGGCCGGCTCAACGTGGAGATCAAAGAGGACAACATGGACGTCGGCCAGCTCAACAAGGCCGTATCCGGATATGTGCTCGCGGGCGACGGCACATACGACGCCGTTTCGCAGCTCGACCGGTTTTCCGTGCAGAATATGCTTGACGGCCTTCTTTATCCCCTTGAACAGGCCGAATATATCGACCTTGACGCTGTCTACTGGAATCCTATGATGGCCGACGTGCTCTCACTCGGCGGCAAGACATACTACGCGGTCTCCTCCTATAATTTCCTGACACTCGTCTACACATCCTGCTATTATTTCAACACCGTTATGGCGGCGAATTTCAACCTTCCGGCATCGCAGCTGTATGACGAAGTTTACGGCGGGAAATGGACGATGGACGCCATGAAGCAGTATATCACCCTTGCGACTTCCGACCTTGACGGAGACGGCACGATGGGCGCCGAAGACCGCTACGGCCTGACCGCATTCGACTGGAACGTATTCGGCACGTCCACGCTGGCCGCATGCGGCGAATACACCGTTCAGAAAGACGAAAACGACGTTCCCTACCTCTCCTGGGAAACCGAGGGATTTATCGAGATCATGGAAGACGTCAACGCGATCTTCAACGACGTCAACACGCTTTCCAAAGTAACGCGCTTCAACGCGGATGCGTTCATCAACAGCCGCGTGATGTTTATGGCCGGCTACTTTTTCGTATTTGCCAACCTGACGGAAATGGAAGACGATTACGGCGTCATCCCCCCGCCGAAGCGCAGCGAAGCTCAGGAATCCTATTTCTGCGAGACATACGACGCGATGTACGCGACCATCCCGCTTTCCGCCACCGACCTTTCCTTCTCGGGCGCAGTGCTTGAAGCCCTGTCCTGCGAGGGATACAACAACGTGATCGACGCTTATGTCGAAGTCACGCTCAAATACAAAAAATCCCGCGACGAAGAGACCATCAACATGATCGGCAAATGCGTCGACTCGCGCGTGATCGATATCGGGGTCAACTATCTCTATGACTTCGCAGGCTACGACGTGCTTTATTCCAGAGTCGTTTCGGCGAAATCCTTCAATCTCGCCTCCTATATCGCCTCCGTCGCCGAAAAGGCCGAAGCCCGACTCGAGGAGATCCGCGGGGTCATGACCGGAGTACAGGAATAAAGTCCGGTATTCATCGGCAGTCTGTTTTATAAAATTTATTCCCTTTGCCGAAAGGGGCTGCAGCAAAAGTCAAATTTTGCCGCAGCCCTTTATGTGATATGCAGATCATACTTTCATTCGCTCTGAAGCGCTTTCATGTCGTCAAAAAATTTCTGCGCCGCTTCCTCCGTCTTGGGCCGGATCTTTTCCAGAGAAGATACGATGTCATTGTTCTTTATTTTGCTGATATATGAAAAATAGGTGATCGTACCGCCGGAAAAATCAAGATAATACGTATAATCAAAGAAAAGGTTCTGCGGTTCGCGCATCATATTGAAAACGGAGGCGGATTCTTCGTCACGCAGGATTTTCTGATTGATATATACCTCCGTGTAAACAGGATAAAGATTCCTGTATGCGGAAGAATACAGCGCTTCGGTCACGGCGCCGATGGGTTCGGTATTCTCGGCCGTCGACGGGACAGCCAAACAGTTCGTCCAGACATAGCTGCAGTAGTTTTCCTGTTTCCCATCATATTTGGGATAAGGCAAAACTCCGAAATCAAAACTGTCGATATCACGCAGCGAGATGGCGCCGGTACCCGTACTTGAGAAAAGTGCGCTGCCTGTCATAAACATATGCTTATCGGCCGTAAGAGGATAGGTCGCCACATAAACATCGGGCTGTAAATTTTTCAGGTCCAGTATTTTCTGAATGCAGTCATAGAGCTTTTCGCCGGACAGCAAAGGAACGCAGGTGCCGTCATCATTCCTGGAAACGGTATTGAGACCAAGGCCCGCCATCATGGTGTCATAAAGGTCGTAAAGATTATACATACCGAACCGGTCGCCCTGGTCTTCCTTGCCGCTGCCGTTTACATCGCTGTAAACATCCTTTACATAATCAAGCAAAACATCATACGTCCAGCCGCCGTCAAGGGCAATACGATAGGGACTTTCCAGACTAAGATCCGCCATCATGTTTTTGTTGAAGACAAGATACAGGGGCTCCATGACAGACGTGTATTTGGGCGTCATATAAAGAGAGTCATAAACGGTAAAAAGTTCGGTAAAGGCCGGAAAATGCCACTCATCTTCCCAGTTTACATAAGGCAGATCATTCAGGTCCGTCAGGCAGCTGCCGGTGATCAGACCGACCCTGCCGGAATCGTTCATGTTTACCTCTGTCAGGTCATAGGCGTCGTCACCTGCGGATACCGTTTTGATCAGATATTTGCTGATAAAATCAAAGAGTTCGGACGTTTCCGTTACCGTGAAATTTACGTTCAGCCGCTCTTTGACTTCCAGTATGCATCTGTACAGCGTATCGTTGACAATATCGCCGTTCTCGTTTTCCGGAACGAATTTCTGCAGGGATGATACTTCCGAGACAAGGGTATGCGGTCCCGCCACAAACATCCTTATGTTGTATCCGTCAAAATCCAGTCCGTCCCCCGGAATGCCGTCCTTAAAAACTTCCTCCGTTTCCGGTGTACTCTCCGCAGCGCCGCTTTCCGACAGATCCGTATTTCCGGTTTTACCGGAACCGCAGCCGGTCAGCGCCGTTGTCAAAACAGCCAGGCAAAGAAAGATGAAACCGATCGTTTTTTTCGTCATGTTATGATATCTCCCCGAATAAATTATTTATTCCGTACGGTTTACGCGAAGTTCGGCGTAATATATTTTTGCGCTGCCGCTGAACCGGAGATAGGTTTTACGCGGCAGCCAGTTATCTCCGGCAGGAATACAGACAAGCGGGGTATGATCCGTCAGATTTACATCCGAACCGTCAAACATGTTTTTTTCAATAACCGGACCGCATTCCGCCGTGACACATTCTATCCCGTTGATATACACACGGGGCATTTCGCCGTCATATAGGGCGTCGATATACAGCCTGACCTCGTCCGTACTTCGGATATCCCCCGTCTGCAGGGTCAGATAAGCGTCATGTCCCTTTTCGGCGCACAGGGGAAGCGGCCGGAACGGCCCGGTCATTCCGCTTGTGATGTCCTGATAAGTCACGATATATCTTCTCAAGCCTTCCGCAGCCGTATCCGGACTGCCGCAGGATCTTCTGAAAGCGATATCACGCGCCGAAACGGGTTTTACAAAGGAATCATGGTTGTTCGCATAAATTCCGTCCGCACCGGCTGCATACCAGCCCGACGCATATGCTTTAGACATATCGGCAGAATTCGCCGTCCTGCGGATATTCAGGGTTTCCACCGCCGGAACGACCGCAACACCATAGGGTGAAAGCAGGGCCGACCATTCCTCGACGGGTATGTCACTGTCCGTCGTTTCCCATCTCGGCGAAGGCACGATGATGTCCACAAGTTTTTCCCTCGCCCAGGCGACGGGATCAAAACCGTAACCGACCGAATCCGCATAGCTTCTCGGGAGACGCACGCATAAACGGATCTCATGACCGTGATGATGACCGGCTTCATCCAGGATACCGCGGACGCACCGCATAAAATCATTCATGTATCCCCTGCAGTCTTTTCCCTCGTAATCGAAACAATAGATCTCCCTCATGAAATCAAGTTCGAGTCCGTAACAGTCGTATCGCATGATCTGCTCTTTTATATAAGCAAGCATGGGTTCCGAAACTTCTTTACGCGAGTAATCCAGGCAATGGGCATAATATCCGTATTTTTCGCCGATCATCCAGCCGTTCTTTTTTGCCGTGTAATAAAAATCGGAACGCAAACCGGATACAGTTTCGTTGTTGTCATGAGCATCGTTCATACGGAGTGTGATCCACGGCCGTATGTTGTTTTTTCTTGCGCATCCGATCCAGACGTCTACGGGATCGGCATCCGTCCGGGTATATAACAAATAAGGCCCTTTCAGAAAATGATAATCCGTATAATCCACATCAAAGCCGTTTTCTTTTTTCTGCAGGTATTTGTCCCCCGCCCACATGAGAATGCCGGACGGTGTTTTGGACACCTGTTCATAAATACAGATCATAATATCCGTCATTCCGCCGGTCAGAAAACCGTCGAAAGCGTCTGTCAGCGCATCCTCCGGACTTACGGCAAAATCCGGGTATGCATTCGTAAAAAAGCCGAACCAGTCCGGGTCACGATTTATCATAAGAACTTTCTGACCTTTAAAAATATTACCGCGCATAGTATCTCCCGCTTCCATTTAAAAGCATTCCTGCCGGCTATACAACCTCATGCCTGAGCAAATCAGTTACATATATTGACATTATCATGTCTGTATACTATAATAAACACAAGCTGCCTGATTGTCAACGAATTGCGATAAAATATATTGCGGAATCATACGATATCATATTTTCCGGCATAATAAATGAAATTCATGAGGGAGTATCTCTATGGAAAACCTGCTTTTACTCGGGAAGACGATTTTATGTGACGCGTCACCCGTACTGCTTCACAGCCTTCCCGATGAACGCTGGACGGATCAGTGGGATCCCAAAGGCGGCGAATGGTATTTTAAAGACGGATGGCTGCACGGAGCGGAGAGAGGAAACAGGGGCGGTATCCTCCTGTCCAGACAGTATTTCGACTGTGACGTCATGCTCTGCTTCACGGCCGCAAGCGTGCTGCCGGCGACCCGCGACCTCAACGGACTTTACTGCACCGAATGGGACGATCAGGCGGATTATCTGCGCTCCGGCTACATCGCGGGGCTCAACGGCTGGTATGACCACAAGAGCGGGATCGAAAGTTTTCCGGAAAACTGCCTGAACGCCACCACCCCGCTCTACCGATATGAACCGGGCAGAGAAGTTCGGATCTGCATGGGAGCGGTTGACGGACACAATTTTCTGACAGCCGACGGCGCGCTGATCGCGGAGCTGATCGATCCGCATCCTTACCGCACCGGACACGTCGGTTTTTCTCCCTACTGCACGCATCTGAAAATACGCGATATCGAAGTGCGCAGGATCATCCGGGAAGAACGCGTGCAGTCCTACGAACCCGAGTTTTAAAACCGTATTTTATCCGGGCAGAAGCGATGAATCATTAATAGAATCGATTTTCAGACAATTCATTTTAAAAATACGGGAGATGACAAAAAAAGTCATCTCCCGTATTTTATCTGATACCCGTCAAAAGCCAGAGTAAATTAATTCCATTTTCTATTGAAAAGACGGAGCAAGTATGATATTATTGTTTACGGTATATTTGCAGATCCTGCGCAGCATTCATGCAGCGATCTTCCTTCACAACATGATTGGGAGTGATATCGATGAAAAAAGTCCTGACAGACCTTTTTGTTTTTCTTTTTCTCCTCTCGGCTTGCGTCTCCTGCAGCCTTACGTCCGAAACGGCAAAACCGGATGAAACCGTCAGCGGGCAGCCCGCATCTGCCGCCGTTCCGGAAGCAGAGACGGATAAATGGGGACGCGAAATCATCGGAGATACCGTCGATACCGCTCTGGATTATGAAGGCGGGACGGTACGGATCCTGATAAACGATACATGGCCGCTGGACCTGTTTGCGGAAGAACCGACCGGCGATGTGGTCAACGACGCGGTTTACGGAAGAGACACCGCGGTGCAGGAACGGCTGAACGTCGTGTTTTCAAAGGAAGTTACAGACCGTTTTAAACTGATTTCCGGAATGAATAAAAGCATTCCCGCCGGTGACGACACAAGCGATATCGTCATCTATTACTCCTTTGAGGGAACACCGATGATCCTCAAAGGATATTTTACGGACAGCAATCAAATACCCGGATTAAATTTCGAAAAAGTCTGGTGGGATTCGGCATTTATCGATGAAATAAAGTATAACGGGAAAACATTCGCGCTTCTCGGGGATCTTCTGCTTTCAAAATCTTCACTGACAAATCTGATCTATTTCAATAAAACCCAGGCGGAATCCCGTCTGGGCGACGCCGATCTGTACCGGTATGTTTACGGCAACAACTGGACGGCGGAAGTTTTTTCTTCCCTCATCCGTGATGTTTATGACGACCTCAACGGCAATTCCGAACGGGACGACGCCGATTTTTACGGTTTTTACGCGGGTGCGGCAGACCAGCAGCTCGCCGGTATTGCCGGCGGCATACCTCAGATCACTTTCAGCGATCAAACCATGATCGACAATCTGGGTACACTGCTGGATCTCCTGTATGAAAACGAAGGATGCCTGAAATATCCGCAGACAACAAAAGACCTCGAAGCTATGTCCGCCCATTATAATGCCGGCAATGCGATCTTTATGATGGATTCGCTTTGGATGGCAGGTTATGTCATGCGCGACATGAAGGACAGTTTCGGCATCCTGCCGTATTTTAAGTTTTCCGAAGAACAGGCGGAATACACATACAGCAATTACGGCGTCGGCAACTATGTGTCCGTGCCGGTTACCACACAGGATACACGCTTCGGGATGATAGGAGCCGTCCTCGAATTGCTGTCGGCGGAGTCATACAGGCAGGTCATACCGTCCTATTACGAAGTCGCGTTCAAATACAAGTATCTGCGCACGGACGCCGCCGATACAAATGACCTCGATATGTATGACCTGATCATCCGCACCGGAACTTATAACTTCGGATATCTCTTCAGCTTTAATTTAAAGTCGAACGTGCTGACCGTTCTCCGCGATATCGTCAACAACAACAACGACGCCATCGCGTCAAAACTGGAGACATCAAGAACAGCCAATGAAGCAAGCCTTCTAAAGCTGCTTGAAAGCCTCGATGCGGCGGGAAACTGAAACTATGAAAGAAAGAACCGTGAAACACAATGAAAGATAAAATTATCTTAACCGCGCCGCTCACATACTCCGACTGGTTTCTTAAAGACGATTTCGAAGTGGATTCCGATTCCGTGCGTTATATGCTGACGCGATGCAAGGAATTCGGCATATCCCGCGTTTACTGGCGGATGTTCGACGCCGGAAGAACCTGTTATTTCAGCAAATACGCCGACCCTATGCGCTGGTTCGATACCGACGAACGCAACCTGTATTCGGAAGGCTGGTTCCCTTATCCCGAGGGAAAGCTTAAAGAACGCTGCGGCCGGATGGACTTCTCGCGCTTTGACACGTATGCGGCAGCGGTAAAAATCGGTCATGAACTGGGACTCGAAATATACGCATGGTATTCCGTCAATGAGGACGACCACGGTTTCGGCTGGACCAGCCGCTTCACGAGAGAGCATCCGGAGTACCGCTGGATACGCAGGGACGGCCGTGCCTACCGGTCGCAGCTCAGCTTCGCGTTTCCCGAAGTGCAAACCTATAAGACGGAGATCGTGCGCGAAGCGCTCAATTACGATACCGACGGCATTCTACTCGACTGGATCCGGACGGGCGATATCTCCGACAATCCGCAGACCGATGAGGAGGGTTATGCAGACCACGGATATGAGACGCCTCTGACCGAAGCGTTTGCCGCGCGGTACGGCCTTGACCCGCACGACGTTCCTAACAGCGACCCGCGCTGGGTTGACGTCCGGAGCGAACCGGTCACCGGATATATGCGCGGGATCCGTGCCATGCTGAACTCCCGCGAACGCAATATACCGCTTATCGCAATGGTGCAGCATCCCTGGTCCTACAGAGGTCTGCTGCCCGAGCATATAAATTCCGACACGCCGGAACGGTACCTGAAGATGAGCGGCAACATCTACAAAGGCGCAAAAGAAGGACTGTTATGCGACATTAAGCGATGGTCCGAAGAAAATCTCACCGATAAAATCATCACCGCCGGCTATTACTGCCGCGGGGGCACACCTCAGAAAGCGATCGGCTGGCTGACAGAACAGGTCCGGGACAGCGCTGCCGCACCGATAGCCTATTTCTGGATACCGGGGTCTGCGGAAGCGCTGCGGGCGGACGCCGAAATCGCAGCCGGATTCGGCATCCGCGAACTGCTTTTATGGGAAGCGGACTACATCGACAATCCGGAACCGGCCGCCCGAAAGCAGATTGCTGCGGATATCCGCGCATTTTTGAATAAAGGAAATGAACAAAACCGATAATACTTCATCCTGATTATAAATATATTTTATAAAGCAGAAAATTATAAACCTGCTTGCTTCCGCGGAATCATCGCAGCAACAAGCAGGTTTATGTTTTTCAGAGTCATGAAGACCGAATGAAATCAACAGACAAATACGGTATGAATCGAAAAGAAACTTTATGATTTAAAACAGAATTTCAGACGCGGGTTTTATCCGAACGCATGATAAATTCCAGTTTTTCGTTATTGCCCATATCGCTGAACCTGCGGCTGTAACCGCCGATCCGGACAATCAGCTGTTTGTAATCCGCGGGATTTGCATATGCTTTTTTCAGAATATCCGTATTCAGGCTGTTGACCTGCAGCTGCATACCGCCAAGTCTATGAAAAGTTCGTATAAATGAAATAATTTTTTGCCGGCTGGCGCTGTTTTTCAAGTCATCCGCTTCAAAATACAAGTCGATCGGCTGTCCGCCGCCGAACCGGTATAATTCAACGGAAGCCGCGGTCAAAGCCATATCCGTCGGACTGATATCGGGAGTTTCCGCCGACATACCGGCATTTTTGGCAACCGGCGCGCCGGCCGGACGTCCGTCAAGCGTGGCATACAAACCGGAACCGAAATAAACGTTGGCATCAAGCGTATGCAGCGAAGGTAAATACCGCGTATTATCACGGTTGAATTTCATACATATTCCGGAAACGGAAACGATCAGGCGCTTTGCGGTTTCATTTGAAAGAGGGGTGTTCATCCCGTATTTTTCGGCATGCAGTATATCCCTGCGCAGCGTTTCATACCCGGCATAGTCTGCCTGCGCGGCACCGATAAAATCACCGACGGTATACTTTTTATCCCTGAAAACCAAAGTGTCGAGAGCTATCAGCGCATTTACGGTATTCACAAGTCCCATCATTTCGACGGTGACATTGTTGTATCTTGCCCCGACCGCTCTGTCTTTGCCGGAGATATTGCAGTCGCCGGTTATTGCCGATATAAACGGATTCGGACAGACGGCAGCGGTCCTTTCGGCCGATTCGGCATTCAGTTTCAAAGCATAACCGAGAAGTTCGGTCAAACAGAGCTCATATTGTCCGATGATTTCATCGACCGAATGAAATGTTGAAACCGGCCGGGTTTTCAAATCAAGCAGCAATTCGCCCTGAAGGGGTTTCCCGCCGTTGAGCGCGAGTTCAAGCGGCAGATGCGCGTTAAATTTACAGCCCCACATATCCGCGATTTCATAGCCGGGTATGATCAGCCCCATACAGCTGTTGACTGAAAAGCCGGCGGCTGTTTCAGCGTCTATACCGCGTGTTTCCATTGATCTGCGGCAGACTTCCTCCCCGTAAAAAGTCGGCTGCCCTATTTCAAACAAATCATTGCCGACAAGCTGCTCCATGATTTTATCGGGTGTTTTTTCGCTTATACGGGCTGCCAGGATCGGCGAGCATGACGCGGTTTCTCTTTCCGTGCGTATGATCCGTTCGGAAAGTTCATTCATCATGTCTTCGCCGTCGAAATTCAATCCTCCGATATTCAGCGCGCACGCGCCGTCGCCGTAAAGGTTCAGCAGCATAAAAAGATTTTTCAATATCTCCGGCGCTCCGTCCCTGTTCTTCAGATAATACGGATATAAATACTGATCCATCCTGCCGAGAGACACGGAAGCCCAGTTGTTATCCGAAACGGGTGAAAGGCTGTGTATAAGCCACACGGACTGCACCGCTTCGAAAAAGTCGCGGGCGGGTTTCATCGGCACCCGCAGACAAGCGCGGGCTATGCGCGTCAGGCGTGACCGGTCCTCTTCGTCATCCGTCTCTCCCGACAGTTTCAAAGCCAGCGACGAAAACCGTCCGGCATATATTTCAGCGGCCGACAGGGCTGTTTTCATCGCTTCATCGCCGGTTTTGCCGAAGTAATACTCCAGTCCCTTTTCGATGATCGTTTTATAATCCAGGCACGTATGTCCGGCTCCGAAAGAAGCCGTAATATTATACTTATTCAATTCAAACGCGATGTGTGATGATCCGGGATCGTGCCCGTATTCCGGTACGGTCATTTCCGAACCGTCCGGCAGATCATCCGGCAGGCCGTTTTCATAACCGTACCGGCCCGCGATGACGTCTCCGGCGTTTATTTGTATCGGGATTTCTTCGGCCGTTCTTTTAAATATCATCGCCTGCCGCATCGGCATGCAGGCAATTTTATTGAATTCGGAAGCGTATTTTTTTGTTATATACGCATATATATTATAAACCATACGGTCCGTCTCCTAACTTCCGTTTTTGGTGCGCAGGATCAGCGCGTCCTGGAGCTGCTTATCCAGCGTGACGAATTTCGCGCTGAATCCGCTGATCTTTATAAGCAGATCTTCGTATTGTTCCGGTTTCTGCTGCGCCTCCTCGAGTTTTTTATAATCCGTCACATTGATATTCAGGTGGAATCCTCCCATCTTAAAATAAGCGCCGATGACATTCCTGAGATAATCCGATTCGACCGCCGAGAGTGAAACAGTCAGCGGACATCCGTCCGGGAAAAAATCGGTTTTTATATGAGCGGACGAATTTAATATGGAAGTCAGGCATTTATTCCCTGATATCCCGGTCGGCGCAATGCCGTAGGACAGATGCTCGCCTTTGCGCCTGCCGTCCGGCGTTGCCGGAACATTTTCCGTATATATATCCGCAAGCCATCTGAACAACGCCGGAGAAACTTTTACGTTATGATCAAGCGGATGCTCGAGCGAGATCCTGCCGATCATTTCCGACAGCTCCGCCGCGAGACGATTTGTCCTGTCCGAATTTGTCCCGTATTTTCCTTCGAGATTTCTGAATGAACGGTACATTTCTTCATCGGAAAAGTTATCCTCCAGCGCTTCAAGCAGCTGACCGTATGTATACCGCTTACCGGTAAATATAAGCTTCTCTATGCAGTATATGCTGTCGATCAGCGTACCGATGCCTAAAATATTGATCGAGTAAAAACCGTATGCGGCTCCGTATTGTTCGGGCGCAAGATTCTTTTCTATGCAGCCTTTCATACAGCATGCGAGGAACGGCGATCCCCAGTTCTTCGCTATTTCACTGCGGTGCCTTTGGAATTGAGGCAGCAATTCCCCGATATAAAAATCACGGTAGTATCCGCAAAAGCCCGAATAGAATTCTTCAAACGATTCCGCAGCAGCATTTTTCCGCATATAATCCAACAATATATCGGTCAGATTATAACCGTAAGCGACGGTCAGCGCAAGAGTATCACCCTGCGGACATGTTTCGTAACAGCCTACAACGGCATAATCCTCCGCACGCCGACGCGGTATACCTATATTCATCAGCGCTTTTATGACGGTCTCGTCGCAAAAATAGGACGGCATTCCGATTCCTTCAGCGGAAAGCGCAGCCGCGGCGTCCCAGAACGCATCCGATGTGCTCGGACCGATCCTTACGGACAGGGTCGGCTGGCGCATTTTGATCCTACGCTGTGCCTCCAGGCACAGGAAGGACAAACTGTTTTCATTTCCTCCCACAATCAGATTCTGTGATTCGTCCCCTTCGGAAGTCTTTATATAAAAGCACATGATCAGTTCAAGCGCCTCTTCGGCAGTCAGCCTGCCCGCTTCCATGTCGCTTTTCAAAAACGGATACAAATATTGGTCGAACCGTCCAAACGAAACCGCGGCGCTGTTGGCTTCCGTATGTAAAAAAATATGGGTAAACCACACGAGCTGCAATGCCTGACGGAATGTTGCCGGAGGCAGATGGGCTATATGCCCGCAGTCGACCGCAATCTGTGTCAAGCCTGATTCTTCGGCTTTTACAACATACGCGCCGATGTATGACGAGAATGCCTGCATTGCCTTTTTAAAAGGACCTTCCGTTACCGCAATCAAACCGTCTGTGCCGTTTTTTAAAAGCAGGCTGTAGTCCGCAACAAAATGACCCATATTGCCGACCGTATGGCAGCCGTTCCAATGCCAGTCAATTCCGACAATCAATTCACCGTCCTGTATCACAGCGGGGAATTCCGCAGCAAAACGCGTCAGATACTCGGCGGTCCGGTCACAGGGAGAAGCATAATACGATAAACCGGGAAAATCCCCGAATATTTCGGCATATTTGCGTCTGTATAAAGCCCGATTCAAATCGAAATCGCACAAGTGGTTTTCCTTTAACCGTATGACACGTGTTAAATCCATTTTTATTCCCTTTCCGGCTTATTCTTCGAGTATTCAGACAGGTGCAGCTTTTTTTGTTTAGAGGTTTATCCGATCAGTTCATACGATTCTATTAATTTTTCTACTGCTAAAAGCGCTTTTGGTGTTATTTTTTCATATGTTGAGGCAAACGCGCCCGTACCTTTCAGGACCACGTTAAAGACCTGCGTTTTTACATCGCCGAAATTATACGCCCAGCCTATATCAAGAATAAGATGTGAAAAGATGACATCCAGCATCTCGCCGGATTCTTCGTCACGCGTCAGCTTATCGGTTAAAGTCACATCATAATACGCGGGGAGCAGTTTGTTTTTGGATATGCAGGACATGTCTTCCAGTATCGCCGCGATACGTCCGGGTTCGGGGACGGTTACCGGTATGGCGACTGCGGTGCTTGCGAAGGTGTTGACGGGCGAAATATAATCAGACTGCGCTTCATCGTATTTTACGTAGGGTAAGATGCCGAATTCCGCCTCAAAACTGCGCAGCTGTAAAGCCGCGTCAACGACTTCCGTTAAAAACAATGCCCTGTTATCACCGAAGATCGTAAAATTAACATCAAAGGTCGTAGCTTCGCCGTTGTTGAATTCTTTATACTGAGCGTTGTATGTTTTACCTACGGCCGAACAATTATTGATTTTTTCATAGCGCGACATGATTTTGTCATCCATTTCACTGAATACCGGAATATCATCCGCGTTTTTAAAGGCAAACAATCCGCCGCAGGAATTAAACAGCGACCATACAGAGTCCTGTGTGGACACGGAACCCCACAGATCGTCTTTGCCGAACCTGCCGTCTCCGTTCAGGTCGGAGGTAAAACTTACGCTCATCCCGGTATATTTATCGATCGTCCATGTACCCGAACGGACCAAATCATACGGATTTTCCAGATTGTAATCTTTGATCAATTTTTTATTGAAAAACATGGCGGCTGTTCCGTCAAATGTCATGATATTCATATTACCGACAGCATAATATAAATTGTTTTTAAAACTCAGGCAGTCATTTAATATCCGGTTCCACCAGGGCTGCGAAAAATCAAAATTATCCACTTCTTCAAGGTTATACAGCAGTCCCGCAAGAGCAAAATCCGAAGACGCGCCGATACTCGACATGACGCAGTCAAATTCGTTGTCTCCGGATTTTACCGATTTTGTTATGACCGCGGATAAATTACCGAGTCGTTCCGCCTGACCGGTTATTTTAATATTGTATTTATCTTCGACGGTGCGGTTGCGCTGCATGACGGTATCGTTGATGACTTCACCGTTAAAATCCTCCACATAGAGTTCACGCGAACCCCATCGCGGGTCTCCCTGTTCGGCGGCACGTATTAAAAATTTTATTTCTTCTCCGCCGAAATCTTCTGCGGGCAGGCCTGTCGACAGTTCCGCGGTCTGCGCTTCTGTTTCCGATACGGGTTGAGCTATGCTGTCCGGTGATGAATTTTCCTGCGCTTTACCGCATGATACAAAGCCAAATAATATGACTGCGCATAGGAATAATACCGCTGATTTTCTCATTTTATTTTTTCCCTTCCATATATTCCGAATAACCCAATTTGTTTGAAATTTCAGCAGCTGCACGGCAGACGATCACGCCTTCGTCCTTCAGCAAAGATTGTTCATTGCGGTAAATGGTGGAGGTTGAAATACCTATAGCACCTTCAATTTCACCGCTGCAGTTAAAAATCGGCGCGGCGACACACAGGATCCCGTAACTGTATTCCTCCAAATCGGTCGCGAAACCCTGTTTTCTGATCTGTCCGAGGTGCTCAAGCATTTTGACCGGATCAATAATCGTCCTGTCTGTTTTTTTTATCAGCCGTTCTTTACAGTAAGCGCGCTGAAATTCGCTGCCTGAGTATGCGAGCAGTACTTTGCCCGCGGCAGCGCAATGCAGTTCATACATCCCGCCGATACGACCGGCGATTTTTAAATCGTGTACGGAATCGATATGCTGAATATATAAAACATAGTTATCATTCAAAATCCCGACATAACTGCTGTCACCCGTTTTCTCCCATACTTCGCGCAAATAAGGAAGCGCGATGTTATGCATGGTTATATGTGTCAACGCTTTGCCTGTGATCCGGAACGGTTTCAATGTAAGCTGATATTTTGCATTTTCGTTTGCACTGTATACCCACCCGTGATTTGCGAGTGAATTCAGCACACGTGACACGGCATTCTTGTTGATACCCGTTTCACGGCTGATTTCCGAAATACCTACCGGTATGCTGCTGTTTGCGATAAATTCTATGATTTGCAGCGCATAATCCACTGCGGGCGCATCAGACATGGCATCATCTCCCGTATCATATATATAACGTCGTTATATATATGATGACACATAAAATAAGAATGTCAACAAAACGGATCGATTATTAACAATTTATTTACTTTTGCTTCCATTCCGGCAAAATAAACGAAACAGCCGGCAATGTGAACAAACCTTTACCGGCCGCGGCGCTGTAAATTCAATCCGCCTGTTCCCCTGCATGCCCATAAAACATGAAAACCTGCTTTTTGCCGTAAATCAAAGACGGCAGCAAGCAGGTTCCTTCGCCATATAAACAGTCAGCGGTATAAGATATATCTCATATCGGTAAAATTTTTTCCCAGCGATTCGGCGTAATATTCACTCTGACGTATAAACCGGAATCCGCATTTCTCAATAACCCGCCGGGAACGGTGATTTTCCGTAAAATGCCCGACGGTCAGCATGTCGAGTCCGCAGTCTTCAAAACAAAAACCGATGACGGCTTTCACGGCTTCGGGCATCAGCCCCCTGCCCCAGTATTCCTTTGAAAGCGCGTAACCGATCTCTTTTACTTTCAAACCGGAATAAAGCGGGTCATCGTTTGCCCATGAACGATGCAGTCCCAGGGACCCGATCACTTTATCGTTTTCTTTTAAAACAATCGCAAAAACATTTTTTTCGGAGATGAACATCCTCAGTATTTTTTCGGATATTTCAGGTGATTCGTGGTGCTTCCATCCCGCCATCTCACCGACTCCGTCCACCGAGGCATATTCGTAAAAGTCACCGAGGTCCGAAACTTTCCAGGACCGCAGCAGCAGTCTCGGCGTCTCAAGGACGATATCCGTTATATCGATGTCTGTATCCATAATCCATACGGCTTCTTTCCGTCATAAAAACAGCGCTATCAATCAACCGGTTAAAGATATCCGGTTTTTTAAAGATTGCAGAGACCACATACGGCCGAAGCAGCCGACCCTGTTAAAATGATCCCGGGCAATCTTCCAAACAAAGCCCTGACAGGATCGTTCGGACCGGAGACACTCTAAACGATGCTTCAGATGACCGCGTGCTTTAAGATCTCCGCACAGTCGCTGCATATAAGTCTGCCTTTAAATTCGGACACATTATCCGAATTCCCGCAGAAAATGCATGACGGCACATACTTCTTTAAAATAATCTTGTTGTTGTCGACGAATATTTCGACGCCGTCCTTGTCATTGATGTTCATGGTTTTTCTGATCTCGATCGGAAGCACGATTCTGCCGAGTTCATCCAGTTTTCTGACGATACCCGTGGATTTCATGTTTTTATCCTCTTTCTTTGATTTATATTTATACCTAATTATAATAGTATTCGTCATAAATGTCAATAATCCGCAAAAATATTTATTTATTTCCGCATTATGCCCGATACCTTGCATGCAAAAACTGCCGGCTTACAACCGGCAGTTTTTTGTTCCGCACAATTTGTCCGTGCAGCTGCTGCATCTGAGCGCCTCGTTTGTTTCCTCGCAAAACCGTTCGGGATGCATATAAAAGCATATTTCCCATATTAGCATTACCGCGGCGGAAAAGCCGAACAGACTCAGCGAGTAAAAGCCGGGAACAAACAGCAGCGGGGAAAACATCATCATGTGGTCCCAGTTAAAGATCCTGCATGTCGTACAGCACCGGTTTTTTAAGATCAATACCCGGAACGGACACCAGAAGAGGACAAAAGTCAGATCCAATACATAAAAAACCACGGAGATGAGCAGCAGTTCCCTGTGACCGATAAAATCCAGAAAACGCAGCAGCCCGACAGCGGACAGGATCATGATCCAGACGAGTGCTACTTTCAGAGACTGAACCCAGCTGATTTTAATAAAATTCGCAAGCTCTTTCCGGTCGAACATTTTTTTTATCGGTTTGTAAAATCCCTTAAACTGCTTCAGTGAACCGAGCGATAAATAATTCCCTGCGGGGATCAGCTGTATGATCATATCGGCGATCCAAACGAGCCAAAGGAAATGAAGCCAGGATAATTCCTTAAAAAAACCGGATCCGGCTATCATGCCGAAGCTTTCCGGATACGTAAAATACATGAACACCGTAAAAGCAAATACGCAGATCCTGAATACAAAGCGTATTTTATATGATTTTCTCAGTCCGGTCTTTTCTTTCTTCACTTTTTATCCTCCCGGAATACGATAAATCCGGATTTTTTCCGGCTGCAAGGAAATCAGGCACATATACGGTATCCTTCGTTTTTACAGATTATATTTATCGAGTGAATCATTGAGAAGGCGGACGCCGCCGTCGATGTCGACGGTTACACCCGTCACCGAAGCCGCGGCTTCCGACGCCAGAAAAAGCGTCCAGTCGGCCAGTTCGGAAGAACGAACATACCGTTTGAGCGGTATGTGGGGATAGAAATTGCGCTCCTGTTCGGGTTTGCCGTCGTATCCGCGGTTGATATGGCCGGGAGCAAGGCAGTTCACCCTGACCCCGAAAGAAGCGAATTCGACCGCGGCGTATTCCGTAAAGCGGTTGAGCGCGGCTTTCATGGAGCCGTATGCGGAATAACCGTTCCACATCCGGCTGCTGTGGTTGGATGAAATAATGACGATCGACCCGCGGATGCCGTGTTCCTTCATGAACAGCCCCGCTTCGCGCACGCAGAAAACGGATCCTTTCCAGTCGATCGCACAGACCTCGTCGAACGTTTCCTCCCGCATGTCCAGTATGCATGAACCGCGGGTCACGCCCGCGTTGGCGACAAAGATATCAAGCCTGGCGAATTTTTCCCCGAAACGTTCAAACAGGCGGTGCGCCGACCCGGGTTTTGAAAGGTCTTCCGTAAAGACTTCCGCACGGCAGCCCAGAGCCTCAACCTGAGAGCGGATCGCCTCCGCGCTTTCGGGACTTCTTCCGCTGTGATGAAGCGCGAGGTCGTATCCGGACTCCGCCATCCGCAGAGCCATACCGCGTCCGTTGCCCGAACCGGACCCGGAGATAAAACAGACTTTGCGTTCCGGTTTTATTTCCATGTGATCCTCACCAGTCCTGAACGGCGCCGTCGGGACGGCGGAGATGCGGGTGTTCGCTTGCCTCAAAGGGTCGCAGCATGGTTTCGTCAAGAGTTACGCCGATGCCCGGACGGCCGGACATTGTCAGCCATCCGCCGTCGAAAGAAGCGTCGTAATCGAGCCAGTCCGGATGACTGCCCGAGAACCAGTCCTCCTGGCAGTAAAAGTTCGGCGTCGCGAAATCGAGATGCATCAAGGCAAGAAAACCCGCATGATGAACGCCGTGCGGCACCATCTCCATATAATGCGTTTCCGCATAAGCCGCGATCTTTTTCATCTCCGTGATGCCGCCGCAGTTGCAGATATCCGTCCGGATGTAATCGATCAGGTCTCCCTCTATGACCTGCTTGTAATCCCACTTGGCCCCGAATTTTTCACCGGTCCCGAGCGGCACATTGGTATGCTCGCGAAGAACGCGGAACATCTCGGGGCTGTCGGAGCGAAGCGGGTCCTCGACGAAAAGCGGGTGAAATTCTTCGATCGTATTGCACAGTTCCACCGCCCGCGGAGGCGTCAGACGCGTATGACATTCAAAGATCAGTTCCTCCTCATCCCCGACAGCCTCGCGGAGCGCTTTCGTAAAAGCGATGCTGCGCCGGACCTGTATCCCTATATCGAGCACACCCGGCTCGTGGCAGTCAAGGGGACAGAACCGAAGCGTTTTGTAGCCTTTTTCCATGGCGCGTAAACCCGATTCCGCCAGCGCTTCGGGCGTTGCACCGCCTACGCCCGTATATACGCGCAGCTTGTCCCTGCACTTGCCTCCGAGAAGATTATAAACCGGGGTATTGAGCGCTTTGCCTTTGATATCCCACAAAGCGATGTCTATCGCCGAAAGGGCGGACTGAAGGACCGGTCCTCCGCGCCAGAAAGTGCCGCGATAAACATCCTGCCATAGATGTTCGGCACGCATCGGGTCCTTGCCCGCGAGATATTCGGCAAGCTGCCGGACGACCCCTTCGACTGCAAGCTGCCGGGTATGCAGTGTGGCTTCCCCGAGTCCCGTTATCCCCTCGTCCGTTTCAACGAGCACATAATGGCACGCTCCCGAAAAACAGCTGCGGACATTCGTTATTTTCATATTGATCTTCATTCCTCCGTTATGTTTTTTTATATTTTATCCGTATGATCAAAACTCACGGATATCAGCCCGTATCGATTCGCCTTCAAGCATTTTCGTCCTGCCCGGATCGCGGATGATGATATCCCGGGCTTTGAGTTCCACGTCGCCGGTCCCCCCGAAAACAACGGCCGTGTCTTTTGCCGTGGTGATCCCGCCGAAGCGCAGTTCCTTGGCGTCCGACCCGTTGAACCAGACCGCCGCGGGTCTGCCGTAACCGTAATTCCCGCCGCACGCATGTTCGTCGGACGGACGGTGCGCAGCCGAGTGCGAATAGCTTATATTTTGGACGCGGATATTCCGGAAAGTACCGCCGCCGAAATACACCGCGGTGACGCAATCCCCGAAGCACTGGATATTGTCGATCAGCGAATCGAAAAGCGTGCAGGAGACGGCTGCGGCAATGCGGCAGCGGGACTGCACATTGCGCACCGTGATATTATAGGTGTCGCCGGGTTTTGCGACGGTATCGGGATTATCCGGATCGAAATATCCGTTTTCCCCGATGCGCACCGAAGCGCCTGCCCGGAAGTCGTTCTTTTCGAACGTGCTCCAGTATTTTTCCGGAACGGCCCACGTTGTTTCGGAATCCATATAATAGTCCCTGCCGTTGGGAATTCGATAGGCATACCCGGCGGCGCCGGGCAGCGAGGGATCGGTTTCGGCGTAATTCTGGACGTTTTCAATGATCACATTATAGATTTTATTTCCGAACTGGTTCAGAAGGCGCACCTGCGCGCAGACCGTGTTCGAGGTGACATTCCGGATCACGACATGATGGATGTCGTCTTCCATGCCTTCCACTTTGCAGTAGTTGTCGAAATTGCCCGGCCGCTGAAGATCGGTCAGCGCCACCGTGTCATCCTGTGTGTAGCCGGAAATGTTCTCGATGATAAAACCGCTGCAGCCCGCCCGAAGGTCGATCCCGTCCTGATTGGGCACATGGGCGCATGAGACGAAATGGATATCGGAGATCCGCACCTGAGCGGAATAATGAAAGGTGACTGCCCAGTAGCGCTGGTTGATGATCCGGAGATTCTCGATCACGACGCGTTCCGTATTGGAAAAATGGATCAGACAGTTGACGATCATCGTGTCCGGGTGTGCAAAATAAGCTTCTTTCGGCGCGGTGCCGGCTTTGAGGTTCCGTTCCGTCGTCCCGTTCGGGATCCCTCCGTCCATAACGGCGTTTCCGGTTCCCCAGATGCGGATGTCATACTGCCTTTCCGAAAGCAGCTTCCCGGCTTCCGTGCGCGCCGCGGAATTTTTAAAAAGATTGTCAAAACAGCCGTCAGCCTGCCGAAGATGGCAGTTTTCCAGGCAGACGGAGCTTCCCGTATATAATTTCACGGCACGCGGCAGCAGCCAGATATCTTTCCCCGTCCGCATATTCCGGCGCGGAATGACGACCGCCGCGCCCGTCTGCCGCGCTTTATCCGCCGCAGCCTGGATCATGGCCGCATCATCCTTTAAAAAGCAGAATTCATTCGGTGAAATAAAGTTCATATCGCTGACCGTCCTTTATCAATCATATTTCCGGCGCAAACCATGCGGGGGTCAGTTTTCCAGCTGACCGATGTAAGCAAGGGTGTCCTCAAGCTCCGTCTGCGCCCGTTCCGTCATCGAAGCCCATTCGGAAG
>CAZVPD010000038.1:0-7004 GCA_964628455.1 uncultured Lachnospiraceae bacterium
CCCTCGTTCTTTTTCCATTTTTTTCTGCGCAAGGACAGCCGCATAGGAATGCATGACGCTGCGTTATCCTACCCGTTAAATCGCAGACCCGGCAAGGGCGATCACGCAGGATGTAAGGAACGCCGCGCGTTCCATGAACCCTACCGCATAGCCGCATGTCTTTGCGTTATGACGGTCGGCTAAACCGCATGGCTCGGATCGGACCAAAACAGCCGGATAAAATGTAGGGGCGGCCCTGTGTGGCCGCCCTCGTTCTTTATGTGGCTTTTTTTACGGTGCGATGAAGAAAACCTGAACTGTGGTAGTATTGATATATGGATTTGTTGATTTATCGCAACGAACGAAGAAATTAATGCAGTATTCATGACCGGAGACATAGACGGGATCATCTTCAAATTCGATATCCGAATAATCGAGCTTGAGCATCTTGGGACATTCTTCCAATGGAACCTCGATACCCCATACACCATGACTCGCAGTAACATCATAAATAGCGATCCAGTAGCCGACAGCGGGATCTTCGAATGCCGCGCAGTTGTTCCAGCCATATTTGAATTCGAGCTCGCCGGGTTTCAGCTTGCCTATGATGACGTATGCGCCGCCGCCGGGCTGGACTACCTTCAGGGAATTTCCGCTCTGAAGGCCGGAGCCGTTTTCGGGTTCATCTTCTGCGCTTGCGGGGACTGCGAATGCGAAAAGAAGGAAGGACAGGACCAGGATGACCGAGAGGATCTTTTTCATGGTAACTTTCACACTCCTTTTAAAGTCTGTTGTTTAAAATCAAAAACCTGCTTTACATAAAGTATAGCAGGTTTTTTCTATAAAATATACTATCCGAAAGGATACATTTTCAGGCTTTCCGGTCTTTTTTCTCCTCCATGGCCCTGCGCACGGCGGCGGCGCGGCCGTGCACGCCCAGCTTGCGGTAGATGCAGGTGACCGCCTTTTTCACGGTCACCTCGGCGACGTACAGCGAAGAGGCGATCTCGCGGTTGGTCCTGCCCTCGATCACGAGCTGAAGGATCTGCTTCTCGCGGGCGGTCAGCGGGCGGGGAGAGGCGGAGGTGCGCATGTGCCGCCCGAGGTTCGCTTTATAGCGCGCCGCTTCGGCGGCAAGCCGGCCGAGATAGGCGTCGTCCGGGTCTTCGCCGCTCATCTCCGCGAGCAGCCCGCTGATATGGGCGGCGTATTCGGCAAAGGGGAGGATCAGATGGTCCGCCCTCCCGATCTCGAGGGCGGGGAGCAGGGCCTCTTTCGCTTTTCCGGAGCCGTAGAGCATCAGCGCGGAGATTGCTTCGAGGATATGGGCGTGCAGGTGCCCGAAGAGGTTGCCGAACACCGAAAAATGCCTGTGCAGCTCCTCGCAGAGCGCTTCGAGCCTGAGGTAATTGCCGTCGAGCAGGCAGTAGCGCGCTCCCGCGAGGTAATGGAAGGCGACGCCCTGGTAAAAAAGGCCGGAGTGGTTGAATCCGCCGGCTCTGAGCCAGGGCGCGAAGGCCTCTTTGTCGCCGAGGATCATGCCCATGTAGGCGGAGCACAGCTCATGGATGTCGGTGTCCGCCGTGCTCTCGTAATCGGCGGCGTCCGCGGCCATTTCGTCGAGGATCTCCCCGGCGGCAGCGAATTTTCCGAGGCAAACGTGCATGCGCGCGAGGACAAAGCGGGCGCAGAGGATCACGGGGGTCTGGCCGGCGGTCTCCGCTTTATAGACGGCTTTCCGGGCTGCGGATTCCGCGCCGGTCATGTCGCCCGTCTCGAGGCAGTATTCCGCCCTGACCAGATGCTCGAATCCGGTTCCGCAGCCGTCCGCCATCTCGATGAAACAGCGCATGGCGTGGGCGAAAAACTCGGTCAGGGCGAACAGGCCGCCTTTCTCCTTATGGTAGAGGTAGAGCGCGTGGGGGCTGCCGAACGTGACCGCCATATGCCTGTTCGCGACCGAGGATCTGCCCCCGAGCAGCTCGCAGGCCCTCAGGTGCATCAGGTGCATGCGCCGCACGTCGTTGAATTCGGTGAAGCTGCGGGACAGCGCGATCTCGCCGAAGATCCTTCTGCGCAGGTCCGGCGGCACGGAGGGGTCCTCGAGGGTATGCCGCTCGATCCCGTCGAGCATGCGGCTCCCTTCCTCCATGCTGACGTTGATGAGGTGGAAATCGGCGTATTTGACCCGGGCGACCGGATGGCGGATCATGGCTTCTTCGGGGATCTGCGCGAAGACGCGCGCGACGCCGGTCGTGACGTTGTCGAGTACCCGCGTGATATCGGGTTTTTCGAATTCCGTCAGGATCAGGTCGTATTCACCCGCCCTGAGGCAATAGTCAAAGCCGGTGATCAGGCTGCCGTTCCGGATCTCCCACTCGCCGGCCCGCCTCAGAAGGGCGCGCAGAGCCGCCTTGTCCGTCCGCTTCGAGAGCAGGCCGGCGAGGTGGCTGCGGAAAATATCGTGGAACACATACCTGTCCTCCCGCGCGTCATACCGGAGAAGGGAGGTCTCGCCGGCGGCTTTGCGCAGCGTTTCGGGCGCGCCCGCGTCATCCGACACATAGGCGGCCTGCCCGGGCGAAAAATTCCCGCAGACCGAAAGGGCGGCCAGAAGGTCCGTTTCTTCGGGCGTGCAGTGCCCCGTGACGGCCGAGGCGATCAGGGCGCCGATATCCGTCCCCGGCTCGATGCGCCCGGTCTCGGCCATACGGCGCCGGGTCAGGCTGACCGCGATCATCCATCCCCCCGTCACCGCCTGCACGTGCTCCGCCTCGGAGGGGGAGATCTCAAGTCCGGAAAGGGCGAAATAGTCCGCGATCTCGGCTCGGGACAGCTCGAACAGCGGTCCCGACACGGGACAGCAGAGCCCCCGGAAGATCAGGTCGTCCACAGCGAACGCGGGCTTCGAGCGCGAGATCAGCACGATATGGAAACCGGGTATGTTCCTGCGGACGAGTTGTTCGTTGAACTCGTCAAGTTCCGGGGAGCGCACCGCATGGTAGTCGTCGATGACGAGTACCGTGCCCGTCCCGTACATGGAATCCTCGATCAGTCCGAAGACCCTTTCGCGCGCCCGTTCGCCCGCAGGGAAGCCGAGGGCCTGCAGCCGGCTGCCGTATTCGGGCTTGACCCTCGCGAGCTGACCGGTCAGCGAATGCCAGACCGTCTGCGCCGACGTCTCCTCGTTTTCGACCGACAGCCAGAGCGAAGGCGTGCTTTTCGTGGCGAGGAATTCCCGCACCGCCGTGGTCTTTCCGCTGCCCATCGCCGCCGTCACCAGCGTCAGCGGGTATTGATAGATGTTCTCGAGTCTGCGCGAAATCTCCGCGCGTTTTAAAAAGCCGTGTTCCATCTTTCGTTTTCTCCACCGGGTCGGATGAAAAAGCGAATCGCAGTGTCCTTCGAAGGAGGAAGGGAACCCCGGGTGTTCAGCCGCCGGACGTCGCGTCCGGTCTGAAGCTGTAGTAGGCGAGGGCGCGGCCGATCAGCTTTTCGTCCACGCCGAAGTGTTCGGCCAGCTGCCATGCCTCCGTGCTGCCCTCGCGCAGCGCTTTTTTCAGAGCGCTTCTCGGCACGAGCTTTCGGACCGACCATTCGTCGGCCCTGCGCTCGCATTTGCCCCGCGTGGCGGCGGGCGTTGCGACGTCATAGAAGGCGCCGGTGGCGCAGTGGCCGAGTTCGTGGGCCAGCGCCGTTTTTTCGGCCGCTTCGGTCCCGGTTTTCGCCGGATTGAGGGCGACCGCGAAGTCGTCCTCCCCGAGTCTGAGGCACATGGCCGAAGCGCCGCTCATCGGAAAGGAAAAGACCCCGATCCGGTGCTTTTCGGCGATGCGGTACAGGGTCCCAAGCTCCATCCCTACCGCCCTTCTTTGCGCCGCTGTTCCTTGATAAAACGGGCGAAGGTCAGAATGTCGCGTTTGTCGCTGTCCGTCAGGTCCGCTGTCTCCTTGAAGAGGGCGAACTGGATGTCGTCCAGCTTGACCTCGCCCTGTTGAGGCAGATCCTCGCTCCCGAGCAGGTATCCTTCGGTCACGTCGAAATAGGCGGCCATCTTCGCGAGCGTCCTGCCGTTGGGCACGGATCCGCTCTTCCAGCGGGCGATGCCGCTCTCGCTGAGGTTCAGTTCCTTGAGCAGGGGGGTCAGCCGGATCCCTCTGGCCTTGCACAGGCCTATAAGTCGGTCATAAAACATAAAAAACTCCTTTCGGTTTTATGCATCCCTACAAAAATGCGTAAATAAGCGGATATATACTTGACAAATGCTTTTATAAGCAGTATACTGATTCTGTAAAGTCACTTACATGCACAGTATAGCACATTTAATGTGAAAAGTCAAGCACATTCCTAAAAAAATGGAACAGGGAGGTAAAAAGAAGAAATGAACGATTCCGACTGTTTTATCCTGACCGGCCGTCTTGCGGGTCCTCCCGAACCCGGCCGGACTCCCGGCGGCGCCGTCTCCTGCGCCTTCAGGCTCAGGGTCGTGCGCGCGAGCCCGAACCTGTTTCCCCTCCCCCGCGAGGTCTGCGTGACCGCGCTGCGCAGGCAGGCGGAATACGCGGCCTGTCTGCCGGAAGGCGGGATGGTCTGCGTCACCGGAAAGCTCGGGCGCCGCGAAGGCCTGACGGCGTACGAGATCTTCTGGATCGGAGAGACGGGGAAGAAGGGCAGGCCGAAGAAAGAGAAATTCTGACACGACTTCATTTTACGGCGTATCCGGCGGATACGGAAAAGAAAGGAAAGGAAAGACGATGAACTATCTCCTGCAGCTGGTCGCGTTCAGAAAACGCAGGATGGCGGACCCGATCACGGCGAACGCGATCTGCCTCTGGTACATCCTGCACGAATATGCGAACCAGATCGGATTCCCCGAAACATTCACCTGCACGAACACAACCCTTTGTGCGGAATCGAACATGCTGATCAGGAGGATGCAGCGTGCCCGCGAGGATCTTTACTCACACGGGTATATCGGTTATGAAGAAGGTTCCGGAAACGCATGCGGAACGTACAGGATATACGATCTCCGCATCGGTTACGACGCGCAGCATGACGCACCGGATGTCGCGCAGTATGACGCACGGCATGACACGCAGTGTGACGCGCAAATGATAACATTACCTAAACAGGACTTAAACAAAACAAAACATAAAAATAAAAAGGGCTCTCCCGCGCGCTGCAAAGAATCGGATGAACTGTTTGACGACTTCTGGAAGGCCTATCCGAAAAAGCAGGCGAAGAGCGAAGCCCTGAAGGCCTTTGCGGCTCTTGCGCCCGACAGGGAGCTGACCGACCGCATGGTCGCCTCGATCGCCCTTGCGGTCCTGACCCAAAACTGGAGGGAGGACGGCGGCCGCTTCATCCCGAACCCGGCTACATGGCTCCGCGGAAAGCGGTGGGAGGACGAAAGCCTGCCGCAGAAAGAACCGTTCGCCTTCTCGGACGGCAAAGGGGGGTGTCCCTATTGAGCGGAACGGAAAACATGAAGAAAGTGACCCCCGAAGCCTGCATGGACGCGGCCGCGGGGCACTGCAGGAAACTCGACCCCGCGTCGGAAAGCGACTATTTCCGGGACGGGCTGCTCTACTGCGGGAAGTGCCGTACCCCCCGCGAATGCGTCGTTACCATCCCGAACACCAGACGCACCTTCAGCGCGCCTGTGGTCTGCGCCTGCAGGAAGGCCGAAATGGTGAGGGACCGCGCCGAAGCGTGCAGAAAAGCCGCCGACGAGAGGCGGAAGCAGGCGCTCCCCCTCGAAAAATACAGGCTTATGACCTTCGCGGCTTCCGACACGCCCCTCCCGTTCGCCGAAAAATACGTGGAGCGCTGGAAAGATATGCTCAAAAACAACGTCGGCCTGCTGCTCCACGGGGCGGTGGGTTCGGGCAAGACCTACGCGGCGGCCGCCGTCGCCAACGCCCTGGTCGACGAGGGCGAGTGGGTGTATATGCACAACATCGCGGCCATGAACGCCGCCCTGCGCGATACGTATAAAGGCGGGCACGCGGAGCTCATGGAAAAGGCGCAGATGAGCCGGCTGTTCGTCATCGACGATTTCGGCGCCGAAAGCGTGACCCCCTATTCCCTCCAGCTTACCTACGAGCTGGTCGAAGCCCGCGCCGAAAGCGGCAAGCCGCTCATCGTCACCACCAACCTCTCCCCCGCCGCCATCGCCGGCACCGACGACCCTTCCCTCAGCCGCCTTTACAGCCGCCTCGCCGCCCTCCACCCCGTCGGCATCGCCGGCCCCGACCGCCGCCGCGCCGCCACCCGTCAGCGCTACGACGAGATCAACGGCATCCTGGGGATCCTGTGAAGGTGAAATAAGTGCAGGGTGAAGAATATTGTGATCCGAGGAAAAAAAAGAACGCAAAGCGAGCTTGGTACACGTTGCGTTCTTTTAAATGTATGAAAAAAGTCATATCAACGGAATTTTTTCGTGACTGATTATGTTAAGGAACAGTTGATTTTTTTAAAATGATCTGTTGACAGAATCAGCTTCAGCTGAACTTTAGAAATTCCGAAGGTGTGCCGTAACTGCATATATAAGCCGATTTCTGCGCACGGGTCAGAGCAACGTATAACAAACACCTTTCTGCTGTAATCGTTTCGGTTTCCGAAACAGGATCGTTATGATTGACAGCTGATGACAAAGGTACTATTTTATTATTGACAGCCACTATGAAAACATGCTGGAATTCAAGTCCCTTGACGCGGTGCATGGTTGCCACACGTACTCCTTCAAAAGTATGGTCGTCAAGCTTATTGTTTTTTATTTCATACGTCCTGATACCGGACTGCGTCAGCTGTGCCGTGTAATTATCCAAAAGCTTATGAGTTCTCGCAACGATACAAATGTTTCTTAAACTTACTCCTTGTGCCTCAAGGTCCTCCAGCTGCCCGATAATATAATCAAACTCTTCGGCAGCTCCTTTAAAATTACGTACAATCGGAAGAACACCGTGTGTAAGAGACTGACAGGCTTTACCAGGGCCGGGTACGCGAAAGAACCGGCGACAAGC
>CAZVPD010000038.1:7014-24556 GCA_964628455.1 uncultured Lachnospiraceae bacterium
GAGACTGACAGGCTTTACCGTCATCATATTCTTCATCCAGGTCGTCAAAAGAAATATTTTTTAATATGCTGAAAGCGTATTTTCGGATTTCTTCGGTTGTCCTGTAATTGATTTTCAGATAATTGCTGCGTCCCCGGATATTAATGCCGCACTTTGATAAAACCGCTTTGTTTTTATAAATGCGCTGATGTGAATCACCGACAATAAACATGTCGTTGGGATGTTCTGCGCCGGCAAGAGCTCTTAAAAGTCGAAATGCGCTTGCACTGAGGTCCTGACCTTCATCAACCACAACCGAAGCATATGGCGTGTTTTCTTTTGTTTTTTCAAGGATTATTCTGCATTCATACATGGCAGTCTCAACATCACGCTGCCGGCGGTCCTTCATAATGTTCTGATATTCTTCAAACACGTGCCAAATCTGCATGCGCTTTTTACGGTCCAGCCGTATTCCCCGTCCGATGCGCGGCGCCTTCATATATAATTCCTGTGAAAAGGCTTCCTGTGTGTTGACGACTTTTGACCATTCTTCGCTGAAGAAGGAGGTTGTTAAATCCAAATCTTCGCCCGATAATATAACAGCTTCTTTCCAGACTTCTTCAGTTTCATCGTCATATACGATGGTATATGAATATTCCTGTTCACGAAGAAACTGAGATACCCAGGCATCAAGGTTGATCACATCGATACGCTTCATTTCTTCGATGCTGCAGATTTTCCGCAGGTTTTCTTTTATATCGCCTGCCAGATTGGTTGTAAAAGTTGTAAACAGTATTCTTTCATTGCGGTTTAATTGTTCGGTCAGCCATTTTGCCCGGTGCATAGCCACAACCGTTTTGCCGGTTCCCGCCCCGCCCAAGACACGCGCTGCACCCGCATAGTTCTTCTGCACGATTTTTCTTTGCGTCGGATGAAGAAAAACGCGCCATTTTTCCAAAGGTTCCGCCATAATATTTCTGAGTTCATCTTCACCTTCGATCACTACAAAAGCTTTCTGACTGCGCGGATTTTGCAGAGCGGCAGCAAAATCCGATTCGGAAACTTTTTCACGGCTGTCAGAGAGGAGATCGAAAACTTCTGTCAGTGGAAATCCGTTGGCTAACCATTCCAGAGCTTCATAAGCATCCTCGGGAATGACGCTCTTTTTTTGATAAAAATCCTCTGTGTTTTTAATAGCGCGGATTATATTCAACTGATCTTTCGGTATACCGAGCCGCAGCATATCGTTTGCGGGAATATCCGAAAACAATCCCGCAGCAGGGGGCGGTGCTGATGGTTCCTCTTCCTGTAAGTCAAAAACCTGAATATTTCCCGTAGTAGGATTTATTTCGCACTTTTTTCTCTTTGCCCAGGCATAGGCTTTGTCATGGTGGTCAACCCAGAGGAGCAGATACACATCGTTTTCTTCCTGACGGGCAACAATTCCGCGGTATGTATCATCAATTCTTACCGAATATATTTTTTTATCCGCAGCTTCATGCAGCTTTTCATAATTAATGCCTTGTGATTTCGGATTGTTGCGGAATTTGTTGATAAATTCGGTCACTTTACCCTGTATCTGTCTCGGCAGTTCGGCAAAAGCCGATAAAAAATCCGTAGATATCGCTACAACGGCTTTATTCATTGATCGATTCCTCCCTTTAATATGTCAAGTGAACAGGCGTTTTCCAAAGTGATGACCGTCCATCCGTTTGTTTCGAAGATATCTTTATATTCCATTTGCTCGGGAAGCAGCAATGCCGCTTTTTTGTTTTCCCAGACCAGTTCGCACTCCGCCGCAACGGCTCCGTTTTTATCTGTCAGTTCAAAACCGACTGCGGAAGGAGCCGAAATTTTACACTCAATCATCCTGCGGGAGCATTCTTTTACGGAATCGTCAAGAACCAGTTTTAAGATGTCCGCCCACTGAGCGTCTGTATTTTCCGGCAGCACTGCCGCGGATAAGACGGCGTCTGTCTTTACCGGAATGGCCTGGTAAATCATCTGTTTTATGCCCGCTGAAGATACTGCATAAAAGTTTCTTGAAAACTGCATGATATTCACAAAATGCCAGAAGCCGTTCCAGTCTGCTTCAAACCGATCCGAATTTTCTTTTTCTTCATCAAACACAGCGCAAACAGTCGGAAGCGCTTCTCCTTTCTGTGTCTGTAATTCCGATGTTCTGATACCCGCAAAGACCGCAATGCGGCCGTTTTCAGGCATCCATGTGCCGAAGACCGTGTCAGAGAGCGCGAAGACCGTGTCATGAAGCGCCATCGCTCCGATAACAGGGCTGATTCTGCCGTTCCATTCGTCAAAAAAGAGCTTTTTATTCATTTGACGGGCATTTAACAGAGAAAGCGAATACGCTTTGGTATGAACAGCAAAAAGTGTTTCGGCGTTGCGGTTTTGAAGATACTGCACAAGCAGTTCAAACGCCTGCATCTTGTCCGGCTGCAGAGCCTGGGCACCGCCGCTGTTTACTGAAGGCTTGTATATCTGGGAAGATGGCATTTTATCAAAAACCAGCGTCTGTGCCGCGTATTCTCCCTGCGTTTTAAATACATTCTGAACATCTTTCCAGCTTAAAGTCCAGACGCGGAACCGGCCGCTCCTGCGGATCGCTTCGCGCTTGAGTGTGTCGTCCGCGATTTTCTCTTTATGATATTGAAATCCGTCGGTAAAAATCGCAACAGGTTTCTGTCCTTCCGAAACACGAACAGGCCATAAAACGAAATCCGCACGGGATGAAACAGGAACGCCGTAAAATGCATCGAGCAATACCTGAGGTTCTACCTCCCAGGAACATTCTCCGATTTTTATCAGATAACCCGGTTTCGAATGAACAAGTTCATTTCTTGTTTCGATTTTTCTTGATTTGTTGCTCATTTGAGCAAATGCTTCGACAAAGCGCCGTTCCAGTTCGCTTTCAAACAGCGAATTGACCGGGACATTGTTTAATTTGGGAATTTCCTCGATGTTTTCTTTTCCGCTGAGGATTTGTTTTAATATCCGGACAGCTGTGGAGCGGGATATTTCACCTATATTCTTGCTTTGACGGTAAGCATACAAACAATGGTAGCACCCGTCTTTCTGTATGTCGTTTCTGCATTCGCAGTTTTCGAGGACTGTCAGGGCAGCCTCGAATATATCCGTAAGTGCGTTTTCTTTATGCATTAATTGTTTTAAGTATCCCGTACCGCCCGGTACGGAATCGTATATCACCAGATATTGCTTCCGGTAATCCGCGTCCGGAACAGGAACTTCGCTGATACACGCCCGTAAATGATCGACATTACCGAAATATTTTTTCATTCCGAGCATAAACGCCGCAATAAAGGATTCCTGACGCACATTTGATGAATCCATGGTCGTTGCGGGAATCAGAATTCTGAGCGCTTCCGTAGAAAATTCTCTGTATAAAAACAGACATTCTTCATAAGGCGTATTGTTTGTTTCTGTTGAGAGAGACTTTTTAGCCCTGCAAAGATAAGTGTGTTTGGGTTCACCGTGTTCCGGTTGGATTTTACCGCAGTACCGGCAGATTTTGAATCCTTTGCAGATGTCTTCTTTCCCCGCAACAGTCATCGTCTCGCCGAACAAGTCTTTTTCACCGAAATTGATCTCTCTCATAACCGCTTTGCGAACGAATTCATAACCGAACGGAAAGTCCTGATTGTCCATGCGGAATGCTTTTATAATATTCTTTTCTTCATCCACGTCAACCAGCATCTGCTTATTGTAAAATATCGTACTCCGGTCATCGCTTTCATCACCGATCAGGCTTTTGGTATAATCCATATTGGAATAAACCATCTGAACCTTGAGCATAGTGCGGACCTGACCGGCATCTGCCCACGAAGGACTGCCGCACTGAGGACAGCTTGCCGTGTCTGCACCGGTTATCTGGATCTGAGCATGGGAGCAATTGGGACATAATCTCCATGGATCCGGCGTGGCGGTCGTAAGGTCGATCTGGTCGATGCATAATTTTCTGCCTTCCGCGTAAAAATTGTTGGAAGGAGCAAATTCGCTGATGGCTGAGGATGCCGAACGGTTGTATTCATATACCATTTTTTCATACTTATGCTTTTTTACAGCCGTTTCATCCTGTTCGTCGTCATCTGCACTTTCCTCGTTCCGGTACAGAATCGCCTTTAAAACAATTCCCGCCTCAGGAAAGGCATAATTCGGCAGCAGTCCTTCATCCGAAAGAAAATTTAAAATATCTTTTTGATTCAGACTCTTGACAACATTCAGCATCGCGGTCCGTTCGTTTTTCAGTTCTTTGATTTCTTTGTCGTATGAAGTGTCTTTCGGCTTTTTTTCTATTTCTTTGATGAGTACCTGCAGCTGCCTGATGGTGTTGTTTAAAACATCCAGCTGAATTTTTAATGTTTCAAAAGCTTCATAAATTTTCAGATACATCGGACTTACCGTCAGTTTATCGCCCTGTGCAAAAATACGCAGTTCATCGGTCGAATTCTCATCCAGATCTTTTGAAAACAATTGTATAAAAGTTCTCAGAAGGCTGGATAAATTATTCTGTACAAACTGCAGAAAATTGAAAGGGAAAAGAGAATTATTCTTTTCATTTAACCGGGCAAGACAAACATTGATATATTTCGGAAGAGCTTTTTCCGGAACACCGTGCCTGACCCAGCAGTCCATGCAGTATGCGACAAACTGACGTTCCAGAACGGCCGAGGCCTGAAGGAATATTTTGGGGGGTTCGATAATCCCAGCGATCATTTCCATCGGATCGGTATAAAAATACAGATCATGCGGACGCGTGTTCGCCACAGCGATGGTCAGCGCATTGCCGTCCTTACGGCCGGCCCGTCCGACACGCTGGAGATAATGCGTCTGGGCGGGAGGGATGCTGCATAAAACAACTGTTGACAGATCCCCGATATCGATTCCCATTTCGAGGGTCGGCGTGCATGAAAGCAGATTGGTATCCCACGGCATCCTTTCGCCGCTGCCGCGCTTGAAAGTCCTTTCGAGCTTCTCCCGGTGATCTCTGTCAAGCAGGCCTGTGTGTTCTTTTGCCACAATACGGAACATATTGCCGCTTCCGTATAATTTTCCGTAATAACCGAGGAGCACAGCATCATCGGCATATACGCGGCCCGGGCAACGTGCTCTCTGACATGGAGCTCCTGTCCAGAATTCCGCGTTTTCTTCAGATACGGACAGGGCTGTACCGCATAAACCGCAGACAAACTGCTTCACGGACATCGAAACTTTGACTCTTTTTTTATCCAGTGCCCAGACTTTATACAATGTGGGAGAAGGTATCTGAACGATTATTTTTAATTTTATCAGTTCTTCGAAGATGATTTTTACTACCGATTCAAACACATCTTCTCTGACCATCAGTTCGCCGATGCATGAATCGATCCATCGGATATATTTTGAATTGCCGTAAAGCGAGTCAAAAGCCGTCAAACGCTTCCCGGTACTGTTTGGTTCCGCAATAAAGCGGGGTACATTTCGGCCTTCGTATACACCGGGCATCCATTTGATCTGACTGTTTGACAGCATATAAGCTTTGCCTTCATCGTTGACGAACTTATAAAACACAGAATCACTGAATGCTCCGTTTGATTTCATAATATGTAAAAATCCGGCAGCCATATGGTAAAAAACCGCGTCATCGGCATCGCATAGTTCATTCAATTCGTTTAATACGCGGGTTTTTATATTTCCCGCAACTGTTTTCAATAAATCACCGTCAAAACAAAGAACTGAACATCCGGATTTCTCAAGCGTTCTGCCGATTCGGCTGCACATGCCGAATTCCAGCATGATTTCATATTTCAGGCGCTGTTCCGTATTTTTGATCAGAGTTTTGGAAGCGATGTCTGAACCGAGTTTATCGGTTTCCGTCATTTTTTCATAAGCTTTCTTCCATGTCATATTCGGCGCTATGAAATAACCGACAAACTCTTCGCTGCAGTATTTGCCATGCAAAAAATCAATAAAGGCTTTCTCATAATCGGCCATTGACATCCCGTCGCCCGCGGTTTTTGTGAATTGCTGAAGGGCTGTTCTCAAACCGGATTTCCAGCTGCGTGCGCTGAAAAATCCGGCGCGGTGAGAAGCGTCCTGAACATTGTCCGAAAAAGCCAGCAGTTTTTTATCGTCATTGAAAGTCGATGAAAACAACTGGGATATTTCCGCGCTGATTTCCGTCGTGCACCGCAGACCCATGATCGAGAGTCCGGCCATGCTGCCGCAAAACGGACAGAAGAAAGTTTTATGGTCTCCTCTTCCGGCAATATTATTGACCGGAAACAATACGGGAAAAGTATCGGTTCCGCATGCGGAACACTGATTGCCCGTGCTGTCGCCCGTCTCAAACTGCAGGCAGGCCGGACAGATACGCGCTTCAGCCATTCCGCCGGGAACTTCCTCATGACCGTGCGGGAAAAGCATCCTGATTTTTGAATCGACAGTAAAATACAGTTTATAAAGCGCCTCAAGATTGGTCATCGTCAGGTTGCCGCGCGGGCTGAGCAAAGAAAGCCATCCTGTTTCACCGCAGTCGCGGCAATTTACAACAGGCAGATATTGTCTGACCTGGTTTTCATTCAGTTCCAGCGATGTCGCGTATGTTATTTCCCCGTCGGTCACTTTTGCAAGCAGCCGCCTTAATTCACGGATCCAGAGCTGCACGTGAACATATAAAAACGGACGCAATTTTTCCGGTGTTCCGCTGCGGGCATGAGAGATCAGCGCAAACAAAGCGTCGATTGCCGCTTCGGGACAACTGAGTTCGGTCAGCTGGGGGTATTTCACTTTAAGCTCCGTAAAAAGCAGAGACGAACGTATATAATTGCCCCCCATGCATATAAGCATATTCTGCATGAAGCTGTGAGTCATAAGCCTTTTTCCGATATCTAGCCGGGTTTCATCCGACATAATATCATGAAAGGCAAACGATTGGTCAAACCAGCAGCCGGCTGCCGCGGTCAGATACCCCTTCAGGCTGTCGTCCGCTTTACAGGTCAGCAGTTCATCGGTCTGCTGGCGGTCGGGGACGGTAAAATCCGCGGCTTCATATCCATCAAAAAATTCGGCTGCGGTAAGCCTGTCTTCGGTAATCACGGCATCGTTCTCGAATATTTCCCCGAAGACATTTTTCGCATATTCGCGTATGGTATCCGCGCTTTCTCTTGCTCCCATCGTAGCGGAAGTTCCGATACAGCAGACATAACCGGGAGGGGTGTATAACCTGGCCTTAAGACGTCTCAGCAGACAGGCGAGGTCGGTGCCCTGCGCTCCGTCAAACGTATGAAGTTCATCCACCGTTATGTATTTCAACGTTTCCGGATGATTGTCTTTCCAAAGCCCGGCGTCTCTCGGACGAACCAGCAGATAGTCGAGCATCTTATAATTGGACAGCAGAATATCGGGCGGTGAAGACAGCATCGTACCGTGATCGGTTATAATCTTGTCCGCCGACATCATACGGGAAGGGGACTCCTCGAAACCGCCGACATACATGCCCGCGGTTACATTGCCCTTCAGTTCCGGGCTGTTATAGATCAGTTCCGCCAGACGCTTCGCCTGATCGGAAGCCAGCGCGTTCATCGGATAGATGATCAGCGCCTTGATGCCCTTTTCGCCGCGCCGGCGGTAGCAGTATTCGAGTATCGGATACAGAAAGCATTCGGTTTTACCGGACCCGGTGCCTGTCGCGATCAAAGTCGACCGGCCGTCATTGCCTGTCAGGCGCTCAAACGCCTTCTGCTGATGTACATACGGAGCATAACTCATATGTACTGATTCAAACAAATCCGGCGGCGTCTCCGCAACCCGGAATGGCAGACGGACAGCGGTATAGGGCTCATGATACAGCGAATCTTTTTCGGCAAGCATTCTGTCCAGAGAACCTTTAAAGACCGGATTGGTCATCGGGAAAGTGGTTCTGATGTAATCTTCCAGACCTTCCTGCAATTGTCCGGCAAGTACAGACGGTAACATACTGTGTGCCCCCTTGAATACTTAATTATGCGTTACAGTCGTTTCAAATTTGATTGAATCGGTTTTATTTCTTTCAAAGGTGGTTTGTCTGCCAGCGACTTTGGTGGAGTATCTGAATTGATGTCATCCAAATAATCTACTTCTACAAATTTTGAAATAGCAGTTTTGCTGGAATAATCAGCTCTGCAAATGGCAGAAGTATTAAATTTCTCTCTGGTTACAAGCGCAGTAAGAATAAAAACTATATTGTCAGGGACATTGTCATATAAACAGAAGCCATTAAAAACAATTTCCGATACAATTTTTAGGTCATCCGAATCAAAAGCCAATCCTATTACACGTATCGCCAAATCTAAGATAATTTTTTCATACAATACCAGAAATTCACCTTTAGGGAAAGGTTTTTCGACAAGTTCTTTGTTCTTGTTAACCTGCCACTCTTTCGTATTTGAGAGCTCATCATGGGTTGGCAGCCGATAATCTATGATCAACCTTTTTTGTGGTCGGATATACCTTACCGAGCAATCGACTTCATACCGATATTCTCCATCAAGCGAGTAACAGTCGCTTTGTATAACTGTGAAAAAATACTCATTTGCCTGAACCATGCTACGCTTCGCAAGGGCTTGTTTTTGATTAATGAGTTTAATTTTTAAGTTATTATTAACTCGATCACACCGCTCGTATTCTCTTTGATTAGCTGCATCAATATACTCCTGTAAGCGTATTCTTTCCGCTTCCAAGCAGTTATTCATTTCCTTCTTTTCCTCTGGATCAAATTGTGTCTTAAAACTTGTCAACAGGCCTATATGAAGTGATTTCCTTGCATCTCTTTTGCTTGCATTTCGCTGAGGTTTGTAGCTCTGACTGTTCCGCTCATATATAGAATTATAGTAGTTTTCTGAATTGCCCCGGACATAATTATATCGAAGTTCCCTATATGAGATGATTCTTTGCAACTCCCATTGAGTCCGTTTATCTGCTTCTAACTTTATTTGTTCTTTTTCAGGATCGTTTTTCGCTGACATAATCACTCCTCCTTGTATTTTTTTTCAAAAAACACCCATGCCGTTTCATAATCCTGTTCACGGTTGCAGCGGTCAAAAGGTGCGACATACTCAATCGTCCGTTCAACCGGTCCACCTGGCATTGTATCATCTATAATTGTGCGGGTAAAAACGCCGCTTTTCGCATCCTTAATCTGCTCCCATTCGGGCCGTTTATAAGTCAGTTCACCCATGTTTTTTGCGGAAAAAACAATCCGGCCGTTTCGGTCATACCACGTATCCGCTTCATATTTTGACAGGACAGGGAATTGTATGCGATAGATCGTTTTAAGCTGGTCAAGTGTCATCCCCAATGCCATTGCGACCAATACATCAAGTTCCACAAGAGCCTGCCGACGTTCGTAATCGGTACGAAGAGGAGTGGTCCGGTTCCATTCCGGCATAAGCGCTGTAAACTTCTCCGAATCAAGTCGCTTATCAGTCTTGCTCCATGAGGTTGCACTAATATCCTGATTATATAGTCTGCGCCACAAGTCTGCATGTGATGAAGTCAGACAATTTAACAATAAGGATCTTATACATATATCTTTTGCCTGCATTTTATCATCAAGAACGGGAAAATTTTCAATGCTAACCGGATACAAATTAGATTTTCCTATTATTTTTATATAAAAATCATACGGTAAAGACACACAACAGCCTGCATGTAAAACAAGTGTATATTCGTTTTTAAAAGTAATGCCTATTAATCCGTTAGTATGAGCAAGATTGAATGAAATTATTGCACCCATTAATGTTCGTTCTTGTGTCAGATTAAGCATTTTACGAGCGACAAATCTATAAGTTTGATTATATTTTACCCCCCATGGTGTTTCAGAAATCGCATTGATATATTGTTCGGTTTTTTTTGACGGTGAATAATTGCACCTTGGAAAATACCGGTCTTTTATTTTCGTTAAATCAATCAAATCATAATCGCTGTTGGAAGAAAAGACGGCGCAGGTCGATTTAAAAACAGGATTAGCCAGACCGATATGCGGACCGGAATAGATCATATCATAAGCTTTTTCCGGAAAATGAATGTCGCTGCGGATATAACCGGCTTTCTGGTCATTGGCTTCATGCCACATTTCTGTAATGAATGCGGTTTGCCTGTAATTTTTTATATATGTTTTCTGATCCGCAAAAGTCCGCAGGATTTCCATTAAGTTTCGGGAATGGACGGGGGATATTTTTGCGGATTTATATTCATCGTCGCCGTTAAAGATACGGGCAAACAACTGCAGTTCTTTCCTGCCTATCTTTACAATACGTTCGGGGTGTCCCGTTGTGCTCCACTCGTTGTTTTTATCCTTCAAGCCCTTTAATTTATAAGTACAGTTTTCATCATAGCAGTCGTCAACGGCCGATACGGTATATAAATTTGCGATCATTTCGAAAGACTCCGACGGCTGATTGCAGTATATGTTGGCTCCGAAAACAACATTGCTGTGAACATCATGGAACAGCTTCAGCATGTTCATGAACTGAAAGTGTTTGCGCAGTTTCGGATACAAAACTTCGCGGAGCGCTGCTCCGTCCGGATCGTCAAATATGCTGTCTGGGTGTATAAAGGCGGCAACACCTCTCTTGGTGCCGAAGTCCCATGCCTGCGGTAAAAAACATTTATATAAATTTGTCTGCTGCTTTTTAAGTAAACTATAATTTTGTGTTGCATTTGTAAAATTCTGTATACCTGACATTTCCGCATATTCCGAATAATATAGTGCGCGCGTTTTTATCTTTAAGAGTTCCGCGGTACGTATGGAAACGGTTTGTGTCGCGGTATAATTTTTAACGGCAAACAACGGATTTTTATCGGCCAATACCGACTGTTCGTTCCATGTAATTTTTACCCAGGGCGGATTCCCGATGATCAGGTCAAAACCGCCGCGTTCGTCGAATAAGTCGGCAAATTCAAGTTCCCAGTGCAGGAAGTGATTTTGGTCCGCGATTTCTTTTGCTGTGCGAAGCCGGGGATTTCGCTCGCATAAAGCGGGAATATCCACAAGACCGATATCGTCGTATCGGCTTGAAATATCAAAAGACATCTGCTGCATTTCCGTGGGGAAAAACGAAAGCTGATTCAGGTTGTCGGTGTTTTTGGTGTCGGTGACTTTAACCGCGTCGACTGTACCTTCGAGTATCAGAGACATGTCAAACAGGAATTCGCTCCGGGAAGGCAGCAGATCCGCTTTGTCGATCGGCCAGAACCACAGGGCGCACCAGTAGTCCATGGCGAATTTCAGCCGCGCATACGGACCGGCATTGTTCATTTCTTCGGATTTATACAGGCGTTTATAGAGGATGTCTTTTTCGCGGATGGTGGTGTGTGACGGGGTTGTATCATCGCTGTACCCGTAAACCGATAAAGAGTCGGCTGTTTTTTTGCCGATGTCCCTGCGCAGGTCGGCCTGTTTCTTCCACAGTTCATCGACGGTGGCGGAAAGGCGGAGAAGCGTCTGAATTTCATCGTCGCTGTGCGCGCGTGTGAAGCCGCGGTTCCACGTTTTCATTTCTTTGATTTCATCGGGCGCAAGGCTCTTGATGACAGCATCGGTATAATCGCACATGCCCGGGTCGCCGGTCAGGAAGTGATAGATCTGTTTTTTCGTCATGCGGGAACTTCCCGGCATTACGCGCTCGGGCGCGTTTTCGTACCACACGTCGGGTGCACGGCCTGCCTGCAGCTGTTCGATGCGGTAGCACTGCTTCCTCGCTCCGATCAGGGAGTTGCCGTTGATCAGCTGCGTTCCGAACCACGGCACAAAGCTGCCTTTATAGATGGTGTTCAGCCACAGGGAAACCTCAGCCAGTTCCACGGCGATCGGATTCAGGTCGATGCCGTATACATTGCGGTCGGCGATATACATTTTGACGCGCTGCAGTTCCTGCTGACGATTTTCATAGGAAATAACGTCGTTCAGCTCTTTTTGCTTTCTTTCAAGATACGCTTCAGCCAGTTGATTGACAGCCTCGTTCAGGAACGCCGCGCTGCCCATGGCGGGTTCACAGACGGTCAGCTGTAAAATCTCATCGGCTGTTTTGTTTTCCAGGAGTTCTTTCAGAGCATATTTGACCAGGCATTTTGTCAGTACTTCGGGCGTGTAATACGAAGCGGACTTTTCTCTCTCACGCCCGGCAAGACGGTATATAAATGTTCCTTTTTCATATTTGCGGAGTTTGCCGTCCGGATAACGGACGCGCTCTTCTTCGGTATAATTGTGAAGTTCGCTTTCAGGAACAAAGTAACCGACGTCGAGTTCATTGAATTCATCCCGTTCGCGCTTCACTTCAAACAATGTGTCCTCCGCGATAAAACCGCGGTACGAAAGCAATGCTTCGTATACGGCGCCCATCTGGTTGATGCCCAGCATGGAGTAGGAAATACGGCCGCGCCGGTCATTTCTTCGTCCTGTGGAGCGGGTAATGCTCATGAGATTGATAATACGCAGCATAACGCGGTTGCGCAGCCTCGCCGAAGCGATCAGGGGAGTATATTCCGGATCGAATATATGCGCCTTCAGCGGATCGATTAAAAAGATGTCATGTAGAGACTCTTTGCCTGTCAGCTCTTTATACGCTTCTTCGTTTTCCGGATAGCCGTTATAGATCAGGTCAAACAGTTTCGTGATGGTTTCGTGCAGAAAATAACCGTTTCCCACTTCATCGGTATCTTCACGGACGCTGTCGGCTATGTCGCGGAGGCTTTCAAGCGAATAGCCCTGCACGTAAGCCTGCGCTTTCATAGGGGCATAACCCAGTTCCGGACGCGATTCGATGAAGAGCATAAAAAGCATACGGTACATGTACCGCAGACATTCCATGGACAGTTTCCCGGCGTCGGGCTGCTCCGCTGCGGAATCGCCTCCGGTTTGATGAGTATGAGAATAAAGCACTTCGTTTCCGAGCAGTTCGATGGATTCCCTCAGCGCGTATTTGAGATCCTGTGAAACGCCGGAGGAATGCCGGTGTGAATTTTCATCGAGCTTATCGAGAAGAGGATTGTTGTCGTCCGGACACAGGCTTTCTTTATGCAATAATACTGCCATCGCCTGCAGCGTCGTTTCTTCGCGGCGGCTGAAAATTTCTTCAAGTTCGAACTGCAGATAGCGTTTTTCGTTCCATTTGTTCCGGTCAATCAGCGCGATCTGATTCAGTCCGATGAATATCAGCCAGCGCGGCGGTTCGTCGGCCGCGTATAAAATGCGCGTCGCAAGGTCTTCGTTTTTACCGGCGGTCTTATAAACTTCACTTTCGGAATCTTCGGCGGCGCCGGTGATGCCGAAAGCGAATCCCTGCATCAGCGCGTCGTCTTCACCGGCATGCGCTAGCAAAACCCACAGCAGGGGAGCGCCGCCGGACTTTTTGATTTCGAGATATACGGGTACGGAATGATTATCCGGTATAATCACTGTTTTCGGACCGGCAGCGGGATATCCGAGCGCGTCAAGGTAATAATCCGCCATACTGCGGATCAAAGGCAGCAGCTGCCTGTCGCTGCGTGAGCGCAGGAATTTATCGTGGGCGATATAATATTGCCGTCCGGCGTCGCGCAGCAATGCCCATGGAGTACGGAAATCTACCGAATCCCTTGCGCGGTTTCGCCATTCGGTGAGGGTCTCTTCCGTATTTTCCTCGAAAACAGAGGCGAAATAATGGTTGGAATAATATTCGTTATAATTATTGATGCCGGTTAAATCAATGCTCATGATTTATACCCCCGTTACAACGGCAATGACGCGCAGATAGGGATTGTCTTCAATTTCCAGCGTTTCCAGAACCCACTCGTTGAAATCGCAAAACAAACGATCGACTTTACGCTCTATCGCGCTTTTTTCGTTTGCAAAAAAGGACAGCTGGGAAATGACTTCTTTATGCTTTGCTTTCAGAGACGATAATTTTTCTTTTTCCTTTGCGATTTTCGGATCTATTTCCAGCCGGTATTCCTCGCAGTATCGGCTTAGTATTTTTTTCGCTTCAAAGACCGCTGTGTCCAGCAGTCTTTCCGCACCGGCTTTTTTTTCCGCGGACAGATTGTTTGTATTGGGCATATCGCTTTTGTGGAGTCCGGTCAGATCTGTCACCTGCGTCATGGTCATTTCGCCGGAAAAACGGCTGTTTGAAAAACGCAGGCCAAACCATCTGTCGACCACAGGCGTCGATTTTCGGTTCGGGAATGTACCCGCTATGATAAAAATAAAGTCTGTTTCGGGTAAACTGCCTGGAATTGCGACGACGGGCGCTTCTCCCCGGCCGAACAACAAGCCGGATTTATCGTCTACCCAGTTAAAAATCGGATGTATCGGCCATAAATACTGCACGGCAGGCCACACGGTTTCGGCCATATTGTTCTGCATGCAGCGTTTCATCTCATCCATACAGAATTGTTTGTCCGGACTCAGGCGCAGATAGTCTGCTGACGGAACGGCTTCTTCAGGCAGCAGTGCGTCCAGACGGCGCCGCAAGTCGGGTGTTATCCCGATTTCCAGTCCTTCGACCCCGGAAAGATCGGAAACCTGACGGTTTTCCGTCTTGCCGAAAAAATTCATTGCGCCGCGCAGATAACCGATGTCGGAGAAAAGCGTGTGATCGTTATGTATTTCGGCTGAAGCCGTATCTTCTCCCGCACCCGCCATCAGTAATTCAAACGGATTAAACGATTCGGATGAATGATCGAGCATTTGATCAAAATCATCGGCGCTGATGCCTTTTTCGATCGCTTCGGCTGTTACCTGTTCTTCTTCTTCCACGTTGAACTTACCCAGCAGCATAGCGGGATCGCCTATGTTTTTATAGGCTTGTTCTTCTTTTTCGACCAGAATCTCCATGATCCGCATATCGCCTTTGATTTTTTTATTGCTGCTGCCGATCATCAGGTACCGTATATCCGGCTTTTCATGCTGACCGTAGCGGTCAATACGGCCGTTGCGCTGCTGGAATACCATCAGCGACCAGGGAATATCAAAGTGAATCAGGCGGTGGCACAGATAGTGAAGGTTCAGGCCTTCGGAAGCCACGTCGGATGCGACCAAAATCCGGACCGGTGAATCTGCACGGCCGAAGTCCTCGACAATCTTCTGCTGTTCGATATCGCTCAGCCCGCCGTAAATCACCTGAACGGCGGAATCTTTGAGATTCAGATCGCTGCGCAGCTGTGCCGACAGAAACTTCATGGTTTCTATGCGCTCCGTGAAAACAACGACGCGGTCATCGGTCCGGGAAGAATTCCATCCGTATGCCGCGTCTGTCAGTAAATCCAGCAGTCTGCAGTAACGCGAGAATGAACCGGGTGTTATTTTTTCCAGCGCGCCGCGAAGCTGCCGCAAAACGGCGATATCCGCCGCATCACCCGCAGAATCCCTTTTTTCTAATTTATGAATTCGTTCATCAATGCTCTTTATACATGCGGCAGGACTTGAGAACATGGATTTTTCAAGTCCTGTTTTAAATAACTGCCCTGATCCGCGTTTTACCCCGGTATCCATTTGGAGCGACATCTCCGAAAATATCTCAAAAGCATATTCTTCGGCGGTTGAAGCAGTGCATTCTACTATTTCGAATTTTCTTTCCTTGAACTCACCTGAAACCTGATCCTTGATATCCTTCTTGAACCTGCGGATACACAAACCTTTAATGTCCTCTTTGTTGTAATCGTGTATATAGTCATGCGGATCGGCGACAGATGTCGGATCGAGCATGTTCATCAAAGAAGCAAAACTTTCGGCTTTTCCGTCATGCGGGGTGGCAGACAGCATAATCAGCGAATCGGAACGGCCGGCAAGCAGCTGTGCCAGTCTTGCGCGCTGTGCCTGATGACTGCCGCGCTCGGCCACATTATGCGCTTCGTCGATGACAATGATATCCCACCAGGAGTCTTCAAGATATTTTTTATATTCAAGGTCCCGCTTCAGTGTATCAACCGAAACGATCGTTTTATCATAGTAAAAAAAGGGGTTATAATTTGCCGGCAGCTGAGCGCGGATTCTCTGTATCCTGTTTGAGTCCAGACGAACGAGAGGAATTGTGAAGCGGTTCCACATTTCTTTTTGAAACTGCGTCATCATGCTTTTTACAGTTACCACAAGGATGCGTTTGCCTTTTCCGCGGATGATCAGCTCCGACATCAGGATCCCCGCTTCAAGGGTTTTTCCGAGACCCACGGTATCGGCGATCAGTATTCTCTGACGTGTTCTTCTCAGTGAAAGCTGCGCCGGATCAAGCTGAAAATTCATCAGATCCATCGCGGCACGGCCGCCGATATGAAGCGCTGAATCGGTAGGAATCAGCTGACGCCACTGACTTTCGATAAATAATCTTGATTTTATAAAAAAAGGCGAGTCGTCCGCGACAAGTTTTATTTTTGACGGATCGACCGGGATAATATTTTCAAGATCGGTCAGAAAAACAGCCTGATGATCTTTGACCAGTTTTGATATGCCGGTGCAGTATACAGTCTTTCTGTCAAGACTGTTGTTTTCGACTTTTTTGATCATCCACTCCTCATCGCGGATGATGACTCTCATGCCGGGTGAAAAATCCGTCATATATTATTCTCCTTAACCGGTATAGTAAAACCGCGGTAATTATATACCTACGGCTTTATAACCTTTTTTAAGATATGCTGAAAATGATTTTATATAGTTAAAACATATATTTATACTATACTGAGTGTTATTTAGGAATATTATATAAAATATCCATTATATTATATATTTTATATCCTGCAATGTCAATACCGCTTTTACAATATCGGAAACAGGCATATAAATCTTTATCGATGTTGCAGGAAGTATTTCCGCGGGCTGTAAATAGAAATGCAGTTGTAAACAACTTTATGTCAATCAAAAATAAATGATAAATTCGAGATATTTAAAATTGAGAGAAATAATTTATAGTATATATTGTTATTTATAAATTATTATGATAAGATAATAAAGCTTTATACTAAAACAAAAGATTATTTAGAGAAAAAATATAAAAAAGTTGTTTTATAAGCCAAAAACAATAAATTTATACATTATACGTTAAAGGGGAGATATTATGGCATTCGGTTACAGGAAAACGCGTGATACTTATTCCGTTTACGACGGTGAAGCTGTGCTGAAGACTCCGGGCGGACGCGATGTGGTGACTCCGTATGAAGGACTTGCAAAAAAACTCGTCTCGGACCTGAACAAATACGGCATCGATCCTGCCGAATCCGAATCGGTCTATTCGTATCAGTGTACGTATCTGGACTTTTACAGCATTCTGCCGACGGAAGAACTGATTCGCGAGATGAACCGGTGTTTTATCGATACGCAGGACAGGACCGATTCAGACCTTTGGAAAAGCAATGCCGAAAATACAAACGGGCTGAAAAAATTCGCATCGTTTGAGGAACGTAAAGATGCCCTCAATAAGTGGCTGAGGGGGATGAGCCGTATTCAGCTTTGCGCGGTTTGCTGCCTGGCCAATGCTTTCGAAAACATCGCGATGCCGTATATATTATATACGGTGACCGAGAAGATACCGGCAGATGA
>CAZVPD010000039.1:0-24123 GCA_964628455.1 uncultured Lachnospiraceae bacterium
GTATTCAGGATATTTTTTATACTGTCCCCCGGATCCATGGAATAGCAGTTGAAGGAAAAAACGTCAAAATATTCGCTGCCCGATACCAGCGCGCTGCTTGACAGCCAGGCGTAGCGTATTCCGAGGTTTAAATGATTCGGATCATATCCGCGGACGGCAAGCGACGGGATTTTTATATATTCGCGTATCATCTCCGCCGTGAAATCCCACAGGTCCCTGTCCGCCGTTTCGTTCAGTCCGGAAACGCGGACGGGTTCCAGCAGCGCTTCGAAACGGTCGAAAGCCGTACCCCAGGCCAGGTTGAGCGCGTCGGCGGTGATATACCGCTGCTGCATAAATTCCGTAAGTTCCGTCTTTGAGCGGTAAGGATGATCGCTTTCCAGAAGGACGGCAGCCAGGTTGAGTGAATTGACGAACGCCCAGTCGGGCTCGTTTGACAGGAAATAACCTATTAAGTTTTTGTCGTTTTTATACGGGATGATCTGCTTCGCGTATTCTGCGGCCGATTCTTTGAATTCATCGGAAAACACGTCGGGAAAATCGCGGAATATGCAGCGCTTCGTTGAGGGATAGCGGCTGAAGATAAATACATACGGCCTGTCGTCATTCTTAATATAATTCATGTCGCTCCAGCAGGCTGTGGTGTTGAATCCCCATTCGGTCATGCGGCGGCGGGTAATTTTAACCCATTCTTCATACCAGCCGCTGCCGAATACCCGCATCAGATTGGCTTTATGCCAGCTGTAGGACGAGCCGCGTCTGTCGCTCCAGCCCATGGTCCCTTTTTCGGGCAGACCGGTGGTCAGCTGTTCGATGCCGCTTAGATTGCAGTCCCCGTCGACCGAAACGCAGTCGAGTCCGGTACTGAAAAAAGCGCAGCCGTCGGGATCGGCCAGCCAGTATCTGCGCCCGTCATGCCGGACCGTGAAGTATCCGACCGCATCGAACCGCTTTGACATCATGCCTCCGTATTTCGAAAGGCCGGGGCGAGGACTTCCGGCGCTTTTTTCCGCTTCGCTCTTTAAAAATGCGGTCAGTTCCGCTTCACCGGATGTTTTTCCTTTCCAGGATGAACAAAGCTTCTGTCCGAGAAGGTCGACCATCGCTTTGTTTTCGACGGGATACTCCGGTTCCGTATCGTCGATATACAGGTCATGCAGGATCAGCGGAACACTGCCGGGCGCCGCAGGCACCGACAGGGTGAAAAATCCGAGGTTTTCCGTCCTGATCGGTTTGCCCTGCGTCACTGTTTTCAGTTTTCCCGGAGTCCGGGGCAGAAAAAGGGTGTTGCCGTCCAGCGCGGCGGCGGAGATGGAAAGCCGGGTGCGAAGATGGGGAAACAGCCCCATTTTGAAGCCGATGCGCGAACGCCGGTCTTTCTCCGCAAATTCCCACAGCACGGCGCACGCGAAATCCGCGTCGTTTGTGATGTCCATCACCAGATGGTCTCCGGCGCCGAAGGTATATCTCCCTTCATCTTCACCGAAACAGGCTGCGGTCAGAGAACCGCCGCCGGGCGGAAATAAAAATGTCCGGTCTTCGGCAGATACATTTTTCTTTTCGAAGACCGCCGGGCTGATGTTTTTTCTCATCGTAATGCCTCCGTTTTGATTTTTATTTCGCCGGACCCGCCGCCGGAGGACGCGGAGCTTCTGCGTCTCGCCGTCTGCCGGGCTTTGGCGATTTTATACATTTCTTCCGTGGCAAGCGATAATTTCGTGATGACGTCCGGTACGGACGGATAGCAGTAAAAAGAGTCGTTCTCCGTTGACAGGTCGATGCAGTCGTCATGCCGCGCGCATATGAAGTCGTATTCGGTGTGAAGGCTCAGCAGGGAAATGGGCGTTCGGACGATGCGGTAGGGTCTGTTGTTGTAAACGCCTTCCAGGATGAATCCGTTTTCGGGATCGTGCGTCAGATGAGCGGAGCCGAGGGGGATAAAACGGTCGGCCGACGGCTGCGAGTAGACTTCGACCGTGTCGTCATACCGGTATGCGCCTTCGAGGATCCGGTTCCGGACCTGCGACCGTTCCCATTCGAACCAGTCGGGTATGTGCGTAAAATACGTTTCACCTTCTTCGGCTGTCAGCCTGCCGTCCACGCCCAGCTGCCAGGCTTTTTTACACGCCGAACATTTCAGACAGGTGCCCGAGGTTTCCATCCTGCTCTCGGCAAGGCAGCGGGGGCACATATACAGAATTTTATGAAGTCCTTCGGCGCGCCAGGGTTCGGTGATCTGAATGCCGTTTTCTTTCTGCCATTTGTATTCGTCATATTCGAGTGATTCCCTGATGACGCCGTTTATTTCTTCCGGCGTCATGGATTTGATCTGTCCGGGGCTGAGGACCTGAGTCATCGTCGCGTGAAGCGGGACCCTGCGTGTCCGGTGCCTGTCCCAGAAAGGGTTATAGAGATAATTTCCGTGATGAAGCAGCACGACAAGAGGGACCCCGGTTATTTTGACCAGATTCCCGAGCGAGTCGGGAAAAACCGAAGTCGTTCCGGCCGGCGAATAGCGCGCTTCGGGATAAATGCATAAGATCGTCCTGTTTTTAAAGAGCGCGTGCCTGATGTTGCGGACGACGCCGATGTCCGTGGTAAATTTTCTTTTGCATATGCATCCGAGCAGTTCCATCAGCAGCGCGCGTTTGTAATAGCCGTCGATCGCGACGATGTTTGTTACGCGGTGCGGGAATGTTGCGGCCGAATTCACTTTAAAATCGATAAAAGACATATGATTGCTCAGCAAAAGATAGGGCGGTTTAAGGCCGTTCATGTTGATCTTTTCGATTTTGTGCGGTATCCGGGCAAGAGAGAAACCGCTCAGGGCGCGCGCCAGGCAGGTCAGAAAATAAAGCTGTTTTCTCGGAGCCTTGTTGACGTCATAGGGGGTGACGCCCTCGTAGTTGACATCCATAGATTCGGTTCCTTTCGGATGAATGAATTTTCCTGTATTTATTATAAAGCATCGGATGTGATTTGTCATTATATTTTATAAATAATTATTTTCGCCTGTTTTTCCGCTTTGGCGATGACTGTTCCGGCTCCCGGCTGCTCCGATCTCATCTGCCGGGCAGTTCCGCAGGTCCTGCGCCCTTTTGCATTTTTCGCAGCGGCAGCCAATCCGTGCGGTAGGGAATAAAAACATAAATAAGACCGCATGCGGACTAAGAATTTCCGTTTTATCGGAATATGACTTGAAAACCGTCTCCGGATGTGTTATATTGTCCTCATACGATTATGATACGGGAGAATGAATATGACTGTTTTAAATATCACGGATATCGTTATGCCGGCGCAGCGCCTCGGATGCGAGTCGTCTCTGCCCCCTGTTTCTCAGATGTCAAAAACCGGATGGGTGCCGAAAACCAATCTTGACGAGGACGACGGATTGTTCTGCGGTTACGGTTCTGTTTTAAGCCCTTTCCCGTACCGCATGCAGGATAATTACGAGCGGCCGCTGTATGATACCGTGTTTAAGGCGGGTATACTGGAAAATGAGTATCTGCGCGCGACGTTTATCCCTGCTTTCGGAGGGAAGCTCTGGTCGCTCTGGGACAAAGTCAGGGGTCGGGAATTGTTTATGGCCAATCCCGTCGCCCGCCCCTGCAACCTTGCGATACGCAACGCGTGGACAAGCGGCGGAGTGGAATGGAACTGCGGTTTTCTGGGACATCATCCGCATACCTGTTCGCAGATCCATACCGCGCGCACGGAGCTTGAGGACGGGACGCCCGTGCTCCGCATGTATGAATACGAGCGCGTCCGCAGGGTCGTATACCAGATGGATTTCTTTTTGCCGGCCGGCTCGAAAATGCTGTTTGCCCGCATGCGCATCGTCAATGACCGGCCGTATGTAACGCCTGTATACTGGTGGAGCAACATTGCGGTTCCCGAAAAAAAAGGCGGCCGGGTCATCGCCCCGGTGACCGAGACTTTCACGCATATCGACGGAGCAATCGCGAAGGCTCCTGTACCGTCCTATCTGGGGACCGACATCACCTATCCCGTCAATCAGCGCCATTCCGTCGACTTCTTCTGGAAAATACCGGATAACAAGCGGAAATACATCTGCCAGCTTGATGAGAACGGCTACGGTCTTATACAGACTTCGACAGCCCGCCTCAAAGGGCGGAAGCTCTTTGTCTGGGGACAGGGACCCGGAGGAGACCGGTGGCAGGAATATCTGACCGCAGACGGTTCGGACGGGCGTTATGCCGAGATTCAGGCCGGGCTGGCGCATACGCAGTATGAATCGCTGCCGATGCCGCCGAGGTCGGCGTGGGAATGGCTTGAGGCCTACGGTGCGATGCAGGCGGACCCGGTTTCCGTTCACGGCGAGTGGGAAAAAGCGAAATCGGCTGCGGAAGCGCGGCTGGAAGAGATGATCTCCGAAGATAAACTGGAAAAGATGCTGAAAGAGACGCACGGGACGGCTGTGTCGCCCGCCAGAGAAACGGTCCTTTTCGGAAGCGGCTACGGTGCCCTTGAAAACCATCGGCGCCGCAAATCGGGAGAACCCGTCATGTGCCCGCATCTCGATTTCGGTGAAATATATCCGGAACAGGAGCAGTGGAAAACCTTGCTCGAAACGGGAAGCTTCGGAAGGGTCTGTTCCGGCGCTGTGCCGCCGTCCTGGATGCTGGATGACGAGTGGTTTGACCTGACCGAAAAAGCTGTCGGCCGCGCCGACAAATACAACTGGTATGCCTGGCTGCAATACGGCATGACGCTGTTCGCGCGGGCGAAATTCGACCGGGCCTCGGAGGCGCTCGACCGCTCGTTCTCTCTGGAACAAAATCCTTGGGCGCTGTACGGGCTTGCGTGTCTCGCGGGCCTTGAAGGTCAGCATGAAAAAGCCGCCGGTCTGACCCTACAGGCCGCCGTGATGAAACCGGACGACGTTTCACTGGCAAAAGAGGCGGTCCGGATGCTTTCGGCGGGCGGCAGATACGCTCAGACTGTCGCTTTTATCGAAAGTCTGCCCGATGAGGTAGCCTCGATACCGCGCATCCGGCTTTCTCTGGCTTTCGCCTATATGAAATGCGGCAGGATCGAGGAATCCGAAGCGCTTCTTTACGGCGGCGGAGGTATCGTTGTGGCCGATATCCGCGAAGGAGAGGTATCCATCACCGACCTGTGGTTCTCTCTCGAGGAAGCGAAGGCAAAGCGGGACGGCAGGCCGTTTGACCGCGCGACTTTGAAACCGCCGGCTATGTTCGATTTCAGGATGAACGCGGAGAAATAACGGAAAAACAAAAAAATTCACTCAAAGGAAATCATGATCCGATGAAATTTTATATCAGACTGACGGTGCTGCTCATTCTGTCTGTCCTCCTGCCGGCGGCATCGTCTGCCTGCGTGCAAAAACCGGCGGATGTCCCGTCCGGGAATGTCACCGCCGTATCCCTTCCGGAAGAATCCGCGGAAACCGAGGACCTGTCCTGCACGGATGATCTGCCCGAAGCCGATTTTGAGGGACGGGCCTTCCGCTTTCTTCTTTACGGCGACGGAGTTCCGAGAAACTGGTCTGTGGTGGATGTCATTGCCGAGGAAATCGACGGTGAAGTCATTAACGACGCCATTATCAGCCGGAACAGAACGCTCGAGGAAAGATTCAACGTTACGGTGGAAGGGACGTATTCCATGAACGCGGCTTCTTTGATTTCAGGTTCCGTGCGTGCGGGGGACGATGCGTTTGAAGCCGTATGGCTGCAGATGTCCGCCGCCGGGACTGCCGCTCAGGAAGGCCTGTTCTACGGTTACGGGAATATTCCGGACATCGACCTGACGAAAGGTTACTGGGACGGCAGCATGATCCGCGACCTGTCGGTGGGAGGGGAGATCTATTACCTGACCGGCGATATCTCCACCATCGACAATCAGGCCACCTGGATGATGATGTTCAACAAAAATATGGTGCAGAGCCATAACCTCGAGTCGCCGTATGGCATGGTGGATGCCGGGACCTGGGTCATCGATCGCTTTTCGTCGATGATCCGCGATATCACGACGGACATCGACGGCAACGGCTTGCTGGACAAATACGACAGATACGGCCTGTCCACGACAGCCGATACGGTTTACGGCCTGTTTTACTCCTGCGGAGAACGGATCGCTTCAAAAGACGGGGATGACCTTCCGGTTTTCGCCCTCAATCAGGAAAAAGTTTCGTCTATCCTGGAAAACACCGTTGCCGTGGTTTCGGAAGAGTCCACGCTTCTTTCCGGCAGGATAACGGGTTCATCGGATGTCATCGCCGATATACGCAGCGCATTCGAAGAGGACAGGGCGCTGTTTTATGCGGAAGTCATGTTCCATGTCGCCATGCTCCGTCAGATGGAAACCGATTTCGGCATCATACCCCTTCCGAAATACGATGAAAATCAGGAAAACTACATCACTTTTGTCAATCCCGCAGCAACGCTGCTTTCTGTCCCGGTGACCTCTGCGGACACCGCTTTCGCGGGCACCGTACTGGAAGGAATGGCAAGCGCCTCCTGCAGGATACTGACGCCCGCCTACTATGAAATCGCCCTCAAGGGCAAATACGCGCGCGACGACGAATCCGCGGCTATGCTTGACCTGCTGCTGGTGAACCGCGCGTATGACCTCGGGCTCATCTATGCCTGGGGCGGATTTGCCGCATCCTACAACGCGCTTGCGGCCGCGGGGGACACGTCCCTCTCGTCCCTTGTCGCAAAATCGGAAAAGACGATCGATAAAGCGATAGACCAATTCATAACGGCTTTCAGCGAAATGCCGTAGGAACTGCATAGGATGCGTATGAAAAAACGGGTTTTGTTCACGGGGTTTCTTTTGGCGGGGGCGGTCTCCGCGGTTATATATGCCGGAGCTGCCGCGGCCATACGCCGTTCCGGTGCGGTCGTTTCGCTTTTTTATAAAAACGAAACGATTCGGGCCGCGCTTGACCGGCTTTCCGCAGCCGAAATAACCCCCCCTTTGTGGCTGCCTATGTCAGCAGGGATTGCCGCGGCGCTGATTTGCTGCTTTGCCTTTGCCGGCAGCCGGCGCGGGGCAGCGGCTGTGTTGCTAAAATCGGCGGCTGTTTTCGTTTCGGTTCTGATCACTGCGGCGGCTTTTGCCGGAACCCTTTACTTTACCGGCGTCAACGGGATACCGGTTCATACGGCTGCAGAGATTATCGCGGGCATTATCGAAAGCGGGATACTCGGATGAACGGAAAAAAAATCAAAAAAATCATCGCTTTTCTGCTGTGCCTGCCGGTCCTGGCCGGCTGCACGGCTTCCCGACCGGCCGTTCCCGCGGAGAAGGCCGGGTGGTCGGCGGGCTTTTCGAAAATCGAACTCTTGCCGGACGACCTCGGGCAGTCGGTTTATTATATCGCAGGATACAGAAACGACAACCGAGCCGAGGGTCTTCTGGACCCTCAGTATGCCCGCGCCGCGTATATTTCGGACGGATCGGGCCATAATATCGTCCTTGCGGCGGTGGACTGCATAGGTCTGTCGCGTGCGGACACAACAAAGATCCGCGCCCTTGTTTCGGATACGGCCGAAGAATACGGTCTGACGGCCGTGCATGTCATGAGCACGCACACTCATGCGGGCATCGACACACTCGGTTTATGGGGTCCCGGCGGACAGACGGGCCTGTCGGATTCCTTCATGGAAAAGGTGGTCTCGGGCACGGCACAGGCTGTCAGGCTTGCCTGCGAAGACAGGCGGGAGGGACAGCTTTACTACGGCTTCGCCGATACCGAAGGCCTGCAGCGCGATTCACGCCTTCCCGAGATATACAGTCCACTCCTGCACCGCTTCCGCTTTGAGCCGTCGGACGGGAGCCGGGGCTTTCAGATCATCAATTACGGGGCGCATCCCGAGGCTCTGCGTTCGGAGAACTCAAAGATAAGCGCGGACTTCCCCGCATATATGGGAAGAAAGATCGCAGAAACGACCGGAGATGAATTCATCTTCATAGCGGGAGCGCTGGGCGGGTTGATTTCGACCAACCGCCTGAAAGACAGCGCGGGAAAGGATCTTCCCGTTGAGGAAAACGTCGCCGCTACCGGCGAAATACTCGCGGATTTTATTCTCGGCATAGACAACGAACGGGCTCTTGCACCGTTTCTGAAATCAAAAACCGAAGTTTTTAAAATAAACCTCGACAACAGGGCGTTTATCGCTATGGCCTTTCTGGGCGTGATCGGCGCGCATCCCGAAAAGGGCGGAGGACAATACGGCCTTGCACTGAAAACCGAAGTTTCTCTTGTCACGATCGGCGATATAAACTGCGCGCTGGTGCCGGGAGAACTGTTTCCCGAACTCGCGTGGGGAGGAAGCGCGGGTCCTCTCGCCGCAAACGCCGGAATAAAAAATCCCCCCTCTCTTGCCGAAATAACGGGGGACGGCGATCTGCTCGTTTTCGGGCTGGCAAACGATGAGATCGGCTATATCGTATCTCCCGATGATTTTCTCGTCGATGAGGACGCGCCCTATTTTGCCGAAGCTGCGGACATAAACGGCCGCGGACATTACGAGGAGACAAATTCCGTCGGGATCGAAGCGGCGGAAGAGATCGCCCGCGCATTTAAAAAGCTGACGGATATTAAAAGCTGATAAAAAAAGGAGAATGATCTATGAAAATCGAAATTTATGCCTCCCCTGCCGAAATGGGCAAGCGCGCCGCGGACAGCATCGCGGACAGACTGCGCTCCGCCATAAAAAGCCTCGGGTCCGCCCGGCTCCTTCTCTCCACGGGGGCGTCGCAGTTTCCGATGTTTGACGCGCTGGTCCATGAAGATGTCGACTGGAGCAAAGTCGAGATGTTCCATCTGGACGAGTATATCGCCCTTTCCGTTTCTCATAAAGCGAGTTTCCGCAAATACCTGAACGAACGTTTTGTCTCAAAAGTCAGCCTTCACGCGGCACACCTGATTGACGGTGAAGGCGATATCGCGGCGATCGCAGCCGATTTAAAGCAGAAGCTTGCCGCGCGCCCGATCGATGTCGGCGTGGTCGGAATCGGTGAAAACGGCCATATCGCTTTCAATGACCCTCCCGCCGATTTCGATACCGACGAGGCGTACATCGCGGTGCGGCTTGACGACCGCTGCAAGGCTCAGCAGGTCGGGGAAGGCTGGTTTGAAAACACCGCTGCCGTACCCGACAGAGCGCTCTCCATGACGGTCAGACAGATCATGAAGTGCAGAACCATCCTGTCGGTCGTTCCCCACGCGGTCAAGGCGGACGCCGTTTATTTTACCCTGAGCGGTCCGGTCACCAATACGGTTCCGGCGACCATTCTGAAAACACATCCGGACTGGAACCTGTTCCTCGACGGCGCCTCGGCCGCGCGTGTCGTAAAATTCCCCGTATGACGAAAACCTCCGCCGGGCCTCGCCTGCGCGTTCTGATCGAAATCGCCCTGTTTTCGGCGGTGACGGCCATACTGGCGCAGATCGCCGTTCCTCTTCCTTCGGGGGTCCCGGCAACGCTTCAGACTTTTGCGGTCGCGCTCGCGGGCTGTTATCTCGGGCGGAAATACGGCACGGCATCGGTGCTGGTATACATTATGCTCGGGGCTGCGGGACTTCCCGTTTTCTCGTCTCTAAGGGGCGGTTTTGCCGTTATAACGGGTACCGCCGGCGGATTTATCATTGGCTTTCTGCCTCTAGCGGCATTATGCGGGCTGGGCGCCTCCATGAAAAGCAAAGCGGCGGCGCATTCCGTTTCTTTGCTGGGACTTGCGGCCTGCCATCTGTGCGGCGTGCTTTGGTTTTCGTTTGTCGCCTCGACGGCGTTTCTTCCTGCCGCCGCTCTCGTTTCGCTGCCCTATCTCATCAAGGACGCGGTGTCCGTCTTCGCCGCGCTCTGGATCTCTTCCGCCGTAAAAACCGCGGTCACCAAAGCGGCAGGAAGACAGATTTAAAAGAACCGGTTTGGGAATATAAAAAGTGCCGGACGGCTGACCCGTCCGGCACTCTTCTTGTAACTATTCCGTCGCTTCGTAGCTCGAGATAAACGCATCGAGCTTTTTCTGCACCGCTTCCGTTTTCTTTTCCATCGACGAAACAAACGTGTTTGACGATGCGGTAAGGACCGAGACATAGACCGAACGCAGGTCGCTTGCCCAGGAAAGGTCTCCCGCCCAGTCGTATACTTTGGAGGCGAATATATAGGTAAGCATATCCTGCGATTCGACGTCGCGGATCAGTTTTGATTCGAGCAGCACGTCGTACAGAGCTGCCGTTACGGTGTCCGATGAGAACGCGCTCATCACTTCAAGCACCGTTCCCGCTTTTTCGGGATCGTCCGAGGTCAGAGGCACCGCAAGCGCGGTGGTCCATCCGTTTGAAACATAAGCGCTGTAATTTTCCTGTTCCTCGTTCCGTTTGGGCATCGGCAGAACGCCGAAGTCATCCTCCATGGCGCGGAAATCCGAAAGGCTTCCCACCATTTCGCCGAAGAACATGACCCGTCCTTCTTTAAACGCCTTGATATATTCACCCTTAAGGTAAACCGCCTGGTTGTCCTTATGGAAATCATACAGCTCGCCGACGACGTTGACGAGATTCTCGGAATTGTTGACCGTGATCATGCCCTCGGAATCGACCGAACTCATTTTTTCGCCCAAGGCGTAGATCAGATGAAGCACGGAATGCTCATGATTGACATATCCGAACTGATCGTCGTCGATTTTCAGAGCTCCGTCGCCGTTGAGGTCCGAGGAGGACGCTTTCGTCATCTCGGCGAATTTGTCAAACGTCCATTTTTCCGCAACCACCGTGTCATAGGGCAGGTCGAAGCCGAGGTCGGTGCATAGATTTTTGTTAAAATATAAGGTCATCACGGCGTAATCGTCGTAATAATTGATGTCACCGGCTATGGCATACAGTTTTTTATTGAACATGGTGAAACCCGGGACGATGTTTTTATCCCACCACGGGGCGGTTGTATCGATCGATCCGATACCGAGTATGTTGTATAGCAGGTTTTCGGTCGACGAATTCATCAGGAAATCAAGCCGGTTCAGCACCGCGTCAAACGCTTTGTCTCCGGCCATAACGGATTTTTTCAGGGTCGATGTGGCGGCGTCGGTGGAATCCGCCCATACCGGTTCGAGAACGATACCGAGCAGTTCTTCCGTCTGCATGTTGCGTTTGAAGATGGCGTCGTTCAGCACGTCGCCTGTCTGCGCTTCGTAGTAGATCTCGTTTTCGTTCTCCCCGGTCTTGCCGTAAAAATGCGCGCCCGGCTTGGGCGTCAGGATGCGGAATACAACCCCATCGTAACCTGTTCCCGCGAATTTTCCGCGGATGATGTCGGAGTTTGAGGGTTCGGTCACTTCGGGTTCTGTTTCGGCGGGGACGATTTTTTCCACGGGTTCGGCCGCAGCCTCTGCGCACGCGAAGAGACTGCAGGTCAGAAGGATAAGCGCAAGAAGGACCGATACTGCTTTTTTCACTGAAATACCTCCCGAAAATTTATCGTATGGATCGATTGCGGACCGTATAAAAATCATAGTGCCGGTGCAGGTTTACGATGCAAGTATCCCGGACAAGGCGCAGTCTTTTATGCGTTCGGTTTTTCGACATCCATCTGCCCCATCAGGATCCTGTTGAATTCCGCAGCCGTATCGTACCCCATTTTTTTCTGGCGGTTGTTCATAGCCGCGATTTCGAGGATGATCGCAAGATTTCGTCCGGGTTTGACCGGGATCGTGGACATCGGTATGGTAATGCCCATAATGGTCATATACTCCGTGTCTACTCCGAACCTGTCATACATCTTGCCCTGGACCCACGGTTCCAGATTGATGACCAGATCGATCTTCTCTGTTTCCTTCACGGACCCCATACCGAAAATCCGGCGCACATCCACGATCCCGATGCCCCTGAGTTCGACAAAATATTTAATCAGGTCGGGAGCGGTCCCGACAAGGGTTTTGGACGACACTTTTTTGATTTCAACCGCGTCGTCTGCGATAAAGCGGTGTCCCCGCTTGACGAGTTCGATGGCGGTCTCGCTTTTTCCTATGCCGCTGTCCCCTATGATCAGAAGCCCTTCGCCGTAAACTTCGACCAGAACGCCGTGCCGGGTGATGCGGGGAGCGAGTTTCAGGTTCAGTAAAGCGATCAGTGCGGCCATGAATTCCGATGTCGGCTGTGCCGCCGTCAGCAGCGGGATCTCGTATTGTTCGGCAGCGCTTTCCAGTTCGGGATGGATTTCGAGCGAGGTCGAATAAATAACGGCGACAGGTTTGCGGGACATAAATTCGCTGACGCGGGTTTTCCGCGTGACCGGATCAAAAGAGGAGATATATTCGTGTTCTCCCTTACCTATGATCTGTATGCGTCCGGCCTCAAAATGTCCGAAAAAGCCGGAAAGCGCCAGCCCCGGCCTGTTTACCTCGGCGCGGGAGACGAGAACGGTCTTCTCGGGAGGCATGTAAACGATACCGAGCTGCAGCTCGTCGATGATCTTATCAATTGAAACCGTATATTCTTCCATTGGATACCCCTTTAATCACACGGCTGACCGATGATTGATTTTAATCCGTAAATTTTTTGCGAAACGATATCGGCGTTAGTCGTTTCCAGGGGGGGAAGACCGAAATCGCATTCAAATCCCCGCGCCATGATATATTCGCCGCCGCCGAAATAGGCCTCATACCCCGTACGGTCGGCAATGATCCGGATTATGAGCGTGCGGTCCCTGCCGGCAGGAACGGAATCAAGCGGTTCGGTATGGCCGAATACGGTAAAAGAAGCGTTGTCCCGCAGAGAAAGCTCCGCTTCGATATCGCATGCGGTTCCGCTGCCTGGGATATAGGGCTCCCGGAGCGAATCGAACTCCGGTATGGGATAAGCGCACAGAACCAGGCGCGCGCCCCGGCGCCGGATGGAAATGTCCGCCGGAACCGACATCTCGCAGTTGAAGGGCATGCCTGCGTTCCCCGCGGTCTGTGCGGTATTCCATGACATGCGTATACGTCTGCCCCCGTCGATGCCCGAATAGGTCTGCGCGGCGTACAATACGTTCGGTCCGTCATGCAGACTGCCGTGCTCCTGCACCGGTATGAACAGACCGCCTTCAAAACCGCCGATGTAATAGCGGTCGGACGCTCCGGTGAACACCCAGTAGAGGGTGTCTTCAAAGGCGAGGGGGTAAAAATCGGGGCATTCGCTGTCGTCCGGCAGTTCGATCCGCTGAAATTCCGTCCATTGAAGCAGGTCGGCGGAGCTCAGCAGCGTATAGGTGTTGCCCTCGAGATAGAGAGCCATGATATAGCAGCCGAGTTCATCGCACCGGACGACTTTCGGGTCCCTGTTTGCCCCTGCAATATGCGGAACGACGGGATTGCCCGGGTATTTTACAAAGCTTTTGCCCCCGTCGGCCGAATAAGCCATGCACTGGGTAAACGGTTCGCCCGCCGCCGTGTAATACAGCAGGAGCATGTCCTCTTCTCCGCTTTTCAGTCCCGTCAGATTGTGTATGTCCGTGATCGCGCTGCCCGAATACATGGTCCCCGATTTGTCGGGATAAAGCGCGATCTCTTTTTCCTCCCAGTGCAGAAGGTCACGGCTTACCGCGTGTCCCCAGTGCATGTTGCCCCACTGGGTCCCGCCGGGATTGTGCTGGAAGAAAAGATGATAGGTCCCTTTATAAAAGATCAGTCCGTTGGGGTCGTTTGTCCAGCCCAGGCGCGGCGTGAAGTGAACCTGCGGACGCAGCCGCTCCCTGTAGATGTCCCCGGGAAGGTTGTCCGAGAGTGTAAATTCATCGCTGCCGAGGTTTATTCCGGCCGTTTCACCCGCAAACCGCGCGAGCGGTATATAACTGTGATAAGCCGGATTGACGCTGTCCAGTTTTATCTGAAGGACGTACGGGTCCCCTTTTGCACTTGTCAGGACGACTTCACGCAGGGGCGAATGGTTGCCGACAGGCAGGACCAGGTATTTTTTTTCGGTGTTTATGATCATATGTCCGACTCCCCGTAATGTTTGATAAGAAAGATTGCCGGCACAGAACAATGTTTTTTCTTGTTTTTACCTGCAATATCTGCACTATTATAACAGTATATCATTGACAAGTCAAGAGTTAAGCGATATAATGATAACGGCGTAAGGACACCGGGGATCCCGTGTCCCGGCCTATACACATTATTCGGCGGAGGTTTGGATATGCGTCTGTTTATCGCCTTGACATTCAGCGAAGAAGTGCTCAATCATTTATGCGAAGTGATCGCGCGGCTGAAAGCACAGTCCTTCAAAGGCAATTTTTCATCGCGCTCAACGCTTCATGCCACGCTGGCCTTTATCGGCGAAACGGAAAAAACGGATAAAGTCATCGCAGCCATGGACAGCGTGACGGTTTCCCCTTTTACACTCGTCCTCGGAGGCTACGGGATTTTTAAAAAGCGTACCGGCAACGTCCACTGGGCGGGGATCAAAGTATCGCCCGAACTGACCGCCCTGCGCGGACAGCTGGTCACCGCGCTGGAAGAAAACGGATTACCGGCGGATGACGGCGAATACAATCCGCATCTTACACTCGGACGCGAGGTCGAAACGGTCACCTCTTTCAATCCGGCCGCTTTTTCGCGTTCCGTACCGCGGCAGGAGCAGCCCGTAACCGAAATCACCCTGATGAAAAGCGAACATATAGACGGCAGGCTTACCTATACGCCCGTATATGTAAAAAAACTCTGACCGGAAAAAATACAGCCGAATGAATCAGCCCGCATCCCTTGAGACGATGCGGGTTTATCCGTATATTGTTTTATGTCTTATTGATCACAGTCAAACGGAACCGGACCTGCTGTATCCCGGAGAAAGTCTCCGGACAGGCCGGTCCGAGTCTTATTATTTCGGGAGGAAAAACAATGAACAGGTCAGACGAACGGAACGGGCGGGATGAACTGACGGATTTCCGGATCCTGCAGCGGGATGCGGACGGATATGCACGTTATACCTGGAGCGGCATACTGGAAAACGATCTGCCGGATAACGGGTCTTATGTCGCCGTCCGTGTAGTGAGGGAGGACGACAGCCTCAACGCGGTTTTCTGGACGCCGTGCAGGATGCGGGGGCGCTGCTGGTCTGCGGACCTGGTTATTCCCGAAGGCGGCCTGTACCGCTTTGAGGCGGCGGTCCGCAATGGTTTAAATCTGTGGCTGGACAGGATCAAATGCGTGTACCATGTCGGAGTCGGAGATATTTACGTCACGGCCGGCCAGAGCAATATGACCGGTTACGGCAGGGATTCGGCCTATGACCCTCCGTGCCTGGGCGTGCATGCGCTGACCAACAGGGGAAACTGGAGCATAGCCGCGCACCCGCTTTCCGATGCTTTGGGAAGTGTGTTCGGCTGTCCCGAAAACGCTGCGGGAACTTCTCCCGCGCTGTCTTTTGCGCGACGCCTTCACGACCGGCTGGGCGTCCCGGTCGGCATTCTGCCGGCTGCCGTCGGCGGCACGCCTCTGGCCGCCTGGAATCCGGAGGAGGAGGGGTCCTGCTGGAGGGAGATGTGCAGCCGGATAGACCGTACCGGCAGTTTCAAAGGATTTATCTGGTTTCAGGGCTGCTCCGATGCCAATCAAAAAGACGCTGCCGGTTACTTCGGGCGGTTTTGCCGTATGACAGCTTTATGGCGCGAAAAATTCGGTCCGCACCCGGTCCTTACGGTCCAGCTGAACCGCTGGACAGGTACCCCGGACGGCGCAAACGATATCTTCTGGGGGCAGATCCGCGACGCCCAGAGGCGCGCGGCGCTTGAGGCCGAAGACGTGTATGTCGTGCCGTCCATAGATCTGCCGGTGACGGACGGGATCCACAACAGCTCGGGCGCCAATGTGATCATCGGCGAACGGCTGGCAAATACCGCGCTGGCCTGTGTATACGGCAAACCGGGTCAGACCGCCGCGGCTGTCATCGGCGCGGAACAGACGGACGAATCCCATTTGCTGCTGCGTCTGACTCCCGGCCGCCATGTGTTTGCCATGGATAACCGCGCAGACGGGATGAACGTGGAAGACCGGTCGGGTCTGACAGACTGTACGGAAGCCGTCGCTACAGAGGACGGACTTCTGGTGACAACGGCAAGGCCGTATACGCTGCCCGCGGAATTCCACTATGCGTGGCGCACCCGGCCCCCCGTCTTTCCGGTCAGGGATTTCTATGATATGCCGCTTTTGTCCTGTTACGGAGTGAAGATCGGGGAAAAGGCCTGAAGCGTTCGATATTCCGAAAGTTTTTGTTTTATTTATTTTTGATTTTTATACCGATAAAAAGCAAAATACCGACAGAATTTATGATTTCCGTTCTGTGTTTTGGACGGAACATCATATAATGTTGCATTTGTCTGTATGTTATGCTATAATATCCGCATGTAGAACGATTCCGGAGGAAATAAAACCCGAATGAATATAGTGATAGTCGGACATGTCGACCACGGGAAAAGCACGGTCATCGGGCGCCTGCTGGCCGACACGAATTCGCTGCCCGAAGGCAAGATTGAACAGATACGCGAGATGTGCCGCCGAAATTCCAAAGTGTTCGAATATGCTTTTTTGCTGGATGCTCTGAAGGACGAGCGCTCGCAGGGGATAACGATCGATTCGGCAAGGTGCTTTTTTAAGACGGAAAAACGCAAGTATATTATTATCGACGCGCCCGGCCATATCGAATTTCTGAAGAACATGATCACGGGGGCGTCCCGCGCCGAAGCCGCCCTGCTTGTCATAGACGCAAAAGAAGGTGTGCGCGAAAATTCGAGGCGGCACGGCTACATGCTGTCCATGCTGGGGATCAAACAGATCGCGGTGCTGGTCAATAAACTCGACCTTGTCGGCTACGACCGCGCCGTCTTTGACCGCATCGTCTCGGAATACAGCGCGTTCCTCGACAAAATCAATGTGAAGCCGACCTGTTTTATACCCGTTTCCGCAACGGAAGGGGACAATATTGCGGCGGCATCCGCTTTGACTCCCTGGTATAAGGGAAATACGGTGCTTCAGGAACTGGACGCGTTCACAACGGAGGAGGAAGCCGACGGCCGGCCTTTCCGCATGCCTGTTCAGGACGTTTATAAATTCACGCGCGAAGGCGACGACCGCCGCATCGTGGCGGGTATGATCGATTCCGGTTCTGTCGCAGTCGGCGACGAGATCGTCTTTTACCCCTCCGGAAAGAGGACGACGGTGAAGACGATCGAGGCGTTCAATCGCCCCCCGCAGACAGAAGCGCACGCGGGCACATCGGCGGGTTTCACGGTCAACGAACAGATCTATATCCGACGCGGCGAGATCGCCGTCAAAGCGGACGAACCGGCTCCGCATGTGGGGACCAGAATCAAAACAAGCCTGTTCTGGCTTGGGCGGGCGCCGATGGAACAGAATAAAACCTATTCCCTGAAGATCGGTACGGCAAAAGCCGAAATAAGGCTCGAAAAGATCATCGGCGTCATGGACGCTTCGAATTTATCGAGCGGGGAAAAAGCGAATATCTGCCGGCACGACGTGGCGGAGTGCGTGCTTGTCTGCGACAAGCCCGTCGCTTTCGACCTCGCTTCCGAATTTACGGCAACCGGACGTTTCGTCATTGTGGACAACTATGAGATATCGGGCGGGGGCATCATCACCGAAGCGCTGACCGACCGGCTGACGGAACCCCGAGAACTGGTCCTCCGCCGCAATTACAAATGGGAACAGAGTTCCATCACGCCCATGGAACGCGCGGAACGCCTGAATCAGAAGGCTGCGCTGGTGCTGATCACGGGGGGACCCGGATCGGGCAAGAAGACAGCCGCGAAAGCGCTTGAGCGCCGTCTGTTCGGCGAGGGGAAAAATGTCTACTACCTCGGCATCGGCAGCCTGCTTTACGGCGTCGCCGCGGATATCAAAACGGCCGGTGAAATACCGGAACGGGGCGAGCATATCAGGCGCCTCGGCGAGGTCGCCAATCTCCTGATGGATGCCGGGGTGATCCTGATCGTGACGGCCACCGCCCTGACCGCTTCGGATATCGAGGTCATCGGGCTCTCGGTCGAACCATCGATGATCCACACCGTATGGCTCGGTGAGGAGATAACGACCGATGTCAGGGTCGACCTGCACCTGCCGTGGCATGAGAACGAGGAATACGCCGTCCGGCGCATCAAGGAAAGGCTGCAGGATACGGGCTTTATTTTCAAAGCGTTCTGACGGAACAGGCGGGAGAAAACATAACCATATATGAAGCATGAATTCAAAACAAAGGACGTCTGTTCGAAAAAAATCACGTTCGAACTCGACGGCGGCACGGTAAAAAACATCGTTTTCACCGGGGGATGCGAAGGAAACCTGAAAGCGGTCTCGATCCTTGCCGAAGGGATGACGGCGGAAGCGATCGCCGCAGCCCTGTCGGGAAACACCTGCGGGAAAAAAGCGACTTCCTGCGCGGATCAGCTGGCGAAAGCCGTAAAAGCGGCTTATGAAGCCGAAAAATTAAAGAATAAAGAATAAAGAATAAAGAATAATAAAAAACGAGGTAAGTGCTTATGAAAAAAATTCTGCTGTTCCTGCTTGTCTGCGCCATGACCGCCGCCCCGCTGATCGCGGGCTGCGCTCCGGCTGCGGAAGCGCCTGCCGAAACCGACGTGACCATTGCTGCCGAGACGGAAGCCGGAACCACCGTTTTATCCGACGAACTGCCGGAAAACGATTACGGCGGCTATTCGTTCCGCATGCTCATACGCAACGACAAAGGCTGGATCGAGGATATGTATGCGGAAGAGCTCAACGGGGAGATCATGAACGACGCGATTTTTCAGCGCAACGCCAAAGTCGGCGAACGCTTCAACGTCGTTTTCGAGGTGATCCCCTCATCCAACGCCAACTATGAAACCGACGGCATCAAATCCATCCTTGCCAACGAAGACGCATATGATATCGTCATACCCCATGCGCGCGCTTCGTTTACTTACGCGCTGCAGAAGCTGGTGCTGGACTGGAACAGCGGTCTTCCGTTTGTCGACCTTGAAAAACCCTGGTGGGACCAGACCGCAAAAGAAAACCTGCGCATCAACAACAAACTTTTTATGATGGTGGGCGATATCAGCTATAAAAATCTGGGTGCTACAAACGCCATGATGTTCAACAAGAACCTTTTTGACGATCTCGGAATGGATTATCCCTATCAGCTGGTGTATGACAATACGTGGACTTTCGAAAAATTCGTCGAATACGCCGAACGCGGAACCCTCGATCTCAACGGAGACGGCACCATTGCGTTTGCCGATGACCAGACGGGCTATGTGACCGACGAATGGATCGGCCCGATCCAGGTGCTGTATTCCGGAAACCAGCGCATCGTTCAGAAGGACGAGAACGACCTGCCTTATCTCAGCCTGAATACCGACCGGACCGTCGAGATATTCGCAGCTTTCTTTGATCTGATCGACGGAGATGCCGGGCACTGCTCGCCCTGGGAAGGCCTTGATACCAGCATCGCCTCCGCCGAAGGTATCTACGGCAAATTCATCAACAATCAGGCCCTGTTCCTTGACACCAATATCCGCGGGACCATTTTCCTTCGCAATATGGACGCCAATTTCGGCATCGTTCCGTGGCCGATGTTCGACGAATCGGTAGACAAGTATTACGCCAATGTGGACGCGGGATGCAACCTCATTCTCGTTCCGATCACCGCCGGAGACCCCGAAAGGACATCGGTCGTTCTCGAGGCGCTGAGTTCCGAGGGATACAGGAGCGTCCTTCCCGCTTACTTCGACGTGGCTCTCTCCACCAAGTATACCCGCGACGAGGAGTCTACGGATATGCTCAACATCGTCAAGGCCGGCCGGGTATACGACCTCGGCTATTACGACAACAATCTCGCGATATTCAACAGCATAGGCCAGTATATGTTCTCGACGAAAAGCCGCGATTTCGCCTCGCTTTACGCCAAGAACGAGAAAAACGCGAACAAGCAGCTTGAGAAGACCATCGAAGCCTACAGCGACTGACTTTAAATAATTATAAACAAAACCGCATGCCGGATGCCGGCATGCGGTTTTTTGTAATTAACTGTTACGTTCCTGCCATAACATTATTCATTTCATTTATTTTCATTCACATAAATACCAATACGGTTCTGTATAATCTGAGCTGTTTCCGCGGCTGTTTTATTTCCGGCGAAGTATATATCAATATCTTCTCTGATGATTTCCGTGATCTTTACGGGTATATCCGTTCTGTTTGAAATATTATTAATAAATGTTTCAAATTGTTCAATGTAATAATCGTTAAGCGCAATTACATAACCTGATGAATCTTCTTCTCCGGTGATCGGCTCCAAAGAGGCGCGGTATCTTAATGAACCGTCCGGAAAGTAATAGTAAAGCATTTGTTCGCTGTCCAGCCAATCATGGAATGTGTCCCGTGATGAAGGTATATACCTCATACCCTTCATTTCGTTTACAATGTTTTTACCTGATAATAAAAATTTTATAAATTCCCACGCTCCGGCTTTTTGTTCGCTTACGGACGAAACGGCATAATACTTCATCGGCATAATTTCAGCGGCACCGCCTTGTTTTGACGGATATCCTATCATTTCGATTTCATCGTCAAAGCCGAACCTTGCTCTTAACAAAAGATAATCTGTAAAGCTCCCGAAATATATCGTTTCATACAAATATACTTCATCATTTAAATAGGAACTTATATCCTGCATATCGATATCTTGAATCATCGTTTCCGGAAATGAGGATATATATTCAATCAATGAGATAAACTCTACGCTGTCAAATGAACATTTGCTGTTTTCGAAATCAATAAATTCGCCTGCTCCTGCAAGTAGAAATGTATTGAGCATGGTTGCTTTTGTCATGCCATTAATAAGAGAAACTCCGTCAGGCAATGAGTCTGCCAGATCAAGCATAGTTTTTGTGTTCCATGTATCATTCGGCAGATTTTTATTCTTGCCGACAAGCGTGTTTATAGTAAACTCGGGAATAGCAATAAAAAGTTTACCGTCAGTTTCATATGACTTTGTTACGCATTCAAATAATGTATCTGATGAAAAAGTATCGTCATTATTCATAAATTCATACAGATCGCAAAACGCGCCTTTTTTTGCATATTTTTCATAATCTGTTTCATTGGACATGATTAAAACATCACCGATTTTTCCGGTCAGCAAATCCGCGTCATATGCAGACAACAGTTCTTGATAATTGTCTGTATTCTTTACTGACCGGTATTCCTCGCAGACAACCTGATATTCTGCAGATATGTCATTGAATTTTATTGCAGCCATCGGTATATTATTGGTTCCGTCTTCCATATAGGATACTCTGATGATTTTTTTCTCCGGCACACTTTCTTCAGTTACTTTATTAAGCTGCCAGAGGGCACTCTTGCTGGTGGTTACATCCAGACCGGCTAATATAAAATTATCATCGTTTAACGGAATCACACCGGTAATTCCGCCGGCAAATATTGCGGTATTTACCCAGTTTATGATTTTGTATGTTTTTTTAGTTTCAAAATTATATTTTAAGAGGTCTGTCTCAGTGCGTATATATATATTATTGTTGTCACCGATATAATAAGCAAACCCGCCGGTTTTCCTTAAATCATCTGTAAACTCATTACCGCTTTTTATTTTTCCCGACTTTATATCAATGATATCCAGCGAAATATTATTATTGGCGCTCCCGATAATGTATACATCGCCTTTTGAATTAATTAGCAATGATGTTACATTGCCGGAAAGATTATATGTGTCGATTGTTTTACCGGTTTCATTAAGCACAGCACATGCCCTGTTGCCGGCAATATATATTTTATCATTTGTTGATGCCAGACAAATTTGATCATATTGATTTTCCTGTAATGTAATTAAATCTGACACCTGTTTTTCAGCTGTAATATTATTATCTTTATCTGTTATACGCAAAACAGCTGATTTGGGAAAATTTGAGAATATAAATACATATTTGTTTTCTGTAACTGCCATCAAATACGGAGATGTTTCTGTATTTAATAGGTCATATTGAACCGATAAATCGTCAAGATCTATTTTTATCATAGCTGCCCGGAAATCACCGTTATCCGGCACCATCCCGCAAAAATATAAAACATTGTCATACACCTGCATATTTCCGGTTGTTTCAAATTCCATATCCAATGGTATAGCTATCTTTACATATGCTCCTGCTGTTTCTTCTTCTGTATCGGATGACGGATCATTTTTACGGCAGCTGATTAACAATAAAGTAAGAATCATGAATAAACAAAAAACCCTATGAATTTTTTTCATTGTTATACACTCCTGCTTATGTTCCGACTAAATTAAGAGTCAGATCTTTTATATAATAAGCTTCACTTCCGTCCAATGGGACGATGTAATATTCAATATAAAGCCCCCCTTGTTCTGCAGAAGCTATTAATTGCGTATTGGTATTAGCATTAGCGATGATAGAAGTATCGCTTATATTATATATTCGATGAAAATCTATCTCATTGTTTTGAAATAATTTCTTATTTTCTTTTGTGTTTATATTATACATATAAATTTGTCCTTGAGTTGCGTTTCTTGTTTCTAATCCTTGCGAATTTTTAATTAATACAACAGGATCATATTTTGCATAATATATTATATCATCTTTTATAATATAATAATCCGCGCACATATCATCAATCAACAACTCTGTTGATGTAGGATCATTTGCGTTAATTCTTATAAAGTCATTACTGCCAATATAAGTACAATAAAAATATCCATTATATAATTCTATTGTAGACAAGTTTTCATAAAATAAGATTCCGTTGTCTATATTATCAATCGTTGTTTTGTAAAGTTTACTTTCTTTATGGTAAAACACCTGATCATTCACAAAAAACATTCCTGTATAAACACTTCCGTCATTGTTTGTTAATTTCTCAAAGCCTGTACCATCTTTTTTGATTCGGCACAAATCATTTGTATTACCGGTTGACATAAAGAAATATATATATACGCCTTCAAATGTAATTGAATAATGATTCGATATACCATTAGGCGTTTCCCATTCATACAGCGGTTCAACGATTTTTTTATTTACATCGATTTTATATAAACCTAATTTTCGCTCATTGGTTGAATTTTCATTTATCTGCAGATTCCAGGCATGGCAATACAGATATTCACCATCTGTTGCGATTCCAAATATATTCGAATTAAACGGATTACCATATGGTATATTATCAGATATTTTATTCATCGTTCCGTCATCAGACATAACGTTAAGATCAAAATAATGTTTATCATCAATCATACAATAATGTTTTACCTGATTGCTGTAAGGATTAAGCGGTATGTAATTTGAATTTATATATATACCTGCATTTTCGGTTTTATCGGTATCTTTTACTATTTCATTGTTTTTGCAAGAAAAACATCCGGTTATTATAACAATATATATTATAGTAATTAATACAATATATTTTTCTGTTTTAAATTTCAATCACTTCACCCCATTTTAGTATATTATACCATTATATTATGAAAAACAAAATACTTAATAAAAATATTACAAAGAGCAATTATAAATTGCTCTTTGAACAGTAGTTATATAAAAATTAATATGGTGTATTAAATCCAAAATCACCTACACTTGACGTAGCTCCATGTGAACCAAAAGAATTTATACCACCTGGAGCAGTTGCTGATACACTTGTATATCCTGGGTGGTTAATATAATTACGAATAACCGGAGCATATCCAACTATTCGTGCGGATATAGTATAGACTCCTGTAGATGATAAACCTGAATTTGTTGTAGTATCAGCTCCGACTGAAGTGGATCCTATAGTGTAGATATATCCACTTATTGTATATGATCCTTTGGTTTGGCTATTACTGCCAAATTGATATGCAGAAACGCTGATTGCTAAAACAACTATTAAAGTGAATAACATACTGAAACAAATAATTTTCTTCCTTGATTTCATAGGTATACTCCTTTTAAATAGTTGATATCAACATTCGACCTATATTCGGTGATATTTTACGAATCATCAATTTCTTGATATGAATCATACATACATTATCAACGCATGCTTTTGACAATATGAAGTAAACTCATCAGGTCTGCCATCTATGTAACAAGTTCC
>CAZVPD010000040.1:0-8439 GCA_964628455.1 uncultured Lachnospiraceae bacterium
AAAACAGCCATGAATGAAATGCTTTCGGCTAACGGTCTCCCGGAACGAAACGAAACCGAGTTGTTAAGCGCCATAAATTACGGCGCAAGAAAATTTGTTCAGCTTTCCCTGCCGCAGGAATTTCAGAATGACGATGAGTTTATATCTCAGAGGCTCCGTGAGTATACAGCCTGCTACGACCGGCACTACACCGAAACCACTTATTTGTATCCCGGTATAGCCGATACGATTTATACGCTGAAACATCGGAACTACAGGCTTGCCGTCCTTTCAAACAAGCAGCACAACCATTGTGCGGACATTGTCTGCAAACTTTTCAAAGCAGGGACTTTTGATATGATTCTCGGTCAGACCGATCTTCCGCAAAAACCGGATCCGACTTCGGCTTTTGTAGTTGCGGGACGGCTCGATCTCCGGCCTTCGGAGTTTATCTATGTCGGAGATTCTCATATCGATATGATAACCGCAGCAGCGGCAAAAATGTTTCCTGTCGGGGTTTCCTGGGGCTACAGACCGCCTGAAGTACTGCTTGAATACGGAGCAAAGTTCATTATCAACAGGGCGGAAGAACTGTTTGGTTTGATTTGATTTAAGCGTTATTTTATAAGTTCACTGTCATTATAATATGTACGGGCTGAAAAAGCAATAATAAAAGTCATTTTTATTTATGTTTATATTGAATGCAAAGGCAAGCCGTGTTCCTGCAGCGGCAGTTAAATAAGCTTTCCAAAAAATAATATATTAGGAGATCATTAAAATGAAGGCATACGGTAAAAAAACCTGGCTGATTCCGGACACCTATTTGAATTCGGTTTCTAAAAACGATCAATTGAGTCATGAGGCAATATGTGTCATCAACACATCGGATATTGATGCGCAGATCAAACTGACTTTATTTTTTGAAGACCGTGAAATCGATGAGTCGTTTTCGTCCTTCTGCGGCGCGCGGCGCACACATCATATCCGGATGGACAAAATACGCAATCCCGAGGGACGGGGAATCCCTCACGATGTTCCATATGCGATTCTGATTGAAAGCAATACTCCGATTGTCGTTCAATACAGCCGTCTGGACACATCACGGGCGGAAATGGCATTGATGACAACCATTGCTTATTCCGTTGATGACAAAGCATTCGACAATGTGGAAGGTGCGTTTCAAAATATTACCGAAGCGATAAACAATGCGATAAATTCCAATAAAAAATAATAGTTTCTTTGCCGCGCATACGGTTGCTTATTACCGCGCGCGGCGGATTTTTATAATTAACGGTTAAGTATATGTTTAACCCGAATTATCGTAAAGGAGAGATTTCTATGATGAACATTCCTTTAAAAACGGACCTGACAGGAAAAACGGCGGTTATAACAGGAGGCGGCGGTGTTTTATGCTCGGAATTCGCACGCGCTCTCGCGACCTGCGGAGCGAATGTCGCTGTTTGCGACCTGAGGCTTGAAGCTGCAAAAGCAGTTGCCGAAAGTATCCTATCCGCGGGAGGCATCGCCGTTGCGGTACAAACAAACGTCCTCGAAAAAAACAGTCTTCTCGAAGCAAAATCGGTCATTGATCAGGCATTCGGAGGGTGTGATATTTTACTCAACGGCGCCGGCGGAAACAATCCCAAAGGAACGACTACAAAAGAATATCTTTTTCCCGAAGACCTTGACCGGGAGAATGATTCGCTTAAGGATATCGTGACTTTTTTCGACCTCGATCCTGAAGGGATCAAATTCGTCTTTGAACTGAATTTCATCGGTACGCTTTTACCTACGCAGGTATTTGCGGCCGGAATGGCAAAACGCAAAAATCCGGTTATTGTCAATATTTCCAGTATGAACAGTTTTCGCCCGCTGACAAAAATACCCGCTTATTCGGGTGCAAAAGCCGCCGTTTCCAATCTTACCATGTGGCTTGCCGTTCATTTCGCTCCTGTCGGGATTCGCGTGAATGCAATCGCACCGGGTTTTTTTATAACAGACCAAAACCGTTCCCTGCTCATAAACGCCGATGGATCCCTTACGCCGCGCAGCGAAAAAATTCTGAATCATACTCCCCTTAAAAGATTCGGGAATCCTTCAGATTTGACCGGTACTTTGTTATGGCTGTGTGATCCCGAAGCATCGGGTTTTGTGGATGGTGTCGTCATCCCGGTTGACGGCGGATTTTCGGCTTATTCGGGCGTATGATGAAGCCGCAAAAAATTCATCTCTGTATTGTGCGTTCATACGCCATTCATTTATTGATGATATAATACATTATACGGAATATTCGGAATCATCTGTCGTATAATACATCTAAAACTATAGACCGATTCGAACCATCATATGATAATGACAGAAAGGACAATGAGTAATGGGATTTTTGGATTCGCTGAAAAATTTGTTCGTAAAAAAGAATATCACAGAAAAAATTAAGAGTTATGCAGAAGAGGAAAACACCGGAAAACTCGTGAAACTTGCCGCTTACGGCAATCCTATGGAAACACGTCTGGCAGCGATCGATGCTTTAAAAGAGATAAAAATGGATGTTCTCTGTGTCGATACGCTTATGTCCCTTCTCAACGAAGATAATAAAGAAATAAAACTTGCCGCCTGCAATTCATTGAAAAGAGTGGGAACAAAGCGTGAAGTCGATGTGCTTTTCCATAAAGCCGAACTTGAGGAAGACGCCGAAATTGCAAAAGCGCTGACCGCCGCTGCTGTTGAAGCAAAAGAACGCACCCCCCGTTTTTAAAATACGTTTCTAAAAAGACCGGGCAGTTCTTCCTCATTGCGTCAGTGCCGTTTCAGCCGCACTGAATGCGGTTCAGACGGACTGCTCCGGTTTATTTTATAAATGATTCAGTCTGAGAAAAAAACAACCGCCGATTCCGGATAAAGCCGACTGCACCCCGGGTGTTTGTTTCGTCCTTTTTTATATCCGGAAACCGTTCACGATTGCCTGTGATGTGTTTTTTCTTATATAAATTTTTACCGAAAGAACTTGACGGCAATGACCGATAAATCAATCATAAGCGATGTAATCGATTATAAAAATAAAAATTTCATCAGGTTTCATATGCCAGGTCACGCCGGAAAAGGCATCGGCGCTTTTTTTGATTCGGTTCTGCCGTATGATGTTACCGAACTCGAATGCACGGGTAATTTGTATTGTCCTGAAACGGGAAGCGGAATAAGTGCGTCGTTAGAAACAGCGCAAAAGTTATACGGAACTTCAGTCACCCTGTTTTCGGTATCGGGAGCAACTTTAGCACTTCAAACCGCTATAACGGCAGCCGTAAGGCGAAGCGATTCAAGAAAAATTATTTGTGACCGGAACTGTCACCGGTCGGTGGTGAATGCATTTGCACTGACAGGTATCGAACCGGTATGGTTTTTTAATGAAAAGAATGACAGAATCCGCTTGTTATGCGAAAACATCAAACCTGCGGCCGTTGTCGTCACTTCTCCCGATTACTACGGAAAAATGACAGATATCGGCGAGCTGCGAGCCGCTATACCAGAAAGCATTCCTCTTATCACCGATAATTCACACGGATCCCATCTGGCATTTCATAATGGCGGCTTACTTCATCCCTATAACGCGGGTTCCAATCTCGTCGTCGATTCCCTGCACAAAACACTTCCGTCCATGACCGGAACCGCCTTGCTGCATTCGGATAAAACATTTGCTGCGGATGAACTTCTTTCCGCAATGAAATTATTCGCTTCATCCAGCCCCTCTTATCTGTTAATGTCATCTGTCTGTGCCTGCATCGATTATGCGAGTAAAAATATTCATAAATTTGATGATCTGTATAAAAATGTCGCCGATGCAAAAAAAGCATTGAAAAATATGAATTACCGGATTGCGGAATTTGATCTGGAGGATCCGTTCAGACTGTGTATTCGGGATTCAAACGCCGTAAAATTGTATGAATATCTGGCGGACAATGGTTTGATGTGTGAATTCGCCGATTCGGATCATGTTGTCCTTATACCGTCGCTTCTCAGTTCGGATGATGACTTCATGTTTCTTCTGAAATTATGTGCTTGTTTTAATCCGTCGGCGCCGGCCTTCGAACCGCAAAAAAAACATATTCCCGCAAGGGCGATGATGCCGCGCGATGCCGTTTTTTTATCGTCAGAACGGATTCATCATTCAAAGTGTTTAAACAGGATAGCTTCATGTCCGATTAGTCCGTTTCCTCCCGGAATCCCGATCATTATGCCCGGTGAAATGATCGACACAATCATAATGGATATTCTGAAAAATCATAAAATCGATTATATTGACGTGATAAAAGAAAAAGGAGAATTATAAATGAAGCTTCTGATTGCAATAGTAAATAACGATGATGCTCATATTGTAAATTCCAATTTAAGCAAAGCAGGTTATCCTGCAACAAAAATCGCTTCGACCGGCGGTTTTTTGATGAATGGAAATTCCACTTTTTTAATCGGCGTCAATGATGAGGATGTAGACCGGATTATAGAACTCATAGGCTCCAACAGTAAAAAACGCGTTCAGCCTGCTCCTGTTGATTTGAGTTATAATACCGCCGCCATGGGTTCTTTTCCGGCTGAAGTTACCGTTGGCGGCGCTACGATATTCGTGATGGATGTAGAACGCTGTCAGCGGGTTTGAAAGATATGCCCGGCACGATAAAATCCTGTTTGGACATACTTTTCGGAAACGCCCGGACAAAGGAATATTTTACGGCAGTCATAGAAAACGACCGGCTTTCTCATGCATATGTGCTGGAGGGTCCTTCGGGGAGCGGACGGCATACGCTGGTAACCGGAATTGCATGTGCTCTCGCACCCGAAGCCGCAAAAAAAATAACGGACGGAAACTGCCCCGATGTTTCGGTCATTTCGCATGAGGAAAACCGTAAAACAATCGGTGTTGAAACAATACGCAATTTGAAAGAAGCCGCATCGCTTGCGGCAAACGAACTTGATTTTAAAATATTTATCATCGAAGAAGCTGAAACAATGACTGTTCAGGCACAAAACGCTTTTTTAAAAATGCTTGAAGAACCGACGCATGATACGTATATCTTTCTGCTTTGCGAGAGCTCTGCGGGACTTCTCCCGACTGTTTTATCCCGTGCCCCGCTGATACGCATGCAGATTTTTGATGAAGATGAACTGGACCGATATATATCCGGATCTGATAAAAGAGCATCCGATTTACGCCGTAAAGATGCAGCCGCATATAAGTTCGTCCTTCGTTCGTCTGCGGGATGTATCGGAACTGCAAAAAGCAAGCTTTTACCCCGTTCCGCCTCCGGCGAAATCGAAATATACAATAAAACCAAACAATTTATCAAATTACTCTCATCATCCTCAAAAGCGGATTATTATCTTTTTTCAACAGCGATCGCCGGAAAGAGGGAAGAACTGGCAGATTTTTTTTCGGTTCTTGAAAACGCTTTCCGGGACCTGGTGTATGTAAAAAGTCTGCTTATGATGCCCGGTGAAGATAACCTTCAGCACCTGTTTTTATTTTATCAGGATTATGACAGTGCGGTCGAGGATGCTTCACGCCTGTCGGCGGAAGCCCTGCGCTTTATGATACAAAACGTAACAGAAACACATGAAAGCCTTTATTCGAATGTCAATTTAAAGACAACGGCAATCCTCTTTGCAGGCAATATGTGGAATGAAGCACACAAATAACACCAAATAAGGAATCACACATGGATGAAAAAAAAAGCGATATACTTGATATCGGCAGCAAAACGGGACCCGAAACGCCGGAAACCGAAATAATCGGTGTCCGTTTTAAAAAATCCGGCAAAATATATTATTTCAATCCGAACGGCATGACGTTTACAGCCGGTTCTCATGCAATAGTAGAAACCGCACGCGGACTTGAATACGGAAATGTTGCAATCGGGAACCGTATGGTAAAATCTACTGAAATCGTCAATCCCCTGCGCTGTGTTATCCGCACAGCCACACCGGAGGATGAAACCCACTATAAGGAAAACGAATTAAAAGAAATCGAAGCATTCAATGTCTGCATCGAAAAAATCAGTGAACATAAATTAACTATGAAGCTGATTGATGTTGAATATACATTTGACAATAATAAGCTTTTGTTTTATTTTACTGCGGACGGAAGGATCGACTTCCGTGAACTTGTCAAGGATCTTGCATCCGTATTCAGAACCCGTATCGAACTTCGGCAGATAGGTATCAGGGATGAGGCGAAGATAATGGGCGGGTTGGGCGTTTGCGGCCTTCCGTTCTGCTGTCACACTTTCCTCGGAGATTTTGTCCAGGTTTCTATAAAAATGGCAAAAGAGCAGAATCTTTCTTTAAATTCGGCAAAGATATCGGGAGCATGCGGCCGTCTTATGTGCTGCCTGCGTTATGAATATGACGTTTACAGCGAGGAGCTGAAAAAAACGCCCCGTGTCGATTCGATCGTTGAAACACCCGACGGTGACGGTTTGGTTATTGAAACGATTCCCCTTGCCGGTCTGGTTAAAGTTCGTCTGCAGAAGACACCGGACCAGCCATGCAAAGTGTATCACCGTGATATCGTTAAAGTGAAGGGTTATGTACGTCGCGAAGGTGAAAAAAGCGAGGAGGATCTTGGGGGACTGGAAGACTGACTATTGCAATAAAATGGTTTATTATTGTTAACAATTTCAGATATATTTGATGTTTGACTTTTCATGTATCCTGTGTTATAATAACGGCATATAAAAAACGGAGGTGTTCATTTTGGCATATAAAATTACGGATGAATGTATCGCATGCGGTGCATGTTCCGAAGAGTGTCCGGTCAGTGCTATTTCCGAAAAAGACGGGAAATACGTTATTAATGCGGAAGAATGCATTGACTGCGGTGCCTGTTCGGATGTTTGTCCCGTTGAGGCGGCTGTTAAGGACGAATAATACGACCGTATAGATACCATACGCTATTCGGCACATTTTACTTATACAGTAACCGGACAATAATGTTAAAATCAGGGGTCAGAGGTATAAACCGCTGACCCCGGTTTTATTAAAACAAACTTTTACAATCTAAAATATAAAAATGGAAAATATAAGAATCGGCTCCGATGAAACGCTGACCGATATCAACGACGACCTCCGAATCATACAGAAAAAAGCCGGTCTGACCTTTGGTACCGACGCTTTGCTTCTTGCTGCTTTTATTAAATCGGATAAATTTGCTTCGGCTGCGGATCTTGGAAGCGGTACCGGAATAATTTCTCTTCTCTGCGCCAGAAGAGGAAAATTCGCGGCAATCAGAGCCGTCGAATTACTACCCGACTATGCCGATATCATAGATAGAAACATTCAGTTAAATCATCTGGAGCATATAATAACGGCGGATTGCCGCGATATAAGAAATCTTGGAATGTCAGCCGATATCGCTTTTTCAAATCCTCCTTTTCTGAAAAAAAACAGCGGAAAACCGAATGAGAATTCCGGCCGAAATGCAGCCCGCCGTGAAATAAACGGGGATATCCGTGATTTTTGTGCGGCAGCTCAGAAAATATTGAAATACGGCGGTTTATTTTATGTGGTTTACCGTCCGGACCGTATGGTCGATTTGTTTTGCGCTTTACGTGAATACCATCTTGAACCTAAAAGGCTGGTTATGGTTTATGCCGATATAGAAAACGAACCGTGCCTGATATTGGTGGAGGCAAAAAAAGGTGCGTTTCCTGCTTTGATTACATCGAAACCGTTATTTTTACACATCAAAGGTAAAATTTCCGATGAAGCAAGAATTATTTACAGCACCGGTGAATGGTTTGTATAATATTCCGGAAGGTTTGGTTTTATATCGGATGAATAATGAGAAAAACAAAATAGAATGCGGGACTCTCTATCTGGTCGCCACGCCAATCGGCAATCTTGCCGACCTTTCCGCAAGGGCTGTGAAAATATTATCGGGAGTCGATTTTATCGCTGCCGAAGATACCCGCATAACCGCCAAACTCCTTTCATACATCGATACCGTAAAACCGATGATCAGTTATCATGCGCATAACTTGCGAAGCTGCGGTGAAACGATCGTCAAACGTCTGGCATCGGGAGAGAGCTGCGCGCTCGTGACAGACGCCGGAACTCCTGCGGTAAGCGATCCCGGTGAAGACATTGTCAGGCTTTGCGCCGAAAAAAACATCCCCGTCACATCGGTTCCCGGACCCTGTGCGGCTGTCTGCGCCCTGACTCTTTCCGGTCTCGACTCCAGGCGTTTTGTTTTTGAAGGATTTATTGAGGGTACCGAAACTCAGCGCAGGGAATTTGTCGAATCCATAAAAGCCGAAAAACGGACTCTTATCTTTTATGAAGCACCTCATCATATAAAAAAAACACTCTCTGACCTGTCGGAAATATTCGGGAACAGAAAAATAGCCCTTTGCCGGGAATTGACAAAATTAAATGAGGAAATTATCCGCACGGACCTGACGTCTGCCGTTTTAC
>CAZVPD010000040.1:8449-24023 GCA_964628455.1 uncultured Lachnospiraceae bacterium
CCGCGCGGTGAGTATGTTTTAATTGTGGAAGGTTCTTCCCGCGATGATTCATTTTGGGTCACCATGTCTATACGCGAACATGTCGATTTTTATGTAGAAACAGGTATGACAAAAATGGATGCGATAAAAAAGGCAGCCGGGGACAGAGGGATCGCTAAAAACACGATATACAAAGAATTTATAGGTTCGGAAAACCGGCGGCCGGATGAATAAAAAAATATACGCGCACACTTATGCGACACAAATAGGATGTATTCGCATTGCCGCGACTGATGAAGCGGTTTTGGAGATCCGTTTAAATTCCGAAGGCCAATCCTGCAACGAAGAGGAAACTTCCCTGCTTCATACGGCCTTCATGCAGCTTTGCGAATATTTTGACGGCAAAAGACGCAGTTTTGATTTTCCCGTCGCTCCGCAAGGAACCGATTTTCAGCGCCGTGTATGGGTCGAACTCCTGAAAATACCATATGGTAAAACATGCTCATACAGAGATATCGCAGCTGCCGTAGGAAACAAAAGCGCCTGCCGTGCGGTAGGAAGGGCAAACGGAGCCAATCCTGTTCCTGTTGTTATTCCCTGCCATCGGGTGATTGCCGCCGACGGAAATATCGGCGGATATTCGGGCGGGCTTGATATAAAGAACAAACTGCTTGAAATAGAATCAAAGCATATTCGTTATTTTAATTACGGGAAAACCGAAATCGATTATCTCAAATCACGTGACGAACACATCGCTCATGTGATAGACCAGACCGGAATTTTAAACTACGAGATCTTCCCGGACATATACACCGCGCTGGTTCGCTGCATAATAAGCCAGCAGATATCTGTCAAAGCCTTTAATACCGTCATTCGGCAGCTGTATCGGATCACAGACCATATCACGCCGGCAGCTGTAATGGATATACCCTCGGATGAATTAAAGCATGCGGGTATATCGGGACGCAAAGTGTCTTATATAAAAGAAGCCGCGGCAAAAATCATTTCCGGTGAATTTGACATCGATATTCTTGCAACACTGTCTGACAGCGAATTTTGCAGGCGTCTTTCGTCACTAAGGGGTGTGGGAACATGGACTGCGGAAATGTTATTGATTTTTTCAATGCAGCGCCGCGATATTCTGTGCTTTGATGATATGGGCATACGGCGAGGTATCTGCCGGTTATTCGGACTTGAATCCATAGATAGAAATGCTTTTGAATATTATAAAAAATTATATTCTCCATGCGGAACCGTGGCTTCTTTTTATCTGTGGTCGGTTAATAATTTAAATAAATAAAATAAGCTGCAGCGTACGATTGTTTTCGTTTGCTGCAGCCTGTTTTAATTAAAAAGAGAACAGCCCTGTTCTTTGAAGTGCCTGATCATATCCGAACACTGATCTTTTGTTATATCAAAATACACCGACAGACAGTCCATGCACATGAATCGGACGGCGGCACGGCTGACCAGTTTCCGATGAAGCGCACATTCGGTCTGCGTCAGTTTTCTGCCGCATTTTATACAGATGCTGTATGTATCATCCATTTATAATTTTATTGTCTTTACGCTGCATAATTTACAGTCGTGTTTTGCGACATGGAAGCTGATATAATCGGTATATGTGCCTTCGTTCTTTCCCGTAAACAGATCAGTCAGCTCAAATGCATATCCCGAACCGGCCGAAAGACCGCAGTCAAACGGGTATACCGGTATATTCCCGTCGCTTTCGCCGAGATTGAAAAACCCGAGGGCATATTTATTGCCCGAAAGATGCTTCATAAAAACTTTTTTTGACGGATCCCAGGGATGACCGCCGACAGAAAAAGCCGGCCGTGCCTCGATATCCTGATCTATAGCTATAAGTCCGGGGGTCTTCACAAGATTTAAAGCAGATTCCGATATGGTTCTGATGTCACATCCGAGCATAAGGGGAGCGCTGAACAGACACCAGAGTGCGAACTGAGTCTTATAATCAATATCATCGCAGCCCCCTGCAGCCACATTTCCCTTTCCGTACATACCTACCGTAAGCATGTCGATGTCATTAAAGCATCCGGGTGCGCTGAACCCCAGTTTATCTGTCTGACTTAACGCTATATCTTTGAATGACTGGAAACTGTCGTTGATATCTCCCGTCGAACGGTACATGTGTGCCCCCGAAGAACGTATCCAGCGCCAGACATCATCGGAACCCCAGTTGCACGCGGAAAAGAGAATTTCTCTTCCGCACGATTTAAGTGCCATTCCCATGCGGTAATAAAGCAGAGGACCGGCAGAATTCCCGGGCTTAAAACAAAAGTCGTATTTTAAAAAATCACAGCCGTATTCGGCAAACGTTTCCGCATCGAGATATTCGTGGTCAAAACTGCCCGGATAATCTCCGCAGGTTCGGACTCCTGCACAGGAATACATACCGAATTTGAGTCCCCGGGAATGAACGTAATCGCTGACAGCTTTCATACCGTATGGGAATTTCTTTTTATCGGGTATGATTTTATTCGTTACGGGATCACGCCGGCGTTCGGACCAGCAGTCGTCAATCACAAGGTATTCGTAACCGGCATCGCGCAGGCCTTTTTCGACCATCGCATCCGCTGTCTGCCTGATCATTTCATCTGATATCAGAGTTCCGAAAGTATTCCAGGTATTAAAACCCATCGGAGGTGTAGCGGCAAGCATAAAAATCGCTCCTTTTCTGTTTCTATTCATGATAACACAGATGAATTATACTTCTTATAAAACCTATTGTCAAGGTATATCGTGAATGAATGGCTGAATATTTCTGCCGGAAAGCCGGTATATGTCTTCGTCCGGCATAAACCATGCGTTCGGATGATGAACTCAGGCTCTTAAAATCAATCTTTTGCTTCAAGAAGAATATCACAGGCGGGAGCCGGTATGCGGCCGAGGTGGTCGGGCCCGATATTTAAAAGATAATTGATTCCCCGCTCGTTTAAATGACGTCGTATGCGTCTTACCTCCGACGCGGGTTTCCAGTCTGTGTCAAACGCTTTATAACCCCATGTTCTGTTCAGCGTAGCCGGACTTTCGTATAGACCTTCCTTCATACTTTCATCGGGAATTTGATTGTCACCCCACGACCGGTAGTCGCCTAATCCGTTGCCGATACGCGAATTGACCAGACAATCCGGCTGGTAAGTTTTAACCATATCATACAGTTCGCGGCTTTGTGCTTGGTTGAGTGTCAGGGGCGTGTCAAACCATATAAGGCAAAGATCTCCGTATCCGGTCAATATTTCTTTCACCTGAGGTTTGATCTTGGTTTCAAAGCATCGTGAATAATCCTTTACGGAATTATCCGTATAATCCCAGTCATTTGTCCAGCTCATGCCTGCGTTCGTATGGCCGCGTGTGTAGCCTCCTCCGTCGGGTTCATGCCAGTCAAGGTCCTGAGAATAATAAAGTCCGAGTTTGATACCGTGTTTGTAACAGGCTTCCGCAAGTTCGGCTATGACATCGCGTCCGAACGGAGTCGCGTCGAAAACATTATACGGATCTGTTTTTGTATGGAACAGAGCGAACCCGTCGTGGTGTTTTGATGTGATCACCATATACTTCATTCCGCTGTCGCGTGCCAATGTCACCCAGTCTTCGGCACGGAATTCAACAGGATTAAACGCCGAAGTTAGTCTCCCGTATGTTTCATTGGGTATCCGGAAATAAGACTGGGACCATTCGCCTATATAGTCCATCCGCTTTCCCCGCCATTCTCCGCCGACAAGAGCATAAAGCCCCCAATGTATCATCATGCCGTAGCCGGCATTACGGAACCACTGTTTATTATCCATCACAATCCTCCTGTTTTTTATATATCACATAGTATTATATCATAAATATCGGTCGGGTCAATAATAAACTTGACATTATTTTAGATATATTATATAATGGGCTGGGGTGAAAAATATGACGCTTGCCGTAAATATCGGAAACAGCAGAATCGCATTCGGCTTGTTTGAAGATGACCGGTATCTTTTCAGCACAATATTAACTTCGGATGTTCGGCGCTGCGACAACGAATATGCCGTTATGGCGGATAATGCATTCAGAATCGGCAGACAGGATTTATCGAAAATCGAAAATGTCATTATTTCATCCGTTGTACCCCCTCTTTCGAATGTTTTGGATTCGGCTCTGAAAATTCTGACCGGCTGCCGGTCTGTATTTGTTGAAGCCGGCATTAAAACAGGCCTTGATATAAAAATCGATCATCATACACAACTCGGTGCGGATATTGTTGCCAATACGGCAGCCGCTTTCGATTTATGCAGACCGCCCTTCGTTGTAATCGATATCAGCGATGCCACCACGTTTACGGCTGTTAATAAAGGCAGTGAATTATGCGGTGTCATCATCGCAGCCGGACTTTATATGTCACTGGACGCTTTGACCGCGAATTCATCCGAACTTCCTTCAATATGTCCTGCGGTACCGAAGTCCGTACTTGGAAAAAACACCGTTGATTCTATGAATTCGGGGGCCATATACGGACATGCGTGCATAATCGACGGTTTATTGGATAAGATATGCGTTGAATTCGAATCTGAACGATCGGATATCATTGCAACCGGCTTCAACGCCGCTTTATGCCTTCCATACTGCAGGCACAATATTCATTACGAAGAGACTTTAACTTTAAAGGGATTAAATAAAATACAAAAAATAAACGCTAAGGCTCAAAAACGATATATTCAGCCTTGAAAGCTGTTTATAAATAAATGCGTTGCACCCTGATACAGGGGCGACAGCTGATTTAAGGAGCAATATAATGTTAAACTCAATGCAGGAGAGACGAAAAAAAACACTTTCTCTGGTTCAACTCTCAATTCTCGTCGCCATTATCATCATTATGGCTTTTACCCCCCTCGGTTATCTGAAGGCGGGCGTTGTTTCGATTACTTTTTTAACCCTGCCCGTGTCTGTGGGAGCAATTATAGGGGGAGTCGGTTACGGAGCCGTTTTAGGGACGATATTCGGGCTGACAAGCTTTTTACAGTGCTTCGGTCTTGATGCATTCGGCACCATGCTATTCGGAATCAATCCTGTATATACTTTTATTATGTGTATGGCTCCCCGGATCGCTATGGGAATTTTGGTCGCTTTGATTTTTAAATTGTTGAAGAAAGCGGATAAGAAACAGTTTTTGGCACACAGCATCGCAAATCTTTCGGGAGCTGTGCTCAATACAGTATTTTTTCTGGGGCTGCTTGTCTTATTCTTCGGCACGGAACCCGCCGTCATGTCCTTACTCGGTGCCGACAGTATTGTTGCGGTCATCGGTATCCTTGTAACATTCAACGCAGCGATAGAGGCTGTCGTCTGCCTGATCGTCGGTACTGCAGTCAGCCGGACCCTGGTGCATTTTATAAAAAAGGAATCTTAATTCATCATGCCGCTATACAGATACGAGACGCATTGCCATACCTCGGAAACTTCCCGCTGTTCACGGATATGCGGATCTGATGTTGTCCGGTATTATCATCGGCTCGGATACTCGGGTGTTTGCATAACCGACCATTTCTTCAACGGCAATACTACGGTTCCGAATGATCTTCCCTGGGATAAACGTATTGCTTTGTTTTCTACGGGATATAAAAACGCGGCGGACGAAGGTGACAGACTCGGTATGACGGTCTGCTTCGGTTGGGAATATACATATCAGGGTGCTGACTTTCTGACATACGGTCTTACCGAGGCATGGCTTTTGTCTCATCCGGATCTTATGAACTGGAGTTTGAATGAATATCTTGACCGCGCCCGTGCCGACGGCGCCTTTATCGTACACGCTCATCCGTTCCGGGAAGCCGGATATATACCGATGATCCATTTGAATCCGGGACGAATCGATGCAGTCGAGATAAAAAATGCAAGCATGACCGATGTCGTAAACGATCGTGCCGGGTGGTATGCGGAGAGTTACGGATTAAAACAATTTGCCGGTTCCGATATGCATTCTGACGGACGACCGTGTCTGTGCGGCATCGAGACATCCGTTAAAATCACAGAGATAAGCGATTTGACACAGGTTTTCATAAAAGGCGAATATACGATTTTTGAAGACAACTGCAATTCATAAAAAAATGCGGAGAGTTTTCTGTTACAGAGACAGAAGGCTCTCCTGCTTTTATATATCATGCGGAACATTTTGATTGATCTGACGTCTTAAGAAACATCAGAAGATTTTGATCAAACTATAATTCAATAAAACTCTTGATATTTTATATAATAAAAGGAAAAGAGGCAATCACATGAAAAACAAACTGTTTGTTCTTATACTCGCGGTTTTCATTGCATTAACGGCTTTGCCGGTCACGGCAGCCGGCCGTCCGGATGAGGGCAAAGGGATCCTATCTGACGATGGTGCCAAAGCGACATATTCCGATATTTCGGACTGCTGGTGCAAGGAAGCTGCCGAAAAATTCGATTATTCCGAAATTTTCGAAATGAAAGACGGCAGGTTCAAACCGGCCGCGAAAATCACCCGTATGGAGTTTGTCCGTATGCTTCACATGGCTCTGGATATAAACATGAATTATTTTGCTGCAACAGATATAAAAGACTTTTTCGATGATGTCGAAAACGAAGATGCGGGAGCCGGAAATCTGTATGATCTGGTGATTACGGGTATAATCGATAAAAAAGGCAGTTTCGATCCGGATGAGCAGCTTGCAAGAGATGAAATGATACATTATATCATCAATGCTCTGAAACACATGACGGACAATGAATATGCCGTGATAAAAATGATGCCGGTGCCCTTTGAAGACGATTCTGAAATTACTCCCGGGTATAAAGGCGATATAATCGAAGCTGTCCTCCTGCAATTGATTTACGGCAGAGGGAACAATATGCTTTTTCCGCGGGACGGAGCGACGAGAGCCGAGGCTGCGGCAGTTACAGCCCGTCTTGTTGATTTGCTGAAAACATTAAATACGGGCATTGATGTGATAACTTCTGCCGATACATCCGAAGGCAAACTGAAAATCTCTTTGATCATACAAAACAATACGGATCATGCGATCACCATCCGACACAACTCGGGACGCAGATATGATTTTTTGATATCGGATACGGACGGGGATGTTCTGTATCAATGGTCCGCCAATAAGAAATTCATTTCCGCATTGACAGTCACCGTCATCAATACAGGTGAAACGGTTGAGTTTACAGATGAGTTGAGTGAGGAAACCTATCTGACTATAAAAAAAGAGATCGCCGTAATCACCGCATATATTGACGGAACATCCGATGATTTTACGATTGATCCCGACGGATACCGGATATATGCGGACTGATGAAACAATATAATGAAAGGACATTTGCCGTCGGACCGCGGCAAATGTCCTTTCATTATCAGCTTTTGACATTTTTGAAATATTTCCGGCAATCATTGATTTGACTGACGGGCTGTTCGGTCCCAGTGAAAGTATACTGCATCCCGAAATTCGGATACTTTGCACCGGCCAGAATATTATAGGGAAGCAGTTCCACTAAGGAATCACCGGCTAAAAGAGCTAATCCCCGAAGATTGTTTTCGGTATCCGTAATACCCGGGATCAAAGGGATCCGGATGATATGCTTTTGGCCCGACTTCTGCAGGAAACGCAGATTTTCATGAATCTGCCTGTTCGGCAAACCCGTATATTTTATATGGCTGTCATTGTCAAATAGTTTCAGATCGAAAAACACCAGGTCGAAAAGAAGGATGCCGTCTTGAAACAAGTCGGCAGGTATATGGCCGCAGGTTTCCGCAGCGGTATGTATACCCGATAATCGCGAGATCAATTCCCGGATAAAAGGTATATGCAGCATCGGCTCTCCACCCGAAAAAGTCACACCGCCACCGCTTAAAAAATAAAGATCCCTGTCCCGTATCAGCATCGAGGCGAGAACATCGGTCTCATATTCCTTGCCCGCAACGCTGATATTACCGTGCGGACAGATATGCAGACACCTTTCCCATTGCCTGCAGTCTGCATGACTGCACTTTATCAGACATTTTCCGCAGCCGGTGCACTGCGCTGTTTTAATACAAAGCTGCGCTTCGGCTGTCATGCCCTCAGGATTATGACACCAGATACATCTGAGCGGACAGCCTTTGAAGAAAACCGTTGTGCGTATACCGGGACCGTCATCGATTGAAAAACCCTTGATATCGAATATGATCGCTTTCATTTTACAATGCGTATTCCCGGCGGGCAATCACATGATCCTGAAAGTCACGGTCAAGCTCGCAGAAATATGCGCTCCAGCCCCAGATTCGGACAATCAGCTGTTTGTGTTTTTCCGGATTCTTCTGTGCATCCAATAATTTGCTGATATTGACCGCATTGAGCTGCAGCTGGTGTCCGCCTTTTTCCATATAATATTTTACCAGCCATGCGATTTTTTTAACGGAATCGGGATTGACGAACATTCTGTCGCAAAATTCCAGAGTAAGCGGGCCTCCGTTTATAACTCTCGTCAGATCAGGCTTCGTGAAGGAATTTATAACGCTTACGGGATCTGATATTTTCGTAAACAGACCCGGAGAATAATTGGCCGAAAACGGTTCGCCTTTACGTCTGCCGTCAGGAGATGCCCCTATTTGCCCGGCATGCCATAAATAAAACATGGCAGAACCCGTTCCCGCCCTGTAACAACCGCCGCGGCAGTTTTTTTTGCCCTCGAGAGCTCCTGCGAATTGTTCGGTCAGAAAAACAAGATACATATCGGCGGCATCATCCGATCCGGACTTCGGCGCCTCATACCTGAGAAGTGCAAGCATTTCGTCATATCCCTCAAAGTCATGATCAACCGCATTCATCAGTTCCTCAGCTGTAAAGCGCCTTTCATCGAAAATGTATTTTTTTATCGCTGCAATCGAATCAGCCGCACAGGAGATCCCAGTACCGTGGATTCCGAAATTGTTGTAATAAGCTCCCGAGGATATGTCTGATCCGCCGTAAAGAAGATCCATAAACGGAGAAGGAACAAACCATACGGATTTGATATGATCCGTGATGAAATCGCATTCTGCTTTTATTTCTTTTACGATTTCTTCTTTGAATGCGTCAAAGTCATAGTTGTTCAAAACCGCGCTGCGAAACGCGCGGTCAACACATAACGGATACGATAAAGCTCCGATATTCGGGATCTCCATACCTTTGCCCGGGATTATAAATTCCCAGCATGCGGCGACTGTATAGTTTACCGCGTCTTTATAATCATATCCGAGATTTAAAAGTCCCTTTATAACCGTTTCATCGTTTGAATACTGCGGAAAACCAAGCCCCATTTTGGTCAGTTCCGAACCTTTTTCATAAAGAGAAAGAGGTGTTCCCTTCGTAACGCGAAGATTGATTTTCGGATCTATCAGTTTCAGGTCACCGCTGATTTCGAGACACATAGACGTCAGGAGATTGTATATTTCCGTACCATCCTCCGTCAGACCGCCCAGCATCATGCTCTGGCCGTTGTCCCCCTGCTGGATTCCGGGATACAAATCGCTGTCGATATTGAATGAAAGAAAAAAGTCTTCCAGAAGTTCTCCGGCGCTGTCGGGAGTAAGGATACCGGCATCAAGGTCGTGCTGTAAATACGGCATCATATACTTGTCAAATCGTCCGACTGTGTTATGATAATTCCCTTCCATCCACAAGGCGTAATGTATGATACGGAAGAACTGCAGTGCTTCACGAAATGATTCGGCAGCGTATTCGGGTACGCGCTCGAGTGTTTTGACAATTTCGGTCAGGCCCTGTGATTCGGCTTCGGATCTATAAGAAACGCACAGCCGGGACATGGCGTCCAAAACGGAACGACCGTATTCATCGGCGGTTTTCCGGATTTCCGCAAATCCTTTTGATATAACATATGTGTGGTCAGGGCAGATATTAGAGATATAACCGAGTTCGTGTACAAACGATGCTTTTTTGATTTCCGTCCATTCATCGGCCGTCAGAACATCCGGCATGGCAGGAAGAGTACGAATCAAGACTATTTTTTGACCGGGCAGTATCCGCGGTGTTTCCGATTCGGCTTCAGCAGCTTCGCAAAAACGGGCTGCCATTCTCGCCCTCACCGAAAGACCGCGGGCCTGATATACATCTGCTTTTGATATGGGAACGGACCTGCGGTAAGTCAGATGTCTGTGTTCCGTAATAAAATCGTATAACTTTTTATTTTTCATTTTTTGCCTTATCTTTCCTGAACTTATGATAAAATCGACAATACCCGGTACCCGCGGTGTTGCTTTTTGTCATCCTTCATGAAACGCGCTTGACAAAAAAGACTATTGCATGTATAATAAAAATATAATATATTACAAGATTGTGCCGTGAGGTTTCTATGAACGGGAAAAACAGAATCAATGCATACGCTGTTTTTAAAAAGACATTGAAACTCAGTTTTTTAAAACTCGCTCTCGGAGCAGCCATATTATTGATTTCCGGTATTCTTCTGTCTGTTTTTCTTGGCATCGGAACACTCATCGGTGAAGATGTGTTTGTAGTGATGTTTATCGTCTGGCTTATAGTGTCGGGACTCGTCAATTTTTATCTGACACATTATATCGGTTACCTATTAAAGGCAGGGCATATTGCAGTCATCACCGATACGATTTCAAATAGGGATGTGCCTGAGGATCAGATTGTATATGCAGTTATCAGAACAAAAAAACGTTACGCAACCGCCAACATTTATTTTCTTGTCGATTCATGGATCGGAGGAGCAGTCAGACAGATTCGGCATATATCGGAACGGGCACACAGCGCTGCCGATTCGGTTTCCGGTGTAAATGCAGCTGCCCTGATAAGCAACCTGCTGACAGACATTTTTCTCGGGTATACCGCTGAATGCTGCCTCGGTTATACATTTTATAACGATGAACAAAATGTTTATAAAAGTGCGGCGGACGGTATAGTCTTCTGTTATCAGAACAGGAAGAAGTTATATAAAAATGCATCGGGTACCGTGCTGACCGTTGTTACCCTGTATATTCTCTGCGGTATTATTTTATTCCTGTTGTTTGCTGCGTTGTTCGGAATACTCTTACCGGATATGAAAGTCATTCTTGCACTGCTCTTCGCCGGATTTTTAACGTATGTTATTAAATATGCTTTTCTTGACACCTGGATTCTGATAAAAACGAACCTGATATTTTTGGAACTTGCTCCAAAAACCGCGATAACCTATGATTTATATGAAAAATTAAGTCGTTATTCAAAAAAATTCCGGAATCTATTGATCAAAGGGCAACAGATCGGAGGTGTTACAACGAATTATAACGCAGGCGAGAAAGCGGACAATTCATTATCCACCCCGCCGCGCTATCCGGGGCAATACTCCGGTCAGCGTATTTTAGCAGTCGATCAAAAAAAACCGAGACCCGTATTCTGTAACAACTGCAGTACCAAAAATAAATCAGGCACTAAATTCTGTGAAAACTGCGGCTCAAAAATCGATTGACTCAATACATCAGGGGAGGTTTATTTATGTTGTTAAAAGATTATTATGAAAATCTTCCGAAACTTGAAACAGAAAGGCTGATTTTAAGGAAGATCATTCCGGATGACGCCTACGATTGGGCAGAATTTACCGCAGACACCGATATTTACAAACACTGGGATAGAGATTCAGACGGCAATGAAATCAATCCCAGATCCATGCTTGCCGAAGTTCAGCATAAAAATTTCGGTAAAGAACAGCTTTTATGGGGTATAGCATTAAAAGAAAGCGACAGAATCATCGGAGATATTCAGATTTATAACATCGAAAATTCCAGAATGGCAAAAGTTGCATTTAAACTCGCCAAAAAATACTGGGGCAATTCATATACGACCGAAGCGCTCAAGGCAGTCGTAAGGTTCTGTTTTACCAAAACCGAACTGCAGCGCATCTGGTCCGACGTGACGAAAGAGAATATCGCATCATGCAGAGTTCTGGAAAAATGCGGTTTTGTAAGAGAAGGGCTTATCCGGCAGGGTAAAATGGTTTTAACCTATTGCGATTATTATATTTACGGAATTATAAAAGACGATTTCTTAGCCGAACAGCTATAAACTGAGATCCTGTCCTATATGTTATAACGGATGGAAAGCCGCGGCTTTTGTTGATGCAGAAGACGCGGCTTTATCCGTGTTTATTTTTTTCCCGATATGAATTCCCTGATTTTTTCGGCTGCCAGCTTTCCGGCTCCCATCGCCAGAATAACAGTCGCCGCGCCCGTAACCGCATCCCCGCCCGCGTATACTCCTAACCGTGTCGTCGTAACGCCGTCTTCTGTTATCAGGCAGCCTTTTTTATCGGTTTGAAGCCCCGGAGTTGTGGTTCGTATAAGCGGATTGGGGCTTGTTCCCACCGCTATGATCACGGTATCGACATCCAGTTCGAACTCGGAATCTGGAATAACGACAGGACGACGCCGTCCTGAGGAATCCGGTTCACCGAGTTCCATTTTGACACAGGTCATCGCTTTTACGACTCCGCCGGAATCCGGCGTTATTTTTATGGGATTCGTCAGCAGCAGGAAAATAATGCCTTCTTCTTTGGCATGATGTATCTCCTCGATTCGGGCAGGCATTTCCTCTTCGCTGCGCCTGTATACGATATATACTGTTTCAGCTCCCAGGCGCTTCGCACAGCGTGCGGCATCCATGGCAACGTTTCCGCCGCCTACGACCGCTGCAACACGACTGGACCTGATGGGCGTGCTATATTCGGCACGATAAGCCTTCATCAGATTGATACGCGTCAGATATTCGTTGGCCGAATAAACACCTACGCTGTTTTCACCGGGTATATTCATAAACGACGGCAGTCCCGCACCGCTGCCGATAAATACAGCCTGAAACCCCTCTTCAAATAATTCATCCACCGTAACGGTACGTCCGATAACCGTATCAAGTTCTATTTTTACGCCCAAATCCGTTAAGGCATCGATTTCGCTTTTTACGATCGATTTCGGAAGACGGAATTCGGGTATGCCGTAAACCAATACTCCGCCTGTCATATGCAGAGCTTCATATATGGTGACATCAAAGCCTTCCTTGGCTAAATCACCCGCACAGGTCAATCCGGCCGGGCCGGAACCCACAACCGCGACTTTAATGCCGTTCGGCGCCGCAGTTTCTGTTTTTTCTTTATGATGGTTCTTCAATGCCCAGTCGGCACAAAAACGTTCAAGCCTTCCGATACCCACACTTTCGCCTTTGATACCGCGAATACATTTTTCTTCACACTGACTTTCCTGAGGGCAGACGCGTCCGCAGATTGCCGGCAGAGCGTTTGTCTGTTTGATGATATCATATGCTCCGGAAAAATCACCTTCGGCGACAGCACCGATAAATTCCGGGATCGGAACGGCAACCGGACATCCGGCTACACAAGGCCTGTTTTTACATCCCAGGCAGCGCAGAGCTTCGTTTTTCGCATCTTCTTCCGTATAGCCGCAGGCTACTTCATCCCAGTTTTTATTTCTGACTTCCGGAGCCTGTTCGGGCATCGGAGTTTTATTTTTTTGCATATTAGGCATCCGGCTCCACCTCTTTCGTTAATAAATTGCATGCTTGTGTTTCTTTATCCGTATATGATTTATTCCGCATGATAAGTTCATCGAAATCAACCGCATGTCCGTCAAAATCCGGACCGTCTATGCACGCAAACATCGTTTTTCCGCCGACGCTGACACGGCAACCGCCGCACATCCCAGTCCCGTCAATCATGATAGGATTCATGCTGACAATTGTTTTAATACCGTATTCAGCCGTCAGTCTGCAGACGAATTTCATCATAATCGGCGGCCCGATCGCAATGGCTATATCATAATCCGCACCCGCTTCGATGCATTCACGCAGCGCGTCGGTCACCAGTCCTTTATGGCCGTTCGAACCGTCGTCTGTCATGATGATCAGACGGTCGGAACATGCTTGCATTTCATCCCGGAGCATGATCAGATCTTTATTGCGGAATCCTGCAATGATATCAACTTTACAGCCCGTGGAATACAGGTATTTCGCCTGAGGATAAGCGATGGCACAGCCCAGCCCTCCGCCTATGACAACAGCTTTTTTATAACCGTCAAGTTCTGATGCCCGACCGAGGGGTCCCGTAAAATCCTGGATAAAGTCGCCCTCACTCAGATTACCGAGACGTTTGGTTGTGGCTCCGACTGTTTGAAATATGATCGTTATTTCACCGGTTTCTTTATCCGCTCCGGCTATCGTCAGAGGTATCCTCTCGGACCATTCATCCAGCCTGAAAATAATAAATTGACCCGGTCTGGCTTTCGTTGCGATTTTCGGCGCGTAAATTTTCATCATCACGTTTGATTCGTTGAGCGATTTGCGGTGTGTGATTTTAAACATTAAAATAAACCTCCGGAAATAACTTTAGTTAATTGTATATTATAGCTGTTTTCATATATATTTGCAAGATAAAAATAAAAAAATAATTCGAAAACTATTGACAAACGATAAAAAATATTGTATTATTGTATTAGTACTTTAATACAAGGAGGAATCATATTGGAATGGGAATTCGAAAACGACCGTCCTGTTTATCTCCAACTCGTCGAACAAATCAAACTTCGCATCATATCCGGAATTTATAAACCCGGAGAACGGCTGCCGCCTGTTCGCGAACTTGCTTCGGAAGCGTCCGTTAATCCGAATACTATGCAAAAAGCATTTGCCGAACTTGAAAACGGCGGGCTGGTAGTTACCATGCGTACGGCAGGCCGTAATATTACGGAAGACAAGGAGATAATCGAAAGGACGCGTTTGGAAATGATGACTGAATTTACAGATCATTTTTTATCGAAAATGCAGCTTTACGGTTATTCGGCAAATGATATCATTCATATTTTAAAGGAGAAACTGATCGATGGATAACATGTCCGAGACGAAAACGAATATCCCGGTTCTGGAATGCAGACTTGTGAAAAAAAGATATGCCGGTGAACGGTATGTCCTTGACAGTCTTGACATAAAATTGGAACAGGGACGCATCACGGGATTACTCGGTCCCAACGGCAGCGGCAAAACAACGTTGCTTAAGCTGATTGCAGGATTGCTGACGCCCGATGACGGCAGCATACTGATAGACGGAATGAAACCGGGAACGAAAACAAAGAAAATCGTTTCTTATCTGCCTGAACGAACATATCTGAACAGTTGGATGCTTGTCAGCGAACTGGTGTCGTTTTTTTCGGATTTTTACGGTGACTTTCAAAAAGATAAAGCTTATGCAATGCTGGACCATCTGAAAATCAGTCCGCATGATAAATTAAAAACATTGTCAAAGGGAACAAAAGAAAAAGTTCAGCTGATCCTGGTCATGAGCCGTGATGCCCGGCTTTATCTGCTTGATGAACCGATTGGCGGTGTTGACCCGGCAGCGAGGGAATATATCCTGAATACCATAATAGCAAACTATAATGAAAAAGCTTCGGTCCTCATTTCCACCCATCTGATCTCGGATGTCGAAAAAATATTGGATGATGCCCTCTTCATCTCAGACGGAAAAATCACGCTTTCCTCATCGGTGGACGACATAAGGGGAAAAACCGGTAAATCAGTCGATGAATTATTTCGGG